>JARGNK010000181.1 GCA_029213145.1 Rubripirellula sp. | reverse complement strand
CAGTGGTCAGTTGAAAAAGCTTGGTGGCGACGCACCACCATCGACTTTGATGTTTGCCAAGTTCTCGCCATCCAATCGTCATGTTGCCTACGTGCGTGACGGTGACATCTACCTGGAAGATTGTCGCAATCACAAGATCACGCGATTGACGACTGCCGAGAACGAATTTGTGATCAATGGAACGACCGATTGGGTCTACGAAGAAGAGTTAGGTTTGCGCGACGCATTCCGTTTCAGTCCGGATGGCAAGACGATTGCCTATTGGCAACTCAACACTGAAGGTGTTCCTCAGTTTCCGTTGATCAATAATCTTGATTCTTTGTACCCAGAGGTGCGCTACTTCGCTTATCCCAAAGTCGGCCAAACGAATCCAAGTTGTCGCGTCGGCGTGGTCGACTGCGAGACAGGTGTCAGCACGATGATCGGGATTCCAGGTGATCCCCGCGAGCATTACCTGCCTAAAATGGAATTTGTGCCTCAGGGTGCGTTCGGAACAGGCGATCAACAACCGCGTTTGCTGATTCAGCAACTCAACCGACTGCAGAATACCAATCGCGTCTTCTTGGCTGATTTTCTGAGCAAGACTGTTTCTGAAGTTTTCGTCGAACGGGATGATGCTTGGATTGATGTCAATGATGAGTTGATCTGGCTGAAGAATGGTAAGCAATTCACTTGGATGAGTGACCGAACTGGTTGGCGACACCTCTACTTGGCATCGCTCGACACCGGAGAGGTTCAGGCGGTGACCCGAGGTGATTTTGACGTGATTCAATTGCTGGAAGTTGATGACGAGAACCAGCTTGCCTACTTCATCGCCTCTCCCGAGTCGGCAACCGAGCGGTATCTGTACCGGATTCATTTGGATGGCTCAGGACTGGAACGAGTCACCCCAGTTTCGGGTCCCTCCGTACCCGGCACGCACGCATATGACGTGTCCCCTGATGGAAGTTTGGCAATTCACACACGATCTTCGGCGGATCAACCGCCCGTTGTGAATGTGATTCGGTTGGCAGATCACTTTCCGCTGCGTCGCTTGGAAGACAATCAGAAACTGACAAAGACGTTTGGCGAGCTGGATCACACGAGTACGGAGTTTTTCCGTGTCGCGGTGGAGGATGGAGTGGAACTGGATGGGTGGTGTATCAAGCCGCCTAACATGAAAGAGGGGCAAAAGTATCCACTGCTTGTTTATGTCTATGGTGAACCTGCTGGTTCGACGGTGGTCAATCGTTGGGGTGGTAAGTCGTACCTGTGGCATCTGATGATGGCGCAACAAGGCTATGTGGTGATGAGCTTCGATAATCGTGGAACCAAGGCGCCGAGAGGCTGCGAGTTTCGCAAGAGCATCTACAAGAAAATCGGTATTCTGCCACCAGCAGACCAAGCCGCTGCCGTACGTGCCGTGTTAAAAGAGCGTCCTTATTTGGATGCGGATCGGGTCGGGATTTGGGGATGGAGTGGTGGTGGGTCGTCCAGTTTGCATGCCGTGTTCAAGTATCCGGACCTTTACAAGATGGCGATTGCGATCGCACCGGTACCCAATCAGCGTTATTACGACACGATTTACCAAGAACGGTATATGAGCTTGCCTCATCTGAACGTGGAAGGGTTTTATCAGGGATCCCCAATTCACTTTGCGAAACACCTCAAAGGCAGTCTGCTGTTGGTGCACGGAACCGATGATGACAATTGCCATGTCGCTACCACCGAGATGCTGGTCGATGAGTTGGTTGCCCATGACAAGCAATTTGATCTGATGATCTATCCTGGCCGGACGCACTCAATTCGTGAGCGAACCAACACAACACGGCATCTCAGGCGGATGATGACCAACTATGTGTTGGAGAATCTGTAGCGAAGTTTCATCAATCGGGGTGTCCGGTGGCATGTGATGTTGCTGCGCAGCGTTCGGCCATCCGAACTTCGGTGAGTGTCCCTGTGTCATCAGATTGGAACGCCACACTCAGCGTTTGTTTTGGTAAGCTCTGTGCTGGATTCTTCCTCATGCAGAGACTCTCCAATGCAGCGATATGTTTGCCTGGCCATACTGATCTTCGCGCCGACCGCGGTGGTTGCCGCAGATCGTCCGAATATCGTGATGATTGCGATCGATGACTTAAATGATTGGGTGGAACCGCTGAGCGGGCATCCCGATGTCAAAACGCCAGCGATGGCACGGTTGGCGGCACGTGGGTTGACCTTTACCAATGCCCATTGTCAGGCTCCACTTTGCAATCCATCCCGCACGTCGTTGATGACGTCCCGTCGTCCGACCTCCACCGGTGTCTACGGATTGGCGCCGTGGATTCGCAATGTTCCCGAACTCGCTGACATCGTGACGATGCCACAGCACTTCCGCAGTCATGGCTATCGAACGCTGATCGGTGGCAAGATTTATCACGGAAGTTACGGTCGCAAAGCGGGCCAGGAAGAGGCTGATGTTTGGGGGCCACCTGCCAGCGTTGGAGTACGGCCGAAGAAAAAACTGATCGGTCCGACCCCCGGCGGAAATAATCCGCTCATGGACTGGGGCGTATTTCCGCATGAAGACGAAGACAAGGGGGATTGGCGAGTTGCTTCGTGGGCAGTGGATGAGCTGGAAAACATGCCGGAAGACAAACCGTTCTTTCTGTCGGTTGGGTTTTTCCTGCCGCACGTGCCGTGTTACGCAACCCAGAAATGGTTTGATCTGTATCCAGAGCAAACCATGACGATGCCGCCAATCCTGAAAGGCGATCGTGACGACACCCCCGAGTCATCGTGGTTCATTCATTGGTACCTACCGGAACCCCGTACAAGTTGGTTGGAGAAAAATGACCAGCTGCGCAACTTGGCAAGATCGTATTTGGCGTGCATCAGTTTTGTTGACAGCCAAGTAGGACGGGTACTCGATGCACTTGAGAAATCTCCACACGCTGACAACACGATTGTCGTACTGTGGAGTGATCACGGCTATCACTTGGGTGAGAAAGCGATTTCAGGGAAAAATTCCCTTTGGCGACATTCCACTCGTGTTCCCTTGATTCTGGCTGGGCCGAATGTCCCCAGGGCGGCACGTTGTGAGCAGCCAGCTGAATTGATGGATCTGTATCCGACCTTGTCCGAAATGGTTGGGTTGCCGCAAGCAGACGGAATCGAGGGGCTGAGTCTGATACCTCAAATTCGGAACCCGGAAACAGAACGGACGCGGCCCGCGATTTGTTCGCACAATGCAGGGAATCATAGCGCTTGCGATAATCGTTGGCGATACATTCGCTACGCCGACGGTGGCGAAGAGTTGTACGATCGAAAGGCCGATCCGTTGGAGCTGACGAATTTGCTATGGGGTGAAACTGTTGATGCTAAGTACCGTGAGCAAGCTGATAAATTGGCTGCGTTTTTGCCTCAAGACGAGAAGCCTTTGGCCCCCGGCAGTCGGGCGAGGATTTTGGAAAAACGGAGCGATGGATTCTATTGGCAAAATGAAAAGATCATTCCCGAAGAGGTGGTCAAGTAACTGATTTGCTTTTTGATCCCGATTGACTGAATCAATTTGTTGAACATAAAACGTTTGCTCTTGGTTTGATTGGCTCTGGTCGAAGCGAAGGTGGATTCAATCACGATCAAGAAGTTTTCTCAACGGTTTTCGAGAACGAACGCTTTAGCTGGGGATTTGTTGCTGCAAGTGCTTGAAAGGTAGCAACGAAGGGCTTGTCATCGGTTCGCCGCCGCGAACCATCTAAAATTTAATACTCACAACAGACAACAAACACTTATGTGGCAGACTGAGAAACTAGGCGTTGCGACCTGGTCAGATGGGTCGAGCCGTTGGGCCGTCGATGCCCGAGGTGGCGATCTTGGTATCAAGCTGATCGACGGGGACGGCACAGAAACCTTGCTCGAGCTGCGCGCTGTCCAGCAAGATCATCTGCCGGTGGCAGATGAACAGTACGTGCGTGGTAACCATTGGCACGTCAACTACCCGCAAGGTGAAAACTCTTACGCATTGCGGTTGGTGTTTTCTCCGATTGAGGTGAGTGCGTCACGTCTGGTCTTAGAGGTCACCGTGTCCATTCAAACTTCACTTTTGGATACACATCCCAAGCTCGATATCGACACGATGTGTGGCGACATTGATTCCTTCGTGCCGGATGATCCATCGGGGGACGATACTTTGGACACCGCTGGGTCAGCTCCGATTAGCTTGGCCAAGAGTCGGGGACACGCCGTTGGCGTCTTATTGGGGCCTCACGATAGTCCGTTCACCACGAATCATTCGACGGACTCTCTTCTGCGGTTGCGGTTGTTCGGCGATTTTCTCGAAAAGGGAGTGATTCGAAGAGCCCGTCCGTGGCTGGTGGTCGACCGAAGTGGGGAAATCCCGAGGGAAGAAGAGCTAACTGAGCTTTGGCGGCGTTTATGCGGCAGTCCGTTGCCATTGTCGTAAGGCAGGCTGTCGGTGTGACGCGATTTTGCGTTTGGTCTGATACGCGTTGATACGATTACTTGAACCGATCTATTGTGGGCCCGCTCTTGTGGGCCCGATTTTTTTTTCAGGCCGTTTCCTTTTCTGGGTCTTGCTTTTTAGGGAGTGACGAGAAGTCCTCCCAACGGGCGGCTTCGACAGTTATGATGTTGAGTTCTTGCCTTTACCCCCTACCAGGAGCATTTTCATGCATTCATCACGTCGTGGATTTTTGAAGACGAGCGCTGCGGCCGGTTCCGCGCTGGCTGTTTCTCCCGCTATTGCTCAAGCGGATTCGAAAAAATTGCGTTTGGCTTCGATCGGTGTTGGTGGCAGTCGTGGCCGCTACAACCGAGGTGGTGGGATCGCTCGCGATGCGGCGCGCTATGCCAACATGGTTGCCGTTTGTGACGTGGACGAATTGCACTGCCAGGAATTCAATAAGGCGTTCGGTGGCAAGCTGAATACGTACACCGACTATCGCGAGATGTTGAAAGAGGAAAAGCCAGACGTTGTTACGATTGGCACTCCTGACCACTGGCACGTTCCAATCGCAATTGCTGCCCTGGAAAGTGGCGCGGATGTGTACTGCGAGAAGCCGCTAACGCTGACGATCGACGAAGGCAAGCAGATCCGCAAAGTGGTGGAAGAGACTGGTCGCGTATTTCAAGTGGGAACGCAGCAACGCAGTACGAAGGACAAGTTCTTGACTGCGGTTGCAATGGTACACAGCGGGCGACTTGGTAAGAAGGTCAACGCGTATGTGGCGATCGGCGGTGCACCGTCCGGCGGTCCCTTCAAATACACCGAAACGCCTGACGATCTTGATTGGAATATGTGGGTTGGTCCGGCACCTGATGCTGATTATTGCGAAGAGCGTCGTCGGATGTTCCGCTGGTACTTCGAGTACTCGGGCGGCAAGATGACCGACTGGGGTGCCCACCACATTGACATCGCTCAGTGGGCGTTGGCACCAGGCGAAACGGGGCCGGTCAAGGTGGCTGGCGAAGGTAGCTTCCCCGAGGTTGTGCCAAGTGATTTCAATTGGAAGGCATTTCTTGATGGAGATGCGAAACTTCCCAACGGTTATAACACCGCAACGAAGTTCCACATCGACTTGACCTATGAGAATGGTTCGGTGATGAACGTCAACCATCACTACAAGCGTGAAGGTGATAACGTCGACTTCGGCAACGGCATCCTATTCGAAGGCGAGAAGGGGCGTATCTTTGTAAATCGTGGCAAGCTCGAGGGAGCGCCGGTGAATGCCTTGACTGATGCAGACCGTGCCGAACTCGATGAAAAGATCGTCGAGCTTTGCAAGGGTAAGAAGCCCGGTAGTCACATGGGTAACTTCTTTGCCTGCATTGAAGATCGCAGCAAGCCGATTTCCGATGTTTGGTCGCACCACCGAACCATGACCAGTTGTCACCTGTGCAACATCGCATTGATGCTCGGTCGTGAACTTCGCTGGGATCCTAAGCAAGAAAAGTTCATCGATGACGAGCAAGCGAATGCTCTGATGAGTCGGAAATCACGCGAAGTGTAGCGAATTTTCTAAGTTTGGCAAAAATAAAACCTCGGTGAGCAGGAATTTGCTCACCGAGGTTTTTTAGTGTCTGAGATGACGGTTCGTCGCGTATTTTGCTGACGCCCCTACCCCGCTGGCAATCCGTCTTGCCCTGGAAACGCGATTGCCAGCGTGAGTTGGGCTCTCGTTTGTGATCTTTGATCACGATGGCGAGCGAGGTGGAGGGGAAAAGACGCTCGATCGATTCAGATTCACTCAGACCTCGAAGCCTTTACGGTATTCTCGGGTCAGCATCTCGTTGGCTTCGTCATTGTTGGTGAACTTTTCCGACTCATTGTCAAACTCCAAGTAGGGGCCGAGCGCCAGCGGAGTCTTCTCTAGATCGACTCCATTTGCTTTGAGGTGCTCAACCGTTCGTTCGAGCGTGGCCGCATTGTCGTCTAGGCTCTTCACTTTTCCGACGGCATCGATCACCTGTTCGAGCGATGCCTTGTTTTGTTCGCCCAGGTAATAAGAAATATTGCCGAGGTGGCTGACACCGGCAGACAGGTGGCCGGTCATGGCATCCGCATTTAGCGAACCGTAATCTCGCGAAACACAGGCATCGATGAAGTTGGCGAAGTGTGCATCGCCAACATTGCGGGCTTTGAATTCTTTGGTCAAATTCATTTGTTTGTCGAACACGCGGCAGTAGTCGTAACGTGTTTGAGCCAAGTAGCCATCTTCGCCATAAAAAATCACGCCGATCTTATTGCCCTTTCCGTCGCCGAAGAAGGTCGCGACTTCTTTGCCCATCGAATCGCTGACGTCCAGGCCGCGGGTTTCGAAAACAATTGATTTATCGCCGTAGTCATAGATCGACACCTCGGTGTTGGCGGTGTCACCAGCGTCGACATAGTTGGGGTCTTTGCGTTCGATGTCGTAACCGAGTCGCCCGCCATAGCTGATGATCGCATTGGGGTGGCGATTCAAACCAAGGCCCCATCTCGCAATATCGGTTTGGTGTGGGCCTTGATTGCCAAGGTCGCCGTTACCGTAATGCCGTTGCCAGTGCCAATCGTAATGGAACCGTCCCCGCGTAAGTTTGGGATCGGTCAAGCTCGCTGGTCCGCTCCACAGATCAAAGTTGACATTTGGCGGAATCGGGTAATCGCCGAGCGCTCCAATCGACTTGCGGCGTTTGTAACAGAGTCCGCGAGCGAAGTTGACTTCTCCGATACCACCGTCCGCCAAGAATTGGACGGCATCGCGACACGCGCTGCTGCTGCGAGATTGAGTGCCGGTTTGAAACATCCGACCGTAGCGTTCCGCTGCGGTGACCAGTGCGCGGCCTTCATGGATGTTATGGCTGACCGGCTTTTCGATGTAGACATCTTTGCCAGCTTCCATTGCCCAGACACCCATCAAGGCATGCCAATGGTTGGGCGTTGCGCACGTCAGGATATCGACGCCATCTGCGTCCAACGCCTTTCGAACGTCGGTGAACACTTCTGGTTTGAAGTTTTGAAGCTTCGAAATTTGGTCAGCGCGTTTCCCGGCCACTTCTTCGTCAATGTCGACGATCGCGCGGATCACGGTTCGTGGATCGGCGTTGAAACCACGGATATGCTCTCCGCCCCGACCATTCAAACCCGCAATGCAAACTCCCAATTGTTCATTCGGGCTTTGGGCTTGAGTCAATCGAGGTGCAGTGGACGCCATGTAGGCGGAAGCAGCAAGAGCGGAAAATTGGCGGCGATTCAGCTTCGACATCGGTGGGGATTGTTCCATGAGTGGAGGAATGGTTGGTTGGGGAAGACGGGCGTTCATTATAGGTAGGGTATTTGGGCGAGGTGCAAGTTCTTGCGGCACATTTCAGGAATCACTTTGATGACTTCAGGGGGACGTAAACGTCGGTGACCAAATCGTTTACAGGTGTGTCATTGGGATTGTTGCGATAGATTTCGAATCCATCTCGTTTGGCAATTTTGAGTTTTTTGGCTCTCGCGTATTGATAGGTGCCACTCCATGCATTGCCAAGATTGTCGTAGCTACCGGTATGCCTGACGCGTAAAAACTTGCCCGACGGAATCTGAATGCATTGCAAACCTGAGGGTGGCGTAACTTTCGACGAGACGGGAAAACCGGTGGTGAATTCGAATCGCCCATGTTTAAGGTTCACGGGGTGATAGATGCTGATCGCTTCGGAAGCGGGTGTCATCTCATGACTTTGCATCGTCTTGTCGACTTCTTGAAGCGTTTTCTCCATGACTGGCCCGATATGGGTGATGGTTGCCGAATCTCGAACCCCAAGAACGTGCATCTCTTTCTGATTCTCGGTTCCCAAAACTTCGAGTTCACTGAGCACTTCTCCCGTTTCGACGAACTCTTTCAACATCTTTAGCCCACGGTCGTAATCCATCGAGATGAACGTAGTGATGGTTGGCTTTAGCCAGAACAGAAACCAGGGCAGTTTACCGTTCATCTGCCAAGTGACTTTGGTCGAGTGATCGCTTGATTCAAAATCGAAGCTGACATCCGATCTCGAATTCATCGGTTTAATGAATCGTAAATCGTCCTCGATTCGCCGCGGTCGATTTAGAACCAAGTGCTCCATTTCGCCTTGTCCGACGATTTCTCCGGTCCACTGATAACCAGAATTCAGGTTGCCAGGGTTGCCGGTGTAATTTAACGCCGCCTGAGGATCAATCTGAAGCCAGGGCGACCAAGTCGGCCAAGTTGCGAAATCTGCAACGGTATCAAAAACTTGTTCGGCCGGAGCGTCGATCAGGATGGAACGCTTGATGGCATAGCTAGGCATGAATGCATCCAGTTGGCGGGTCACGTCTTGCTGAAGCAAGGACGATGGATGGGGGTTAATCGATTGGCTCGGTTAGCGTTGCTGTGCATCGCGAACATTGCATCGAAACTGGCGGCCCGATTTCGCCAGCGGGTCGAGTTGACTATCGGCTTCCATTTGGACCTGCAGGTAATACTCGTCGAAATTTACGCTCATGAGTTGTGTCGGGAGTATTTCAGTGACTGATCCGATCGACCGTCGGGTCAGGATCGGAAGGTATTCTCCGCTTGTCGCTTCCAGTGCGTCGCTCCACTGCGTCAGTGATAAATCTGAGCCATTTGATTGGTTCAAAGCAGGATCCGAAAGTAAGCGGTATTTTCCCAATGCTTGCTCGACCGGTGCGCGGTTTTGCCATTTCAAGCGATCTGCCATCTTGTCGCCGGCCCAAAGTAAGCCGTGGTCATTCCACTGGAATGCGATTGCGTCTTCGTTTGCAATGCGTGCAATTGCTTCAAACAAGCGGCGAGTTGGTTGTGGTTGGTGATCGATCACGTGGAGGGAGATCTGCAAAACTGCATCTGCGACTTGTGGACGAATGGATTCGGGCAGATTGGATGATTCGTATTGCCTCATTTCGAATGCGACGAGGTAACGTTGGCCGTTTTTAAGATTTGCGACCCATGCATGCTGTTTTTCGTTGCGGAGCGAAATTTTAGTTGGCTCTGCATCGCTGCCGACGGCTTGTCGCACCCATCGCTGCATTTGCTCCGTTTCTGGTAATTGTTTTTGAAGCACGGCCAAATCACCCGATGCTTGGCCGAAAAGATAGCTCAGGTAGATCGGGTGATTGTTGAGTAGAGTCTCCATCCAGGCTTCGTCGGTGTAGCGTTCCAGGGTTCGGCGCTGTTGTGAACGCTGAAGCCACCGCGTCACTTCTTCCTTGGGTTGATCAGCGAGCAGGTCGGTGAGGTTTGCTCCATTTCCGGCCGCCAATTCGATGGTTGCTCGATCCAAGGCGGATACTTCACCTTGTTTTGATAGCCATGTCAGCAGCTCGTCTGTTTTTTCTGCTTTGATCATGGAATCGATATAGTTCAGTCGTCTTTGGTCTGATCTCCATGTGTCTTTGGTTTGTTCTTGTTCAATCGCTGCGAGGTATGCGGTGGCAGCCGCCTCGTAGTTCCCTGTCTCAAGCAATAGATCTCCGAATGTGTTTTGCATTACGGCGTTGGTGTCGCCAGTCTCGACGCCTTGCCGGGCAGCGTAATCGATCCAGTGCCGAATTGCCTGCTCGTCTTTCAACGCGTTCGCCTCGCGGGCAGCCGCCATGAAGAAAGATTCGCTTAGTGGAGGCTGCTCATCAGTTGCTTGTTGATCTAAGGCCGGACCGCTGAATCGGTTCCAGACCGCATCGTGAGCGCGGTCTGTAATAAGCTTCTGTACTGTATAGGCGACATCTTCGCTGCTGAGTCTTTCCCATTTTTCGATGGCGTCGCGATGGTGTTGGTCACAAGCGTCAGCATCCCCTCGCAATTTGGCGTCCATCGCCAAGAAACGTGACCGCTGAACATCAATCGAATCGGGAAGGGTTTCCTCAAACGCGGTGACTGCAGACTCTCGCATTTTGTCATTATTTCGTTGCAGCAGTAGTGTTCCCCACTGATGGTGTCGGCTGAGGTCCGCTGGCCATCTTTTCAACACGTTCATCGGCTGATCCAGCCTGATCAAGACTTCGGTCAATTGGGAAGCAGCCGCTTCGGCGATCCAATTAGAGGGTGCTTCTGCATCTTCAGACGTTTCACTTTGGGTGGTGATCCAGCGTGAGAAACGGTCCAAGTCAGGTAGGGCCAATTCGTACTGTCGGAGCTGATAGTTGGCGTGACCGCGGAGTCCGCTGACCCAATCTGAGTCTTCCGTATCGACCTGCGCGAGCGCTTCGAGAATTTCTGCGGGGTCGATGTCCAGGTTCTCGTCGAGTGCCTGCTGCGTTAATTCAGCCAATACATCTTCAAGGGGCGTGACTTCACGAAACAATTCGGCGATCCGTCCATTTTCTAATCGCGCTGCAAGATGGTCTTGGTTGGCAATGTCCCGAAGTATCGTAGTATTCGCTTCATCTCGAGCTTTCAGAAACAATTCGGCTGCATCATCGTAATCCGCTTTTGACCAAGCAATATTCGCGTTGACCAAGGTTGCAAAACTCGGTGGCAGATCTGCACGTTGTTGAGCGGCGGTGAACAACGCTTTACCCCACTCCGTTGATCGAGCTGCGCTATCGAGCAGTTGCGACCATTCTGAGTTGTTATCGCTGAGCAGGATGCAATCGAGGATTAACGGAATATCTGCGGGGCGTGTATTGGCGATTACGGCAGCGAGGTAGGTCGCATCATGGGGGCAGAATTGAAGGGCTGTGGCAACGTGCTCAGCTGATTCATCTGATGAGGGTTTGAGCTGCGAGAGCAACCATTGAACATTGGGATGATCTGGCGATTGTGCCTGCGCCTTCAATGCAGCCTGCAGTGCCTGTTCTTGTTGGCCCGCGTTCAGGAAGCAGGCGGCCATGGATGGCCAAACTCCCCAAGATTGTTCAGGGTTGGGGATGCTTTTTAGGACTCGAATCGCTTCCTCGTCCTCGCCGAGTCCCATCCAAGTGTAGGCGGTTCTGAGCAGCCCGACTGGGCGGTCGGAGGCGAGCATTGGCGTGCTTTCGCATTTCCGAAGTTTTGCCCTGGCGAGTACCTGTTCGCCATTCCACCAGAGGTTTTGGGCTTCTGCCAATTCCTGCATGGCCAAGTCATAGCCTTCAGAATCGGATGTTTCGGCTGCGGTGTAACCGGCGTATTCATCTGACATGCGTCGCCCATATTCAAGTCGCTGCCAGTCATACATCTTCCATTCATCGTTTTCTTTCACCAGATACCATTGGACAGATTGTGCTTGGCTATCGGTTGAATAAATCAGCATGTCGACTGTTGCCAGATCCCCAGTTCCGTTCATGTGGACCTTTAAGATTCGATGATGGGGTTCGTCGATAGTGGGAGTCGGTTCGTATTCAGCTAGCCAGGTATTGATGGTCAGTCGTTCGACTAACCCAATTTTGCCTTCTCCGGCGGGGCTCGCAGCAATTGCCTCCAGGAACATTTCTCGGCTGAACGGGATCGATTCAGCGTTGCGTAGTTGACGGAGGCTGTTTTGCACAAAGTCGCAAACCTCAGGGGCTACGCAAGGGTCTGCCGTGGGGTTGGCTGCGAAATCAGTCAGTGATGCGTTGAACTGATCACGGTCATCGCTAGGCGACGGCATTTCATCAGGAAGGTCAACGGTTGGACGAACACCTGCAGCTTTTTGAATCGCGATGTAGCTGAGCGTCACGAAACCGCCACAGAACAATAAGCCAAACCCAAGGATGACTACGAGAATGAATGGCCACCGTGACCGTCGCGTTGGTGGAGGAGAAGCTGGTCCGTTCGGAAAAAACGGATCCTGGTGAGAAGAGAATGGCTGATTGGTTGACACGACAACGCATTACATTCGAGAGGTAGAAACAACATCAAATCCTGCGTTGTGCATTCTACGATTTGTTCCGCATCGCGTGGTATGACGAAAAGGGTGTTCGATGATTGTTGGTCAGTCTTTTTCGTCCAATCCGTGATGCTTAATACTTGGGACCACCATGGGCCGGTTTGGGCTTGGATGAAATTGAGCTGAGCTTATTGAGCTGATCTTGGGCTTATTGAGCTGATCTTGGGCTTATTGGGCTAATCTTGGGCTTATTGGGCTAATCTTGGGCTTATTGGGCTAATCTTGGGCTTGTTGAGCTAATCTTGATTCTCGAAGGCTCATACACCCAGCATCTTCATTGAACTGCTCGCCAGTGATTGAAATTTCAAGCGGCGACCGGCTGATTGTGAATGAAAGTACGCGCCCTGTCCGGTTTGGGAAGAAAAACGTTTGAGACCTGTGCGGTCGTGCGCGAAAGCGAACCTCCGCATTTGTGGTGGTGTCGCACTGGGGTGTTGAGGAAGTAGGCGGTGCTCGTGTTGTGAACCTTTCACCTCATTCCATCAAAGAATTTTGAGAAACAGGTTCATTGGTCTGTTGAGGGAGTGACGGGGGGCAAATCCCACCGTGCTGAACGATTGCGGGATCGAATGCGTTCCTGTGTCCACCTAACCATCGGATGAATTCGAGCCCATTCGCGGGCGCGAAATGAATGGAACCGAGTGAAGGATCTGGTTTGGACCTGACTAGTTGGAAGCGAGAACAGGGGATGATTGAACTGTGGATGATCAAACAAGGAAATGCCGGTTCGGTCGTTCCTTGCGAAGGTCGGGGACGTGGGGAGTGGCAATGATGGTCGCATTGCTACACTGGTGCGACGCTTGGGGTGCAAATTTGTTTGGATGGGCACCATCGCCTCCGGTTTCCTCACGTTGATCCCGCCACGCTTTCCCCTTTCTAAAATCAATTCCTTTGGATCCCCCTCTCTACGACCGAAATTTTTGGCTTGCTTTTGTCAGCCAGACCTGTTTCGTCTGTGCCAACACATTGATGGCTCATTACGGCAGATGGATCGAGTTTCTTGGTGGTGATCTAGGGCAGGTTGGCTGGATCATGGGAGCGTGTGCCATCGCCGGCTTAGCGTTGAGGCCTTGGATGGCACAATGGATCAATCGACTCGGTGCTCGAGCCATGTGGGGGATTGGTTACGTAGTTTTTGGTTTGGCTTCGACTTTGAACTTGGTAATCACCGAGATTGATTGGGTGATTTATGTGATACGTGGCTCGCTGGTGTTAGGAACAGCGATCGTTTTCGCGAGTGGATTGACTTATATCACTCTGACCACACCTGGGAATCGACGTACCGAGGCGATCGGGATTTTTGGAATCGGTGGATTCATTGGAATGCTATTTGGTCCCTTGTTAGGAGACTGGTTTCTTGCGGAAAGAACGGGTGAGACATTTCAAGTGCTTTTCGTAGCTGCCACTCTATTCGTCGTTTTGCCAACGCTCTGCTTGCCTTTGCTCCGCCCCACTCCCGGGAATATTAAGAACCCATTGAAGTTATCTGAT
>JARGNK010000180.1 GCA_029213145.1 Rubripirellula sp. | reverse complement strand
GAGGCATTCGGAATGGTTGACAGTCCGTTTGATCGTTATCTCGCTGGTGATCGTTCTGCACTTGATGCTGGTCAAAAGCGTGGTGCGATTTTGTTTTACAGCTCTGCCAAATGTTCCGTCTGCCATTCTGGGACTCTGATGTCAGACCAGAAGTATCACAATCTGTCTGTCCCACAATTGGGACCTGGGAAGAGTAGCATTGAAGGATTGGATCTTGGACGGTTCGAGTGGAGTCGTAGAGACACAGATAAATACAAATTTCGCACACCTTCTCTTCGCAACGTGACCCAGACGGGGCCTTGGATGCACAACGGAGTATTTTCCAATCTGGCCGAAGTGATTCTCCATCACCTTGAGCCGAAACGAGCGCTTGAACACAACAAAGTTGGGACTCAGTTGTATCAGGTCGAGTTGAGAAGTACCGTGGTCAAGGATCGAGAAGTCAATCGAGGGATGCTCGAAACCGTTTCGCTTCCGAAATATGATCTGGACGAGGATGAGATTGGGCTTGTGTTAAGGTTTCTTGATTCCCTGACATCTGATGATCTTCAGACGCGTCTCTCCACAGTGATCCCATCCAGCGTTCCTAGTGGTTTGCTCGAGGACGGCTTTCTGGGCAATCAGTAATCATCAGGTTACTGATGGGGTCGCAACCTTTCAAAAAGGCGGTGCTGTTAATCACGGCAGCAGGTGCGATCTTGTGAATCAAGATCGCAGGGATGTGAAATGCTCGGTGTCAATGAATACGCAACAAGCTAGGGCCACAATCCTGGCTTCGCAATCAGTTGAACACGGGCCGAGCTTGGGGACAGCGAGCTTGGGGGCAGCGAGCTTGGGGACAGGCAAGGTTTGACGAGATGCTAGCGTTGAAATTCAAACGGAACATGGCCTGTCCCCGTTCGCCCTTACTTAGCGGCTAATCACGCAATTCGGAAGTGCAAGCCGAAGCTGTTTAATCTGTTCGTCAGTCACTTTCGTTCCGTTTAGGTCAAGGCTTTGGAGCCTCGTCAGACCTGCCAGAGGAGATAGATCGCTCACTTCCGTTCTGGCGAGACGAAGTTCTGCGAGGTACTTATGCTGTGCAAGAGGAGTTAGGTCATTTACCTGTGTATCATCCAGATGAAGCAGGATGAGGCTACTCAGCTTTGCCAGAGGAGATAGGTCACTAACCTCAGTGTCCGTGAGAAAAAGTCTTTCGAGGTTCTTCAGTCGTGCCAGAGGAGTCAGGTCACTCACCTGCGTATCGTTGAAAGAAAGTATCCATAGGTCCTCTAGCTCTACCAGAGGAGTTAGGTCACTCACCTCGGTGCTGCTGAGATCAAGAGTTCTCATCTTCTTCAGCCCTGCCAGCGGAGTTAGGTCACTCACGACTGTACGACGGAAACCAAGTGTTTCAAGGTTCTTCATTTCTGTCAGAGGAGACAGGTCACTCACCTGCATATAGCTTAGGCTAAGTGACTCAAGATTCTTCAGGCCTGCCAGAGGAGACAGGTCACTCACCTTCGCATTGCTGAGAGAAAGTATCTTTAGGTTCTTCAGTTCTGCCAGAGGAGTTGGGTCACTCACATTTCTACTTCGGCAGGTGAATGATTCGAGGCTCTTCAGTTCTACCAGTGGCGAGAGGTCGCTCACGTTTGTACCACGGCAAGCAAGTGATTCGAGGCTCGTCAGCCCTGTCAGTGGCGAGAGGTCATCTAAATCATTTCTAAGAACAATCGAGGTTGCTCTGGGGCCGAACCAGGAATTTTTTGTTGTTATCCACCAGCCTGTTTTACAACCATTGTATTCATCTCCAGAAAAATATATATCACCCGACATTCCTTCCACCCACGCAACCGTCTTCTTCTCCTTTCGTCGCTGATCCAATTCCCAGCCGGCCCAGCGGAACACTCCGGAGGCGAGCAAGACCAAAACAAGCAAGGTTCGCAGACGGAATTGAAACCAACGGCGTTTTGGTTCGGGTGCCAGCTTCTCTTCTAAAGACGTTTTATCCAACGGAGTTTCTGGTTTCATTTCTTGGGGCACTATTCTGAAAATCACTCGAGTCCGATTTCGTGAAACAGTTTGGTGCACAAGTGATCTATGTGCAAACAATCCGCGACGGAAGCCCGCGACGGAAGCCCGCGGCTGGTGGCCAGAGCGACAGGCCGAGGTTGGAATCAGTCGAGTTGGACCGACCCGCTACGTCCTTCGGTACGGCGATCAGTCGAGGATCCGCCTTGCGCGACCTACGTGCCTACATACCGAGGGCCAAAACTTCTTGGCTGGTTAACGACTGTAAATGGATTCCAAAGTGGTGATCACTTTTACGAAATCGAGTTCCTCGGTTTGAGGATCAATTGCGTTCAGCCAATCGAGCGATTCATTCCGATGTTCATCAGTCGCCTTTGGGGCGATTGATTGATAGACCGCCGTTGCCGCCTGGGCACCAGGTGAATCGGGCATCGCGAACGAAGCAAGTTTATGAGCCAGTGAAAAAGGAAGCTCATCAAAGCGAAATGTACGGTTCCGTGCGTTGTATCGAACGTCAGTAGGTCATCACCCTTTTCGACGATGATCACTCACCGATTCAAATCCTCGGCAATAACTTCATTTTGACTTCGCGTTCCCAAGGCTCCCCATAGCCCGAACACACTCGAACGCCCGGGGGCAAGCTCACCGACTCCCTCAAGCGTAACGGTGCCGGAAGATTGCGTGCCAGCGTCGATGGAATCGGTCAAAAAGACAATCGCACCATCTCCCATCGCAACATGCATACCACCTTGATGGCGACTACTTGATGGCAGCGTGCCAATCGTTTCACTACCCGCTCCAAAACATAATTCAGCGTTGGGAGGGCGGATGGTATTGAATCCCGTCATCAGTGGCATCGAATCGGCCCAGCGAAATCCTCGACCTTGCGAACTCGATTTGGGCAGCGTGGTGATTTTGCCTGTATAGCTGCCGTCGCCCCAAAAGCGTGGGTTTTCGGGATCCACCAATAGGCTGCATGAAGTGACTTCGTTCAAAACTCCATCTTTCCATCCGTTATTCAATGCTGGAGTGGTTCGGGTATCACGATCGTTTAGGTCGGTCGTAATTTCGCCCAACATTATCGTATTCGACAATCCGTCCGTCACATCACTCAGTCGAATCGTGCCCCGAGGAACGAACATACCCCTGCCCGTGGCAAGCATTTGCTCTTTTCCCGACGGCGACCATTGAGCATCACGATAACGCCACCACCCCTCGTCGAGTCCTTCGATCGCATCACCAAGGCACGCCGCATAGTTCGTCCTCCCAAGTGCTGGACTACCGACCCCGGGGTCGGAAGGACAGCGATAGCATGAGACTTCAATATGCCAGAATCGGTACGAGGGAATCGACGGTGAAGGTCCCATCGGGGAATAGAGATACCCCAACTCCTCTCCTTGGTCTACTTCCCAACTCATTTCATACGGATCATCAACCTCACCTCTTGCTAAGATGTCCGACGATAACGAAGCCCCTTGATATTCGTTACTAATCGAATCCCAAACCGAGGTCTCGCCGACGAAGGGTAAAATCGAAACCAAGAAACTCAGACGAAACTGATTGGAGGACCCTGGGTCATTCTGCTGAGTGAAGGTGCCGGTCCCGTGAGGTGGCAAGATACGGAAAGCACTGTGGTACTGATGAACGCCCAACGCGACCTGCTTTAAGTTGTTACTGCAACTCATTCTTCTGGCCGCCTCTCGCGCCGCCTGAACCGCGGGAAGGAGCAAACCAATCAGAATGCCGATAACTCCAACCACCACCAGTAACTCGAGCAGTGTAAATCCGTTATGCTGTTTTTGTGTGCTCACCGTGCGCTCCCTTTTTTTCCAACGAACGGTAACAAGTGTAGCAAGTTTTTTTAGTTGGCTAGGCAATACACCAACTCCGGATTCCATCGCTCATGCAATTCCCATTCTCCATCTCACGTGAATCCCGTGATGATGCTGGATTTGCGACCAAGATGGTGGATGATTGTTTGTCGGAGGCAATCAGACAATCTGTCAGTGATATCCATTTTCAGCCGCGTCGCGATCGCTGGGAAGTTTTTTACCGAATCGATGGTGTGTTGCATCTGGCAAAATCGATTCCACATGACTCAACAACCAGTCCTGTTGCGCGTTTGATGTCGCTTGCCAAATTACCCTCGTACATGGGTGGGGTTCCACAGGAAGGGGCTTTCAAGTGGACCGATCAACAGAATCAACCTCACGAAATGCGGCTGGGAATTTTTTCAACCGTCCACGGAAATCGAGCAGTCATTCGGATCATGGGACAGGGTGGAGCTGTCCTGCGGTTGGATCAACTTGGTCTTGATGGGAATACCACCGATCGGCTTAAAAACGCCTGTGACGCGCGTGACGGGTGGATCTTAATCGCTGGCCCTGCAGGCAGCGGAAAGACAACAACACTTTATGCATGTTTGCAGTACATCGCTTCCAATGAAAAAAATCGCAGCGTGCTGACGATTGAAGATCCCGTTGAATCGATCATCGAATCGATTAGCCAATCACAACTACAACCCAATAGCGGCCTAACTCTCGCAGCAGCCATGCGATCAGCTGTCCGCCAGGATGCCGAGGTGTTGCTGGTTAGCGAGATTAGAGATGACGAAACGGCGGAGGCAGTTCTGTCAGCCTCGATGACTGGTCATCTGTGTTTTTCTTCGATTCACGCGCGATCCCTAGGTTCGACGTTGCGGCGACTCGTGCAAATGCAGCTACCGACCTATGCGATACGATCGGGATTACGAGGGGTTGTTTGCCAACGACTCGTGCGACGCATTTGCGAACAATGCCAAGCCGTCGAGTCGTGCAAGGCAAACTGCGATTCTTGCCACGGCACGGGATACCGCGGCAGAGTGCCTCTGTTCCAGTTGATAGAGTTCGATGGATCCGACTTTTCCCAAACGATTTTCAACCGGTTAGAATCGGGTGCGGCGGCGGATGAAATCGACCAATTGGTTCATGAACGCAGTGGCCTATCGCTACGAGGGCAAGCAGCGGAGTTGATTGAGAACAACATCACGGATGCAAACGAAGTCTTCCGCGTCCTTGGGAGACACGCATGAACGAATCACAAGCAGCGGCAATCAAGCCAAGCGAAGATGTACTCGTGCTTCTTCTGACCGAGGTGGCGAGTTTGGTGAAAGCCAAGCAATCGATATCGGCAGGACTGAAACTTTACGAGAATGTTTCGCTCGGTGATCTAGGAGATGCTGCCACGTTCGTGCGACAGAACCTCGAACAGGGCAAACCGCTACCGGAAGCATTTGACTGCCTGTCAGGGCGGTACCAAACTGCGATCCAATCCACGCTGCAGGTGGTCATCGAGACGGGATCGAGTGCTCCGCTTTACCTACTGGTTGATTTGATCCAACAGTCATCCAGCGAAAGAAAACAGACGCGACTAGCAGCGATCACACCGCTATTGAACGCGACAATCTCAGCGTTCATCCTTTTCGTCATTTTGCCATTTGTAATTCAATCAACCGCTGCATCAAGCCTGCTTCCCTTGGACGGTCTTGTGACTGGCATTGCACGATGGCTAACCGAGAATCTCTTGATCGCCGGTTTTGCCGCCGTGATCTTTGTTTCATCGATTGCGTTAGTATTCTTCTATCTAATTGACCGATTGAATTCAGCAACTCGGTTGTATCGAGAGTACGCCATTTTTTCTCGCTGGCTCGCTACCCAATTGGCCCCGCCGCCGGATCTCTCGAAAAGCACTCAGGGCAGCCAAAGATTCCCTAAAACCGATTTGCCAACCATGATTGCTCTGTCCGCAAATGTTGCGGGAATTTCGCAAGAATGGCGAGAAGTCCCCGAACAGATTCGTGATGGCTTCTTTTCATCTGGTGAGCTATCGACGCCCGCTCGTTGCCCCGAACCGATTAGCGAGTGTATCACGCATCTGATTTCGGGAGACCCAAGCCCTGACCGAGTTGCGGAAGAACTAAAAAGTCTCAGCGAGATCTACCGACGAAGGGCCAGTTATCAAAGACAACTCAGTCGGCTGGTGGCCCCGCAAATCATTGGATGGGGACTGACCATTTTCGTGATCGCAATATTACTGTACGCGATCCTGAATCCGATACTACTCGAAGCAAAAGGGACACTATTGTGAGTGACCCGGTCCGTCATCAACCACTTAACGCCGCACAGCAGGCGCGAATTGAATTCTGGAATGAAATACGTTCCGGCATCTATCGGCAACTGGTGCGTCTGGTACTAACGGGCAGCGGCTACCTCCTGCTTTCGCTAATGGTTGGATCATTTCTCATCCAGATGATGGAAGCTGTCGCTACCGACAATCTGTATCTGACTCGAAAAAAAGTATATTTCTTTGATATGCTTGACGCTGAAACCATGGATGTGAGTTGGATGAACACCATCTTCACGTGCTATGTCCTTGCCGCCGCATTTTGCTTGGCATTTTCGATATTGCTTTTGTTATTTATCAAGCATCGGATCCCGAGTGCGATTTGTTCGTGGATGGCAAGATTGCCAATGTTCGGTTCCACCATGGAATGCTTGGTCGCTGCGGAACTCTGCCAATCCGTCTACAAGTCCATCATCGAAAGGCGAACTTACTCCGAAGCTTTGAAAAATTCATCCATGACGATTGGCAACCCTACTATCCGTGATTGGTCTCAGAGGGCTGCGAACCAACTCGCGGAGGGCCAAGCACTTTCGAGCGTTCTGGCTGCGATCCCTCTACATGTTCCCCCCGTGTCGGTGCTGCCGGGCCTGTTCTGCGAAGAAAAATCACACGAGCAGGCATTGGCATTATGGGAGGCCGCAGCGGAAGAATCTCATCAACTAGCGCAATCACGCTTCGTACGCGCCAACGTCTTTGTGTCTAACACCGTGATCTTGATTTCAGCGTTCATTGCAGTCTACGCGATGTACACGACTACCTCTTCTTTGTTTGTAACATTGAAGGGGCTTGCCTAGCCATGGATTCCCCCTTTCTCATTTTCTATGTCATTGCATCGACAATAGTCATCATCGCAGTGGTGAGATGGATAAGACGTCGCCTGATACGTGGCAAAACCACTCAATACTCGCGATTGGGTGTTTTCATCACTCTAATCGCTGAAACAATCACCGGGATCGCTGGATTCGGCGCGATCATTTTTGCTGTGCCTCATCCGATGTCGATTCTGATACTGGGGTTAGCGGTTGTTTCAATGTTCTTGAATGCAAAACTGCGTTACCAAGAAGAGACAGGCACGCTGAATCGCTGCGTTCGACTTGCCCATCAACAGGGAATGCCACTTTCCACCACACTGAACCTGATCGGGGAAACTTTCCGCAGTCGTTTAGGAGCAAGAATCAAAAAGTGCGCGGACGTGATTCAAAGCGGAGAGAGCGAAATAGACAGCGTTCGTTTGTCCCGTTTGCCGATTGCAGCAGACACGCTTGCGTTGATGATCAATGGATCGAATCAGGTACCTCGCAAACAGGATTTAATACAAGCACAATCGTACTCGGAGGAGCTCGATCGGGGCAGATGGACATTCGATGCACAGATCAGTTCCCAGCTAACCTATCTAGGATTACTACTGCTGGGATCCTGCGTTTTGGGAGAATTCACCAGTCGTTTTATCCTTCCCTTTGTGACTAACCTCGAAGTCACCTTGTCCATGCAACTATCTCAGTTGATGAATTACATGGACTCAATCACTCTCTACTTCGATATATTTTCAATCCTCTTTATCACGTGGCTTGTATCGGGACTACTTCTACCAAAATTCCCCCAGTGGTTGGTGGGTTTCGTTCCGTGGTTTGGTCGATCTTGGATCGACCGCCAAAGAACTTCTTTATTTCGTTCTCTGGCTCGGGGCATGCGTGGAGGAACCGCGGACGATCAATTACTTTTAATTGCTGCGGACACATGCGGTGCGAGATGGATTGCGTCAAGATGTCGCAAAAGCGCCTCGTTGATTGACGCTGGCGGCGCCTTCGTAATCGCACTGCGGCAGTCGGGCTTGATCCGATCAAAAGAGGACGCGTGGCTGGCAACGGCTTCCGCAACTGGCAATCTACCCACGGCACTCGAGGGCCTCGCAAGTTCAGTCAATCGACGACTGGATTACAGCTGGCAGCTTCGTGCAACCTGGTTAATCCCGCTCATTCTGATCCTGATCGGACTGTACGCTTTGGCGAATCTGACAGTGGTTTTCAGTGTGATTTATCAACTTGTCTCTTTAATGGCATGAACGTAATTGAGATGGTTAAGACATTGCATCAACCGGTCCGAAAACATGAAAAAAACGGGTTCACCCTGCTTGAGTCCATTATGGCAATTGGCTTCCTCTCCGTCGCGATGACCGCGATGCTCAAAGTCAATCGAAGCCTTCACGCTTATGATACCCAAACTCATCAAGGTCTCGTCAACGCAGTGGCTCTGGATAACCTGATCGGCCAATTGAACTCAATCGAACCGAGGCGACGACTAGCGGATGCCGAACAACTTGCGTTCCAAGTTGGAGCCGAAGTTTTCATCACGCCCTTTGAAGGGGAACCACTCGACGGCAGCAAGCTCAAGTTCACGTTGGGGCAGGGAGCCACTCAGCGGGTCCGGTATTTATGGATCTATGAGATGACGCCATGACCAATCAGACCTTCCATCAAACGGGACGCCAAACACCTATCCTCCCGCAAGACTTCAACCCGTTAGACTTCAGCATGTCGGACCTCAGCAAACCAGACCACAGCAAGGGGCCAGATCTCGGCAGTCGGCCAGCATCACGGCCAGCATTCACTTTGATTGAAATACTCGTTTCCTTAGTGATTCTAAGCTCCTTGATGGGCTCTGCTCTTGGCCTATTAACGCTGGTTCAGCGCAGTAACGAGAGAGCGACTTCAAACCGGTTGTTCCGGCAACAAGTCAGAGCGTTTGCGAAGATGTTTAGGGAAGATGCTGACGCACGGGACAGCGAACTGCTTTTCGACAGCAACGGTGAACTACGCGTCTTGACCACAACGGAAAACATCACTTACCGGATCGTGGATGGCTCCAAAATATCTCGGGTTCAAACGACAACGGATCAGCAAATCACACGACGAGAAGACTTCGATTTTGGCGCAGGCATTGAAGTGCAGCTCTCTCAAGACCCTGCAGACGCGACCGCTCAATGGATCATCACGGACAAACGGTTCCCCAAACAACCGATCACGGTGATTGCGGGCTGGAAGGAACGTGAAGCTTGATCATGAAAAGAATGCAAAGTAACACCAAAACGTCGCTCTGGGTTCATCTTGACTCGGTTCCTATTGAAACAATTTTCAAAGGGGAAATTCGTCGCGAGACGTACCGGCGTTACTCAACACACCATCACGCTGGCCGCCATGCTCCAGATCGCCGCGGCTCGGCGCTGCTCATGCTTATCATTGCTCTTGCGATTTTAATCAGTGTCTATTCGACAGCGATTGTGAAACAGGCTGGCCAAGATCTCCGAGCCGAACGTGAGCGAGAACGGATTGCCTTGCTTGAAAACGCGCTCCGTGCCGTCGCCGAAATAGAATCGCCGGATGCGAATTTCTTCAAACTACCCGTCGATGTATCCAAGAATGATTGGATTGAAGTGTCGAAAACCATGGGTAATCGCGACGAAGTCCTCTTCGTTGCAAAGCTAATGCATAACGGAACCGAGCTAATAACTGTTCAGAGAAATGAGCTGTCGCTTCAGTGATCACTAGCATCATGAGGGCGACTTGGAATTCTGAAACGAATTACCGCGAGCCATAAGAGAATCGCGACGGGACGCCAGCGAGCCACTTTTAGAATTAAAGGTTAGAGATGTCTAAAATTCATCGACGATGCGATTCATTGCTGACGAAACGTAGTTGCCGCGTATTCCAGCCACCAGCAGGTAATGGATCGGTATCCATGCACGCGTTGAAACGCATGCGCGCCTTCACGTTGGTTGAACTACTTGTGGTGATCGCAATCATCGGATTATTGATTGGGTTACTTTCGCCAGCGGTACAGGCGATGCGTGAGTCGGCAAGGCAAGTAACTTGCAAGACAAACTTAACCTCTATCAGCCTTGCGTTGCAAAGCTACCACGACCGCTGGTTGCATTTTCCCGTCGGAACCATTTCCGATTCTGGGCCGGTCAAAAGTGAAGCGAATGGAGATCACCATAATTGGTTGGGGCGACTCGCTGACCTACTTGATCAACCCGTTATCGCATCAAAAATCGATCGAGCCGTTGGTGTGTATTCGGACAAAAACAAGCAGGTACGGGAAGTGATATTTCCGGGGATTCAGTGTCCATCGTCATTGGGTCAGCCGACGAACGCGAGCAGTTACACTGGAATCCATCATGTTAAGGAAAAGAGCATTGATACAACTGATCTTGGTTGCTTTGTCATGAATCAGCCAGTCTCGATGGATGATGTCAGCGATGGCCTCGCCAACACCGCCTTTGTGTCCGAGAAGCTGATTGGCCTCGATGACCTTGGATGGCTAAGTGGAACACGTGCGACCCTGCGTAATGTTGGGGGAGGCATCCAATCCAATCTCGATGAATTTGCGGTGGAAGATCCTGAAACGGTTGGCTCAATTGGGAGTCGTCATCCCGCAGGCGTGCACGTGCTTTTTGGATCGGGCGCCATCGTCTTTCATTCCGATCAAACCGACCAGAGGGTCCTAGAACAAATGGCTGATCGACGAGACGGCGAGATTCCCATTGCTCTGCAGTCTCTGGATCAACAGCGAGAACAAAGCCTTCAATAGCGAACGCAAACATTTGAGCCAACAGCGAATCGTCACCAGGACTCGATACAACATGGGTTGCATGGTGGACCGCGATTGCTCGCGCCAGCACGGTCTGATAGTCGTCGTCGGGAAGTTGAATGAGCACGACCACCGAAACGCCACGTGGCAGCGGTGGTATCAAAGCGGCGGTTCGGTAGGTCGATAACGCGATCACTGGTGTGGCGGCTCTTGAACGTGAGTTCCTGCGCCGGAAAGACAGGCGCCGGAAAGACAGGCGCCGGAAGGAGAGACGCCACACAAACGGACGACACAAAGAAAAGCAGATCGAAACATGGGCACTCTCCTGACACTGAAAGAAAGCTAACGCCGTGTATGTGCAGTGCGATTGTAATATGGAGGTGCTTCGGGGATGACGCGAATATTTTCACTTCGTTCATCGTCCGCGTTGCGGAACACCCATGCGAACGAGAGAAAGCCGGAGCAAGGCAAGCATCGGCGGACTGTGCGTCGTGAATTGACTCAGAATTGCACGACTGAAAAGTGTCTTAGCCACAGGCTGCCAGCTTGTGGCCACGAATGAATCCGAAAGTGATTTGTCTTTCGATGCTCAGCGGCCTGAGCCGCAAGGGCAACCGCCTATGTCATCCCGCAATCGTGGCGGTTTCTTGCTCGCAGCAACCGCACAAGCATCCGTATCGACGGTTGAGCAAATGAGCCGCCACCAAGATGATGCCGCCGACAGGCGTCAGCCAGGGAGCCACGCGGGCAAGCCATTCGCCCAAACGCGATGTACCCGCCGAAAACAAGGACGCCGAAGCGGGACCGGTCGAGTCGCCCAACATCGCCTCGCCAGCCGTGGCGTCATCGGCGGTCGCGCCCTCGTCACAAAGTGCACAACAGGCATCGGTGCAGACTTCAGCCGATTCCGAAACACCTCCACTGCCGCCGCCAGCGACGCTCGACAAACCGGCCTGCGCCGCATTGCTTTCGCAAGCCGCACAGCATTCGCCGGCGAACCCAAAGGCGGCAATGGAAATCATCACCAAGCCGACACTGCCGATGATGACCGGCGTCAATCGCCCGTGCTTGCGAAGCCCGGGGACAAAGGCGGTCAACGCGATCGCAAAGCAGCCCAACGCCATCCATTTGTGGAAAGCCTCATCGGCCAAAAAACTCAGCCCAAGGGCCGGCAAATAGGAGATCACGAACGGCATCGCGGCGCAGTGGATCGCACACCCAATCCACGCCACCATCCCGACCGAATCGCTCCAGCCCGAAAACACCGATCCAGTAGATTGTTCCGACGCGTCGCTCGCGCTAGGGGCGATCACTGATAGTCCATCGCTCATTGCTGCATTCCGACTCGGCCGCGTGACCCCAAATCTCGAAGCAAAATCGTTCGCCGAGCAAAGATAGCAGATGCAATGGGGATGCAAAAGCACGCAATTTGCTTAAGCCGGGTCGTTTTTTCCGTTCAATTGAAAAACTTCAAAGTGAAAGCTGTTCGGCCAGCCACTTCCACGCCGGATGATGCAGCATTGCGATCCCAAATAACAACGTTGTGGCGGTCAGCCACCTGGGGTGAGTCCATCGTCCACCACCGTGTTTGAGCAAGACCATCGCGACCAGCCACGCAGCCGCGATCGTCAAAACGGCTTGCCAGCCCATCGCAATGCCCAGCAGTGTAAAAGCAAAACAGAGCGATGATGAGGCTTGGCGACGACGCAATGAAATTGGTCTGGCAAAATTTCCGATCGCCCAGCCCAGAACGCCGCCTGTCAAACACGTCAGTGCTCGGTCCAGCCAACCGGGAAGCTGCGTTGGAAACCGCAGCGGCGTTTGGTCCGCCAGCGACACGGTCAGCATCGCCGGCAGTGCAATGGCTAGGCCCGCGAATAGCGCCGGCAACGCGAGTCTCATCCATCTCGGTGCCCGCAAACGATCTTGTTCCATCAGTGCGAGCATCAGGACGCAGCTCAGCAGCAAGCAGTGAAAGAAATAGACGCCAACGACCGGCCACTTGGTGTACAGGATGATCCAGAGGATTCCCGCGTACGGGTAATGCTGAAAGCCGGGGACATTCGCGGCACCGGTGACTAATTCAAATAGGAAAAGCGAAGCGAAGATCGCGAAGCCCGTCAGTTCGACGTTGAAGTATCGAATTGGAATGGCGACATCGCAATTTCGGCATCGTCCGCGAAGACGCAGATAGCTGATGATTGGTAGGTTATCGATGCGGCGAATCGGCGTGCCGCACTTGGGGCACGCGGACGAACGCAAGGCAATCGACTCGCCGCGAGGCGCGCTGGCGGCTACCACGTTGAGAAAACTCCCCACGCAAGCACCGGCGTAGGCAAAAATTGCGAACACGGCCAGTTTGGCACTGCGGATGCGCAACACTTCCAGCGGCGATAGATCCTCGATCGTGTAGCTTTGCGGACGCTCTTGAAAACGAGTCAAAAAAACGTCAGCACTTGGAACCACAATCATGTAGATCGCCGTGGCGAGCAGAGCTGATCCGACGACCAACTTTCCGGGAGTCAAGGATTTCTCGCTTTTCCTGATTGCGATCATTCCGTCGCGAAACATGAGTACGAACAATGCACCGATCGTGACCGCCGGCGAAAACATGGGAACCGGCCCCCACCAACTTGCTGGATTCTGCATCATCACCACGGCCGTTGCCGTCGCGACGACCAGCAGCGTCAAAACAGCCAGTCTTTGCAAGCCCGCAAAGCGAAAACCAATCGTGATTCCTAAGATCAGAACATTGGAGAGGACCATCGCAATGGCGACCGGCTCGCTGGCCAATCGCACTGCCCACACCGCCGCCGAGCAGGCTGCCATGCCGACCATCAGCATTCTCGCATATTCACCCCATAGCGTTTCGTTAAACGGATCGCTGTCAGTTTCGATGGTGGTCATGTTCGTGATCGCTATGGTCATATTCGTCCGAGTGGTCATGTTGAGCGTGGTCATGTTGACCGTGTTCATCGCCGTGTGATCCGTGATCGTGGGAATGGCCCGGCAAGTATTCGACCCCGATCGCGATCGCCACGCCCAGCAATAACGCCGCGGTCAGTTTGCTACGATCGTGGTCATGAAAAGCGACCTCCGGCAAAAGATCCGCCAGCGCGATCCCGAGAAAGAAACCGGCCGACACCGCCAGGCCCCAGCCCAAGTACGCCGATCCGTCGACCAA
>JARGNK010000179.1 GCA_029213145.1 Rubripirellula sp. | reverse complement strand
TCGACGACTCAAAAAGTAACCGTCAACCAGCAATGGCACTGGTGGACGGTTACTCGCCAAGCATTCTCGCGTGTACTCGTCGATCACCACCAGCAACCGATGAAGACGGCCAGATCCGAAACGAGGACGTTGACGGGCAAGTAAATGCATCTCATGGAGCAGACGCGTTTCATCGTCCACCCGACGCGACTGATATCGTTGGGTGTTACGTGGTTGACCCTGAACGCGGCAGGCACGACGCTCCCATGGTCTCCCCGTCGGCTGCAACCGACGAAAATTGAGAAATTGCGAAAGGCAGAATTCTGCTTTCCGGGAGGCCATCTCTCAACTTTCAATAATCAATGGGACACTTCCCTTTTTGTTCATCCGTGATTTCCCGCCAAATTCCAACTGCCTCTAGTGTGGCAGCTCAAACGCCCAATGCACCGATGACAAGATCGCCAGATGACAATTCAATCATCCGCCCCGAGGCGATTGAGACCATTCCAGTCGAACTTGCCTTGGTGAACACGATCAGCGGCCAATGGCGGTCCCAACATGAGGCATGCCAATAATGCGGCACGTTCGGGCATGCGGTCCTCGACGACATGTTCATTGACAGCATGCGCGCCATCGCCGACAGCCCCCAAGCCATCGAGCGTTGGCGTGTAAAGGCTCGTCCAATTTCCATCTGATCCGCCGCCTGCATCACCCTCATCGAGGGCGAGCTCAAGTAAATCGGCCGCTTGAACAGCTCGCTGCCAAAGCTTTTGATTCCCAGGAGTTCGTTCGAGTGGGGGCCTACCAATCCGACCGCTGATTTCTAGTTCAGTCCCAGGAACGGTCGGTTCCATTCCCAAAATCGCTTGTTCGATGTGCCGGGCGTCTTCTTTTGTACGAACTCGAACATCAACCTCTGCGCGACTTTCTGGTGCAACAACATTGGGCCGCATCCCGCCGTCAATCGTGCCAACGTTAACCGTGATCCCTTTTTCGGAATCATTCAGTTTGAAGAGCGCCTGCACAACATGGGAAAGCTCCAGAATCGCGCTAACGCCCTTCTCTGGATCTAATCCTGCATGAGCGGCCCGTCCGATCACCTTGATGACAAATCGCCCCACGCCTTTTCTCGCTGTTTTAATTAACCCAGTTGGCCCAAGTGAGGGTTCCATGACCATCACGCGGTCGACCGCGGGCGCTAATTCACGAATCAAGTCCGCAGATTCGAAGCTGCCGATTTCTTCATCAGAATTAATGAAAACGACGGGCGATACACTCGGTTTAAGCTTGAGGCCTCGCAATGCAGATAGTGCGAACAATGCCTGCACCAGGCCACCCTTCATGTCATAAACACCCGGTCCAAAAAGGCAGCCATCGCGTGATTGAACCGGCATTTTTTTCAGGCTGCCGATCGGCCAGACCGTGTCGCAATGGCCTAATAATAATTGCCTCGGGCAATTTTCTGCGGCCTGTTCGTCGATGGCGAGAAGTTGGCCCGCTGTTTTTTCCCCTGGGATTTGAATGCAGCTGAATCCAAGATCCTCAAGTTGTTCACGCAAAAGCTGGAACATGGGCATGATTGAATCGGGTACTCCCGAGGGTGATTCAATCAACGCACTGCGTTTTAGCAGGTCAACCATTTCCTTTTGACGCGAGCGTAGGTGGTCAAGCATCTCAAGAGCAAGATTAGGATTCATTTGGGGAATCCTCGCCACGTCGAAAGCCGGCTGGAAACGGAAACGCTACGCTCTTATCGATGGTCGCAAAACGGCCTGGAGAAACATACGCCAGCAGCGGTGATGCAGTCACCGTATCTTCGTCATCTATATCCTCTCGCCGCAGGGCCGAGGATCGAACCTGAGCTGCAACAATCTTCCCGACAATCAAGCTGTTAACGCCGAAGTTGTCAACAATTCGGTCTAGCCGGCATTCAAGAAAAACAGACGATTCTGAAAGGCAAGGACAATCGACTTCCTCCGTGCGAAAGGAGGGTAGAGCCATCAATGCGGGCTTTGAATCATCGTCGCAACGCGGTGACGCTGCGAGCGCCGCCATGAGTACCGAATCAACCGTCGGGTAGCTAACGGCGAAGACTCCTTCCCGCGAAATGTTTTGATAAGTGCTATGACTCGGTGTGCAGACAAACCCAAAATAATTGTCCCATCCCATCGGAGCGGCCATGTGTTTGGGAGCAAGATCATTTTCCCCATTCGCCTCTCGCGTCCCAATCACCACCAAAGGAGCAACCGTAAAGAAGCGATCCCAGATCGGATGCTCCACTTGCAACTGGACGAGCCCCTCGGGTTTATGAGAGTCAGATGTCATGTCAGTTCCCGCATTTAAAACTCTGTTATTTGCACAATTGCATTCTACGGGCAACTTACAAAGGCGGGGGAATTTCAAACAGGCAAATTACGACATCTCAAAAACTTTATTCACGCACCAAATCTTTATCAGAGGCATGCCTGCAACGTTCGGGTGACGTCGTTTTTGGAATTTCTGAACAAACCTGCGAGTGAAACATTGAGCGGATTGGAAAATAGCAGGTAAATGAAAATTGCCAGGCAGCATCAACGAATCCGATTCTGAATGTAAAAAATCGTTTTCGTTCCCTGCAGTCCAGATCCTCTACGGTAACTCGCTGCCAGTGACGTGAGTTGGCCCGCGGCCTGTCATTCGAAACGTGCCGCGAAATCGATGCATATTTCCCGAGGAAAATAATTGAATTCAATAAAAGTTGACCTTCGGCGATTTGCACGGAAGTCATCGAAAATCATTGGACAATTATCCTCTGACCTCCATCCGTTGATGATCAACCGCTGACACGAGAAAACACGTCCGTTTTAGCTGGGTATCCAGCATTCCGGATTAAGCTGGGAGCGTTCACCAGGGATTAACAGAAATCGTTCCCTTCCCGTTCGAACAATTCGACGCATCCAAAGCTGCGTACGATAGCTTGGGAACCTTGAAAGCGATAAAATTCCATGCGGTGATAGCTTATGCGGTTGGCGATTTTGAGATGGTAGGAGTTTTCCATGAAGCGGCGGATCGAATGTACGCAATGGCTCGGGTTGATGGCGGTGATGATCGCATTGTCAATGTCGGAGTCCACCCTGGCTGACTCAGCCGGTGACTGGGAGAAGATGAAGCTCATCACACCGCAACAATATGTTTGCGGCTTTACTGACGCCCCAATCAGTGTTGATGGCAAGATCGACGAAGCGATTTGGACCACGACTCCCTGGACAGCTGAATTCAGGGATATCGAAGGTGACGTCAAGCCGAAGCCGCGTCATCGTACACGTGCCAAAATGCTGTGGAATAAGGAGTTCTTTTATATCGCGGCGCAACTCGATGAACCGCACGTTTGGGGCACGCTTACCGAACACGATTCGGTGATTTTTCACGACAATGATTTTGAAGTCTTCATCGATCCCAACGGCGATAATCACGAGTACTACGAACTTGAGCTGAATGCACTGAATACAACTTGGGATTTGTTTTTGCCAAAACCGTACAAGGACGGTGGCAAGGCGGATAATTCCTGGGAGATCGAAGGTTTGAAGACCGCCATCAATGTGCAAGGTTCACTTAACGATCCAACGGATAAAGATTCCGGCTGGAGCGTCGAAATTGCGATCCCCTGGAACGTGCTCGGTGAATTTTCGCGGCAACCGGCACCACCACAGCCAGGAGACAAGTGGCGTGTCAATTTCTCCCGCGTTGAGTGGCAACACGAAGTAGTCAACGGGAAATATCAGAAGATTCCCAAGACGCGTGAAAATAATTGGGTGTGGTCGCCACAGGGCATTATTGACATGCACCGTCCCGAGCGTTGGGCTTACGTTCAATTTTCGTCTCAGCCACCCGGCACTGAGACATTTGCGACAAATTTGCTGCCCGCTGCGCGGGACGCATTAATGGAAGTCTATCATCGTCAGCGTACCTTCCACCGCAAAGAAAAACGCTGGGCGAAATCGATGGCAGAGTTGAAGCTTCCAGCTCAGCATCCACAACTGCAAGTTCCCATCCGAATTCAACTAACCGAGGCTGGCTTTCAGGCAAGCTTGGATCTGCCAGTCCCCCAGGGAATCGATCAGCGGTGGCATGTACGGCAGGATTCCAAACTTTGGCTTGATGAAAACCAGTCTCCTTTGGAATCCGGCCTGAAGCGTGCCGGTGCAAATGTCGCCGAACTTGAGCGGGCTTTGCAGGATGTTCCCAGCGAACAATTGGGAGCCATGCGTTTTCTGATTGCCAATATGCCCGACCGCGATCTGACGTCGTTAACTGCCGAGTTCCTATTGGAGAATGTACGACTCGCTTATCAAGCTCGAAAACAGTTTCCCTTCGCGAGCGATGTCCCCGAAGCGATCTTTTTCAACGATGTTCTACCCTACATGAGCATTAACGAGCGGCGGGATTCATGGCGCGCGGGATTCTTGGAACGGTTCGGACCGCAGGTCAAGAATGCAAAAACGTTGTCGGAGGCCGCCGCACTTTTGAACCAGAAGATTTTTCCCGAGCTAAAAGTCCGATATTCCACCGCAAGAAAACGAGCTGACCAGAGTCCGCTGCAATCGATTGAAACAGGACTTGCGTCTTGCACGGGACTGTCGGTGCTGCTGATCGATGCCTGTCGAGCGGTCGGCGTTCCGGCCCGCTTCGTTGGAACACCATTATGGAGTGATCGCAGCGGCAATCATTCCTGGGTAGAAGTTTGGGACGACGGGTGGCACTTTACAGGTGCCGCTGAGCCTGCCGGAATGAATTTGGATCGCGCTTGGTTTATCGGACGAGCATCGAAAGCACAACGAGACCATCCTTGGCATGCGATTTATGCCGTCAGTTTCCGAAAAACTCCGCAGCGATTTCCGCTCGTTTGGGACCGCAGTATTGACTACGTCTCTGCTGTAAATGTTACCGATCGCTATGCGAATCGCTTACCAGAACCGCCGGAAGGTTCCGCCCTTGCGATGTTTGTCGTGCGAGAACGAGGAACCGCTAACCGTTGCTCAGCAAAACTCAAACTGATTGATGATTCTGACAACGAGGTTTTCAACGCAACGACCAATGACGAAAGGTTTGACGCGAACGATCACATTGGCACGGTCTTACCCCTTGATAAAGAGTTTACCGTCGAGGTGCGTAAGGGTGACCGCGTTTTGAAATCCAAACTCAAAATGCAGCGTAAAGATGCGCCGTACGTCTTTTTCATCGACGATGCGACGGAAATTGAGAATGAACCGTCAAGTAACGCATCGGACGCCCCTGCCGCAGGTGCAGAGCCAACCGGAGACCAGAGCGATGCTGATCAACCCGGATCAGGCAACGATACGACTGCGACGGGGACACCTCTGTTCGCGACTCAACTTGCATCGGTGAATGAACAGCCTGCCGCGAGCAAGCAAACTGGGCGACAAAGTATTTCGGCATTGAAATCCTACCTATCAAAACCTGTCGCAGTTCGGGGGACGATCGCTGATCAGCCCTTTGCAAACACCCCGTTAAGTCGCCGCGAAGCAGAACTGGCGAAATCGATGTTGTGGGACGATTACGTTGCTCAGATTCGAAAGGAGCGCGCTGGGGAAATGAAGTCGCTGGAGCTCAAAATTGGCGATTTAAAAATGCCATTTGCATTCCAGCGTTTCGGTAACGCGCCAGAATCTGGCCGCAGTTTGTACATTTCCATGCACGGTGGTGGGGGTGCGCCAAAACGCGTCAATGATCAGCAGTGGGAAAACCAGAAGCGTTTGTACCGCTTGGAGGAGGGGATTTACGTCGCGCCCAGAGCACCAACGGACACCTGGAATTTATGGCATCAGGGACATATTGATCAGTTTTTTGAGCGATTGATTGAGAACATGATCGTCTTTGAAAATGTCAATCCGAATCGTGTCTACATCATGGGCTACTCGGCAGGCGGTGATGGGGTTTACCAATTAGCTCCGCGGATGGCGGACCAACTAGCGGCAGCGGCGATGATGGCAGGCCACCCCAACGAAACCTCACCACTCGGATTGCGGAATCTTCCCTTCACGATTCACATGGGTGAACTAGATGGCGCGTACAAGCGAAATGAGGTGGCTCGCCGCTGGGGAGAACAACTTGACGAATTAGCGAAAACCGACTCGGACGGGTATCCCCACAAAGTGACCCTGCACAAAGGCAAGGGACATTGGATGGACCGGCAGGACGCTGTCGCCATCGGTTGGATGGCAAAACATGAGCGGCGGACCTTTCCCAACAGCATTGTCTGGAAGCAGGATGACGTAGTCCATAATCGCTTTTACTGGTTGGCAATCGACCCCAAAGACATTCGGGGCCGCGCGGAAGTTCGTGCAAAATTAGACGGTCAAGCTTTCGATATTCAATCAAACGATGTCGACCGTTTAACGATTCGTATGTGCGATGAATTCGTAGATCTTGATTCCCCAATCTCCCTCAGCAATGCCGGCAAATCGCTTTTTACAGGACGCGTTGACCGAACCATCGCGAACCTCGCCAAAACGCTTGCAGAGCGTGGTGATCCGGCGATGCTATTTTCTGGTGAAGTAACAATCACGCTACCAAAGCCAGAATGACCCCCGAACCGCCAACTGACTCGCATACGCCAGCAAGAGGGCGTTTGTGAGTGATCGAATTCACCCGTGACCAAATTGCGGGTCCGTGACGCGTTCCCTCTTTTGCTGAATTCGGGCTGGATCCGCGGATTCCGCCCTTTTGGGTTGTGATTCGTTCGCCGTCTAGGCCTGTCCGTTTGCTCGATTTTACGAAGTAATTTCGCATCGCAACGCCTGGAAACAATCCATTCTCTCGCCGTTTGGCAATATCCCAATGAATCTAAAACTGGTTATTTCGTTCTGTTTGTTGACTTTGTCCACGGTATCGAATCGGGCTTTCCTTGCAGCGGCTGAGGCCACGGAAACCGCGCGACCAGACATGGTGATCTTTCTATCGGATGATCATACGTGGAGAGATACATCGGTTTACGGTTCGCCAGATATCACCACCCCCAACATGCAGCGGATTGCTGACGCGGGGATGACGTTTGACAATGCCTTTGTGGCATCCCCATCGTGCGCCCCAAGCCGCGCCGCCTTCCTCACGGGACTCTACCCATCTAAGAATGGGGCCGAGCCGAATCATTCGCGACCCCGGACGAATGTCAGGAAGCTCCCGTCATATCTACAGGAACTTGGTTACGAAGTCGCTGCCTTTGGAAAGGTGGCCCACTATCGCCACACGCCCGAATACGGCTTCGATGTCGCGCGTCACTTTGGATATCACGATGATGTCGCAATCGATGCGGCGATTGAATGGTTGGAAGAACGGCAATCTTCACAGCCGCTTTGTTTGTTGGTTGGCACCAATTGGCCGCATGTACCATGGCCGGAAGACGTCAGCGCGGTGGAGATGGATTCAATCCGCGTGCCACCGAATCACGTCGATACAAAGGTATCTCGGAGCTGGCGAGCAAAGTATGTCGCTGCGATCCGGATGATGGATGACGAATTAGGCAAAGTTTACGATGCGGCGCATCGGAAACTTGGTGACGATGTGTTTTTTTTGCACACGAGTGATCATGGAGCACAATGGCCGTTCGGCAAATGGAGTCTGTATGACGATGGAATCCGAACCCCTCTGATCGTAAGTTGGCCTGGAAAGATTGCGAAGGGACAACGCACCACAGCGATGGTTTCTTGGATTGATATCCTACCTACCCTCCTCGAGGTTGCCGGCGAACGAGCCGACCCGGATTTAGATGGTCGTTCGTTCCGAAAGGTGCTCGAGGGAGAATCGACTAAACATCGCGATGCAATTTTCACCACGCATAGCGGGGATGGGAACCACAACGTGTTTCCGATTCGCTCCATTCGAACCGCTGATGGTTGGAAATACATTCGCAACCTGCATCCCGAATTTCGCTTTGGGAGTCATGTTACCGAAACAGAACGCGCACGAGGTTATTGGGTCAGCTGGTTGGATGCGGCGATGCAGGATCAAGCCGCTCGAGCGATCGTGAATCGGTATCAGAACAGACCTGCCGAAGAACTGTATGACACGCTTACCGACCCGTATGAGCAAACGAACTTAGTCAGCGATCGTAACCAGCAGAAGCGGTTACAGACTCTGCGTGGGCGGGTTGATAATTGGGTTACGAAGACCGGCGATCCGCAAGCGGTGTTTGGCAAACCACGATTCAACGCGGCAAAGAATCAACCGAACATCATCACGGTCTTTATTGATGACATGGGTTGGTCCGATTTATCGTGCTTTGGTGGGAGACGAACGACGACTGAAAATATCGACCGACTCGCGAACGAAGGTTTGAGGTTCACCAACTTCTATGTCAATTCGCCAATCTGTTCGCCTTCGCGAGTTGCATTAACCACCGGCCAATATCCGCAACGGCATCGAATCACATCCTATTTGGCCAATCGAAATCAAAACCGGTTGCGAGGTATGGCGCAATGGCTTGACCCCAACGCACCAACACTCGCAAGAAGTCTGCAACGCGCGGGTTATGCAACCGGCCATTTTGGTAAATGGCATATGGGTGGGCAGCGCGACGTCGGCAATGCCCCACTGATTCGTGATTATGGGTTTGATCGTAGTTTGACAAATTTTGAAGGCCTCGGACCTCGCGTTTTGCCATTGAAAGACGCATATGACGGTCAGCGTCCCAAAAAGCACGATTTGGGATCGGCTTCCTTGGGCCGTGGATCAATCCGCTGGGAGGACCGCAGTCGAATTACCACGGCTTTTGTGGATGAAGCGTTGCGGTTCATCGATCACGCCGAGGTTACCGCGCAGCCGTTTTTCATCAATCTTTGGCCGGATGACGTCCACTCTCCCTTCTTTCCGCCCAAAGTGCTTCGGTCTGAGACGGACGAAAGTAAACGCGAGCTTTATTACGCGGTCCTCAATGCAATGGACGAGCAATTGGGAAAGTTGTTCGACCGGGTCCGAGATGATCCCGCGCTTCGAAACAACACTCTGATCCTCGTGATGAGTGATAACGGCCACGAGGAGGGTGCCGGCTCGTCGCATCCGTTACGAGGCGCCAAGAATTGGTTGTATGAAGGTGGCATCCGCTCGCCGTTAATTGTCTGGGGGCCATCGTTCTTGGATGACAAAATGAAGGGTACGACCAACGACAATTCAATTCTTTGCGCGTTAGATATTAATCGATCCCTTTATTCTTTTGCAGGAATTGAACCGGAGAAAGACGTTCAGCTCGATGGCCAGGATCTTTTACCAACGCTAATAGGTGAATCCACGGCGGGTCGCCGAAAACCAATCTTTTGGCGTCGACCACCTGACCGACCTGGGACCGCCGGCGAAGACAATCCAGATCTGGCAGTGCGAGACGGTCGCTGGAAGTACCTTGTAAATTACGACGGAACGCAACCGCAACTGTTTGATTTGACAGCCGATCGCTCGGAAACCAAGAATCTTGAGGCATCAAATCCTGAAGTGGTGCGACGGTTGCACAACGCCCTTGTCAAATGGAATCAACAATTACCCCAAGACGCCGGACAACCGAACTGGACGTCAACGGAGGTAATAGGCGCTTTACCAGTCGGTAAATTCGTAAACCCGATCGGCGAAGGGGCTGATCCGTGGATCGTGCGTGATCCAAATCAGCCACGTTACCTTTGGTGCCTGTCCGAGGGGAACCGTGGCATTGCGATTTACAGCAGTTCGACCGTGACATCGCTGGGACAAAAGCAAGTCGTCTGGAAAGCCCCTGAGACGGGTCCCTATTCCAAGCAAATCTGGGCACCCGAGCTGCATTTCCTTGATGAGCGTTGGTACATCTATTTTGCTGCATCCGATGGTAAGAACGAAAACCATTTGACTTGGGTGCTCAAATCCAAAACGCGTGATCCACTCGGAGAATACGAGCTGCATGGTCCTCTGGCGACAGGTGATGGCGAGGATCGCTTGGCACCCAATAAATGGGCCATTGATATGACCGTATTGGAAAGCGGCGGAAAGCGATATGCGATTTGGTCCGGATGGGATCAGCCGAACTCGGATCGACAATACCTTTACATCGCTGCAATGAAATCACCAATCCAACTTGTTGGCCCACGCATCAAGCTTTGTGAAAATGATGATTACCTCTGGGAACGTATCGAACCCGATTCATCGCAACGCGGTTTGCACGAAGGCCCGCAGGTCTTTCAGGCAAAGGGGCGAACTTCGGTTGTCTACTCCTGCGGGGCATCATGGTTGCCGACCTATAAACTAGGACTGCTGGAGCTAACGGGTGATGATCCACTGAATCCCGACTCATGGACCAAACGCCCACAGCCAGTCTTCGCCTCAACCGCGACCGCCTATGGCGTAGGCCATTCAAGTTTTGTCAAATCAATGGATGGCCGGCAATGGTGGCACATTTTCCATGCGAAACGTGATCGGCAGCCCGGATGGCGGAGAGCACTATTTGCCCAGCCCATGCAAGTCGGCAAACGGGGATTCCCCATTTTTGGCGAACCTGTCGACTCAGGTGTCGTGCTTGAAAAACCAACTGGCAGTAAAACGCCGGCGGAGCAGTTTTCAAGCCAAAGCTATAGCTATTTTGGACACCACCAATTCATTGAATCTCTGCCGACCGGGTTTGGGTTGGGGCGTATCCCTGAAGATCCGGTGAATGATTTTCGCTCCGGTGAAAAGCTTGTATTTTCTGGTTCGGTGCCACGCGACTTCGTCGCCCAGGCCATGATCGGTTTTCTTGGTGACAACCAAGCGCGTGATGCCGGTATTTTATTCCGCACCACCGGACCGTCCGTCGGGTACGATGCTCAGCGCGGTTATTTTGCTGGCTTAATTCCGCGGACTAATTTAGTCATCCTCGGTTTAACCGATGGGACCAACTGGAAAGAACTCGCGCGGGCAAAAACTTCGATCGACGTCAACGAACAACAGAAGTTGACGGTTGAGATGGTGGGCGAGAAAATCACCATCTCACACAACGGCGAACAGAAGATTCAGCATCACGATGCCACTTATTCGCGTGGCCGTTTCGGTTTACGTGTCGTCAATACGCACGCCAGATTCTCAGAGATCAGCATCACCGCGGTTTCCGACGCATCAGGTGCCAAGGCCTCCAATGATCGCCCTGAAGAGGCAAAAAAGTAGCGACCTAGCCGAAAGACGTTGCGCTGCGTTTAGAGCGTTCCAACAATGCTTCGGCTGATGGCAACACAATTAACCAGTTAGTGAACTCGCCGCGATGATGCTCGTCCTTTGACTGCGATTCAGCTGCCACCCTAACCGATCATTTGGGTTGCACATCGTTTTGCCAGGTTTCGTGAAGCGCGGTGAGGTCAGCGACCACCCCAGGCTGTTCGCTGGTGTAATCCTTGACCTCGGGCTGATCGTCGCTGAGCCTTCGAAGAGTGGTCGCGTTTGAGCCTCCTTTAGGTCGAATCAACTTCCACTCACCTTTTCGGACCGCCCAACCGTTTGCCCAGGCAAAATGGAGGACTTGATGAGGACTTTTGGCCGTTTTGCTGTCGATCACTGAAATCAGGCTTTGACCGTCAAGTGTGGGCTCATCCGCCGTCGTTTGGAGGTCACAAAGATCAAGGATCGTGGGAAACCAATCCATCACGGTAATGATTTGATCGCGCGTTTCCCCTGCCGGTATTCGGCCCGGAAAACTGATGATTGCGGGAACCCGAATGCCACCCTCCAAAAATTGACCTTTGTGGCCAATCCACTTGCCCGTGTTTCCCCCGCCACCGTTGGCGAGGTAGTAATGCCCCGCCGGATAACCGCTCGTGTGATCATTGATACGGATGCCCTGCGAATTTTCCGCTGAGTGGCCGTTATCACTCATCATGATGACAATCGTGTTGTTTCGTTTTCCACTTCGAACCAAAGCATCGAGAACACGTCCAATGTGATCATCCACCGAAGAAATGACACGAGCGTACGATTGTCGCGGCATCGCCATATCGGCATAAGCATCTTTGAATTTCCCGATTGGTTGTTCGGGATAGTGCGGCAAATTGAAGGCGACCGTTACGAAGAAAGGTTGCTCACGATCCATTTCGATGTAATCAACCACCTTTTCGACCATCATATCGGGATAGTATTCCTCCGGACGAAAGATTTCCTCATTGCCGTCGTAAAGATCGTGATATCCCCGGCCGTGCAGAAAATAATGACGGTAATTATCAATGAACCCGGACAAGTGCCCAAAGTAGACCCGAAACCCTTGATCCAACGGGCCATGGCCCAATTTTGCACCGAGATGCCACTTGCCAAAATATGCAGTGTGATAACCGACTGAAGCAAGCTTTTCTCCAAGCGTTACCTCCGCAGCAGACATATTCGAATTGCTTTGATCGCTACCGTTACGGTCACCTTGAGTCCAATTGTTAACGCCACCGCGCTGTGGGTATCGTCCTGTTAACAACGCAGCTCTCGAAGGGCAGCAAACAATATGGGCATAGGCTTGCGTGAATCGAATCCCCGTTGCTGCTAATTTGTCTAGATTCGGAGTCTTCAGGTCAGTCGAGCCGTAGCAATTAACATCTAAAGTCCCCTGATCATCGGTGAACAAAATCACGACATTTGGTTTCTTCTCAATTTCAGCGGCAGGACTGACGCACCTCGCAATTGCCAAAAAGCTCGCGAGTACCAGCGCTGCATCCAGAGGTGAGCGGAGCATGTTCAGGTGCCTTAACATGGAGGATAAAAAGGTTGCGTCATCGCCAAAAAACGTTGTCAGGCAAACGTACAACCTTGGCATTCAAAGAAGGCAGACCTAAGCCAGTGCTTCGCATCAACGTTACCGCTCGCAGCACGCGTTTACCAGTGAAACAACATTTGCACTCGCAACGTCCTACTTTTTTTCAAACGTACGAGGTTCAAACACAGGCGCCGGACCTTCGGGTGGCTCAATGCCATAGAACTCAAGGGCGTTACGCGTGAACAACTTCTCGGAAATAACCGGGCCTTTTTTATCAAAGTAAGCTCTGGTGAGTGCGAGCACCGACGCGTAGTCACCGGTCGTTTTTGTCACCGGCCAATCACTTCCAAACACAAGTCGGTCTTCACCAAAACATTCGAACACCAAATCAAGAATCGGCTCGTATTCACGAATGTCCGACGGTGCAGGCTTCTGTTCAAACCGGCCATACATTGCCGAGACTTTACAATACACGTTCTTCAATTTGGCGATCTCCCGCAATTTCTGCACCCAGTCTTGGTCGAGTGGCTTGTCGCTCAAGCGGACGCCGCCGAAGTGATCGAGAATGATTTTTAGATTGGGGATTCGTTTCGCGATTTCCCCGATTTGTTCCAACGTGTAGTCGCCAACCAAAAAATCAACGCTCTTACCCTGCTCGGCCGTTAACTCGAGATTCTCAAAAAACGTATCTGACAAGGTTTCCTGATATTTCCCTGATAATCGATAGCCCACGTAACGAGGATCGCGGCAGAGCTTTAGAAAGAGCGGCTTGAATCCGTCGGTCCCGATGACCTTTGATAAATTCCCAACCACGCCACGATACAACTTTGGATTATGGGAAGTGATTTTAAGATTCCATTCATTGTCTGGCAGGCTTTGACCTGCTTGAACAACCACCACGCCGCCAACTCCGTTGGCAACCGCAATTGGCTGATGCTGTGTTGGCAACATCGTTTGGTACAAGACTGGGTCATCTTTTGAGATCCAATAAATTCCCTCGGGACGCTCCAGAACCCAAAAATGCACATGCGTGTCGATAATCGGCATGGCCGCATCGTCGGCAGCCACGGGCACCGTTAAGAGGGTTGCTAATGCGAGGCAGACGCCACTTTGTTGAAGACGAGAGAAAAACAAGATTAGATTCCTCGGTTATCGCAATGAACGAGTGGACAGGTTTGCTAGGCAATGAATTCGGCGATCGGTCCCTGTTGATCGATCTTCAGCCCAACATCCAGACTTCCATAATGGTTGATAGAGTTTCCATGAGCCTGCAGCAGCGTCGTGTACCAATTGCCAAGCGTTTTGTGTCCTGGTTGCCCATACCTTGGTAAACGGATGTATCGGCGACCGATGTTTAAGTTCGTGTTGTCACCGGCAATCACAATGAAGGGCCATTCGGAACCTTT
>JARGNK010000009.1:15958-93274 GCA_029213145.1 Rubripirellula sp. | reverse complement strand
GATTTCCTTGCAGTCGGTGCTGCCTGCGATCAGTGAAACCGTTGTCATTGATGGTACTTCGAACCCTTCCTATCTCGACCAACCAGTTATCGTGCTCGACGGAAGTTCGATGCTGTCGTCTAACGATGGGTTGAAGTTGGTCAGTGGAACAGTCGATTCGTCGATCCGGGGACTTGTGCTGCACGGATTCTCAACGGCGGTTCGAATCGAGAACACGACGGGCGTCACCATCGCCGGTAATTATTTGGGAACGAATGCCGCCGGGACAGTCGGAAGCGGCAATAGCGGCGCGGGGGTTCTTCTTTTTGATTCCCAAGGGGTGACGATTGGGGGGAACGCAGTTGCTGATCAAAATGTGATCTCTGCGAATGAGCGGGGGGTCCATCTGATTGATTCACATAACAATGTGATCAGTGGCAACTTGATCGGTACGAACGTTGCCGGCGATGCGGGGATCGCCAATCAACTCGGCGGAATTTTGATTGAGTCGGGATCATCTGAGAACATTGTTGGCGGAGTCACTGCCGGTGAATTAAATGTGATCGCCGCGAATGGTGGTCACGGGATCGAAGTGGCATCGGGATTTGCTAATGAAGTGGTTGGTAACTACGTCGGGCTTGATATCTCCGGGGCGGAGGTGTTGAGCAACTTCGGCGACGCGATTTCGATTACCGGCGGAGCGGATCACTGGATCGAAGACAATACGGTGATTGGAAACGTGGATATAAGCGGGCCAACGACGCTCCCCTCGGGAGTGATCTTGGCGGGCAACACCATCGGGCTCAACGCTAATGGGAACGCCGACTTTGCAGAGACGACGACGATTGGTTTTGGTGGGGTCGCCAATGCCGGGTCAGTTTACAACGAGAAGGGTTTTACGCTCCGAGCAACCGGGTTCAACTTTACTGGTACGCAAACATTTACTGGTCCGTTTAGTCTTGGGATGGCGGGGACGACTTCTACACCCGGCGGCATTCGAGTGACCCAAGATAATGGTCAACCATTCGATGCGCAATCATTGCAGGTATCCGAGGCGAATTCCGCGATTGGTCCGCAGACCCTAACGTTCATTGGTCTGGTCGCTGGAGGGGGGACTGTCACCCAGTCGTATACCACTTCGACTGCTTTCGTCCGCGAGACGGTTAACTTGGTCGGGTTTGAAAATTTGATCGAGTTGCGATACACGCACTATTTCACCACGTTTGACAATCTCGCTCTGACCACCACACCCGCGTACAACGACGACGTCACGATTGGCGGCGGAGATGGTCACATAGTCGGAGGCAGTTCAGCGTCCGAAAGGAACGTAGTGACAGGAGATCTGATTGTTACCAGCAGCGCAAACCAGTTGCTCGGTAACTACGTCGGATTTGATGCCAGCGGAACCACGGCGTTTCCGGAATCCATTTTGCGGATCGAAGCTGGCGGATCGAGCAATCAAGTCGGTGGACCAAACTCCGGTGACGGCAATTATTTGACCAGAGTCCACGTCACAGGTGCCGGAACAAATGCCAATGTGTTTGAAGGGAACGCGATTGGTTTGAAAGCTGATCTTAGTGATGGATTGGGAATCAATGCGACTCCTTTGTTCCGAGTGGATGCTGGAGCATCCGGCAACGAGATTGGCAGTGTGCAGGCCGGCAACCTGATCGGTTCGTCTGTTGAAGGAGTCACCGGTCAGGGGCAAATCGGACTTCGAATATCTGGCTCGGGCACCGATCAGAATATCGTTCAGAACAACGCGATCGGTTATCAGGGGATCGTTAGCGAAATTGGCTTGTTGGTCGATAACGGAGCCGGAGGAACGGTCATCGGCGGATCCACGCCGGGTGCCGGAAATATCATCGAAGGTAACACCGTTAAAGGGATCGACGTGAACGTCTTGGATGATGTCACGATCCATAGCAACGCCATTGTTGGAAACGGGATTGGCGTCTATTCGCTCGATGCGATTTCAACGATCCTCGACAATCGTATAGCGGGAAACACTAGTCATGGCATTTTCGTTGCCGGAGCAGGGAATGCCGTGATTCAAGGGAATCGTATCGGTTTAGATTCCAGCGGTCTGAATTCGCAACCAAACGACGGGCACGGGATTGCCATCGTCGATGCCGATGGCAACCAAATCGGTGGCGAAGATCCAAGTCAACGTAACGTGATTTCCGGCAATTTGCTGTCGGGTATCAGCTTGGTTGACACCAGCGATAACTTGATCGCTGGTAATTACATCGGTACCGATGCACAAGGGATTCAGTTTGTTGGTAACACCAACTCGGGGATCGAGATTCTAAACACCACGTCTGAAAGGAATCAGATTGGGGGCGATCAGAGCCAACGCAACATCATCGGCGGAAATAGCGATGGGATTCGCATCCTCAATGCAGGTCCAGGCAATTGGATCGCGTCGAATCAGATTGGATTCGGTAATGATCCCCTGATCGAAGTGCCCAACATCGTCGGGATCTGGATCGCCAGCACGTCCAACACCATCATCGGAACCGATGGCGACGGAACAGATGATCTTGTTGAAGGAAATATCATCTCTGGTAACGCGGATGCTGGAATCGTGTTGGCCGGCAGCAGTAGTGCCAGTCGAATCTCTGGCAATTTGATTGGTACCGATTCGTCTGGTCAACAGCAGCTTGGCTATCAAGGTACCGGCATCCTTCTGGTCGGTGAGTCGCAAGCTAACTTGATTGGAACGGACGGCAATGGGATTTCCGATACGGCCGAACGGAACGTTATCTCCGGATGGCATCTGGAAGGAGTTGGAGCCGCGATCGAGCTGAGTGGCGAGAATGTCGCAGACAATGTGGTGGCGGGTAACTATTTGGGTCTGGCGGCGGACGGGACTTCGGTCTTAACCGATGGGAAGTATGGTGTCGTGCTGTCTGGAGGTGCTCACAACAATACGGTTGGCACCAATAGTGATGGTCAAGGTGATCAGGCAGAGGCCAACGTTGTTGGTGGTTTCACCGACGCGGGTGTCTTACTCGACGAAGCTACGTCGAATACTGTTGCGGGGAACCTGATCGGCACCGACGCATCGGGTGTGAATGCCGCGAGTAATGGCTATGGAATTTCACTGAGCGGGGGTTCCCTCACCAATCTTATTGGTACCGATGGTAACGGCGTTCGAGACGGGGTGGAACGCAATGTCATTTCAGGGAATCTACTGGCCGGTATTTTGATCACAGACGGTTCAGATCAAAACCATGTCGCCGGCAATTTGGTCGGTACCGATACCACGGGTGGTACTGCGCTGCCGAATGAAGGGAGCGGAATCGAAATCGTTGCGGGTTCATCCGGCAACATAATCGGTGCGCCGATCGGTAGCGTAAATTCAACTGCGTTTCGAAATGTCGTTTCGGGGAATTTGTCAGACGGGATTTATATTGGAGGTGAAGGCACGCAACAAAATATGGTGCGAGCCAACTTGATTGGCACCGAGTTAAGCGGCACGGTTGCGCTTGGGAATCTTGGCGCTGGAGTGCGGGTCGATAATGGTGCCGGGTCCAATCTAATTGGGGGAACATCCGGTGGGAACGTTATCGCCGCGAATGAGGACGGCGTCGTGGTTGGCACGCTTGCCAATGACAGCACAGTGACGATCCAATCGAATTGGATTGGATCGAATCAAGCTGGTTTGAGTGGGCTCGGCAACATTGGGTTTGGGGTTGATTCCCGCGGCGATATAGTTGTCGGCGGTGTTGAAGAAGGTCAAGGAAACGTACTCGCGTTCAATCAAATCGGATTACGCGTCAGTGATCCGCAAGCCAACACCGTCTTCCGTGGTAACAGTGTCCACAGCAACCTTGGACTGGGCATTGATATTGGTTTTGGGGGTGAATCGATGGTCACTCCTAATGACTCGGCCGAAGAAGATGGCATTCAAAATTACCCGTTGCTCTCCACGGCAGTCGCTGGGAGTTCCACCACCGTAAGCGGTGTCTTGCAAAGTTCTGCAGGTGAGTTTGATCTCGATTTTTACGCCAGTGAGGAGCCTGATCCGAGCGGGTACGGTGAAGGAAAACGCTACCTCGGTTCCACCAGCGTCACGACGGACGAAAGTGGAACGGCGAATTTTTTGGTCGAGGACCTAGGCTACACGATCGATGGTGAATTTGTTTCGGTGACTGCTACCGCGGTCAACGGAAGCACCTCGGAGTTTTCATTGTCGGTGGAGTCGCTGCTTGATGGAACGGCGGTCCTAGATGAAAGTACGTTGCTTACAACGCTCGTCGATCCTGGGTCTGAAGAAGCCACTTATGGTGAGCAAGTTAGCGAGATTGATGAAGGTCAAGAAATCTTTCTTACCGGAAAGTTTGCGAATTTGATTGGGGGTGTTCCCGCTGTCACGATCAGTTGGGGCGATACGACGGTGGATGGTAACGAGGAGCTTGATGTTGATACCGTCGGCTTCGTTGGTTCCCACCAGTTTGTGGATGATGATCCGACGCAAAGTGAATTTGATGTCTATGAAATCGTTGTCACCGCGACAGACGCGGTCTCTGCCGGAAGTGCATCCGTCTTTCTGACTGTAAACAATGTCGCGCCATCATTTAGTCTGTTGGAATTGACGGATGATTCAATTGGTGAAGGCGAGGAAACGACGCTCCGAGTTGAATTCACCGATCCTGGCATCAATGATCAGCACGTCGCGGTCATTGACTGGGGAGACGGCAGTCCGATGGAGGTTGTCGGCATTTCGGAGGGAGATCGGGTTTTCGAAGTCCCGCATCGATATGCCGACGATGGTGATTTCGAGATTCAGGTTGCCCTGAGTGATGACGACGGTGGAATCAGTGAAGATCAAGTTTTCGCAGAAGTGCTGAACATCGCTCCCACGGCAACGATCGTGTTGCCAGAAAATGTTGTTGAGGGAGATGAAGCCCGATTGAACTTGACAGCATTCGATCCGGGTGGTGATGCCCTGACTTTCTTATGGGAAGTCAGTCAGGGTGAAACCTCGTTGTTTACCGGAACTGATTCTTACCTCGATTTTGTTCCCGTGGATGACGGAAACTATGACGTTCGCCTGACCGTTACCGATGATGGAAACGCTTCGACCACTGTCTTGGCGATGTTGCCCGTTGCGAATGCCGCCCCTGTCATCCTTGCCGAGGATATCAGTTTGTCCTCCGCCGGAATCGCGGTCTCCGAGGGAGTCGTTTTATCGTTCGCTGGAATCTTTTCTGATGCCGGTTTGTCTGATCAGCATCAGATTACCTTCGACTTTGGCGACGAGACGGTGACAACGATCGAGGTCGAACAATCAGCACGAACTTTTGCAGATGTGCAGCACGTTTATCTGGATGATCCAGACGGCGGAGACGATCGCTACTTCGTTACCATCTCTGTGTTTGACGGGATCGATACCAGCAGTATTGTGATTCCGGTGGAGGTGCCCAATTATGCTCCCGAAGTCGCGATTCGGCACGATGGTGACGATGGAACGGATGTCACACTCCGCGCAGATTTGCTTGATCTCGGGATTCTCGACACGCAGTCATATGAGTGGGTCATCGATGGAGCGCTGTACGCCAGCGGAAGGGTGTCCGGAGGGCAAGCGATACCATCGATCACCTTCCCCAAGCCAACGGGAAGTTTGAATGTTTCCATTCGAACGGTCGATGACGATGGCGGCGAAGGCACGAGCACCGTCGAGTACTTTGTGCTTGATGAGAACGATAACAGTGTGCAAATCACCGAGACGCCGGACGGGGTCGTGCTATCGGAGACGACTGGAGGCGTAAGTAAGTCAACGACTGTGGCGGGGCAATTCGATCGGATCCTGCTTGCGACGGGCGGCGGTTCTGATTCGGTTGACGTGCAATCGAGCACCAACGTCGAAACGGATCTTGGTGAAGGGGATGACACGTTTTTATCTGGGTCCGGGGATGATGTTGTGATCACCGGAGGTGGCCAAGATTCAATTGTCACGGGTGATGGTAGTGATTCCATCGTCAGCGTTAGTGGGGATGACACAATCGATTCTGGGGCCGGGGATGATGTTCTATTCTTCAGGAGTTTCAGCGACAAAGTCATCAAGGATGGTGGTGGAACCGACACGCTGAACTTTAGTGGTGTCTCCCAAGGCTCTGGGGAGGTTGATGGAATCACACTGGACTTGCGCATCGACAATGGTGTTCCACAAACGGTTCATTCCACTGGCAGCATCGCGTTGGAAGGGGAATTCGAAAACGTCATTGGTTCGAATTTTAAAGACTTTTTGGTCAGCAGCGATGCTTCCAATCAACTGTTTGGCGGCGGCGGTGACGACAGAATTGTTACCAGTGGCGGTTTCGATACCGTGCTGGGTGGAGAAGGATCGGACAGTATTTTTGGTGGCCCGGGCGGTAACGACTCAATCGACGGCGGCACCGGCGATGATTTGATCACTAGTGGTGGCGGCGACAATGACTCGGTCGTCGGTGGCGATGGGAATGACACGATTACCAGTGGTGGTGGAGTCGGCGACAGCCTGTTTGGTGGTAGCGGGAATGACTCGATCGTCAGCGGTGGGTTGGGGAGAGAGTCGATCGATGGTGGCTCGGGCGATGATAGTTTGGTTGGTGGAGACGGCAACGATTCACTTTTCGGTGGCCCCGGCAACGATAGTATTGTCGCCGGCGGAAGTGGTGATACTGTCAGCGGTGGCGACGGCGATGACCGCATTGTCGGGAATAGCGAGGGGAATGAATCTCTCGATGGCGGTTCCGGAAATGACACAATTATCGGTTCCACCGCAGTCGACGGCGCAGCTGATTCAATCTTCGGAGGTTACGGAGACGATTACATCTCAGTCGGCATGGCGGGTGATTCGGTCGATGGTGGTGACGGTAACGATTCGATCTTCGGTGGTCTAGGAAGCGAATCAATCGTTGGTGGTCTTGGTGACGACACGATCAGTGCCGGTGCCGACGGGAAGGATACGATTTTCGGTGGCCCGGGTAACGATATTATTCAGGCCGTCGGTGGTGCCGGGGCGGGTACGGTTGATGGAGGTGAAGGTGATGATTCCATCACGCTTGGCTCCGGCGGCGAGCAATCGGTCACGGGCGGAAACGGTGATGACACGATTGCCTCGGGCGGCAGCAAAGACAGTATTTTCGGTGGGCCAGGGAACGATTCGATTATCTCTTCCGGTGGCAATGAAGTCGTCGACGGTGGCGACGGGGATGACGCGATTGTCGGGGGTTCGAAGGGGGCGACCTCACTGCAAGGTGGCGCGGGCGACGACACGATCACCAGTACTGCAGGCGATTCGGATTCAATTTTTGGTGGGCCGGGTAACGACAGCATCGTTAGCGGTGGCAAGGGAGATACGGTTCACGCCGGAGACGGGAATGATTCCATCGTGGGCGGTGACGGCGGGAGTGAGGTGATCGACGGGGGGGCGGGAGATGATTCCATTTTTGGCGGGCCTGGTCTAAACGACTCGCTCGTCGGTGGAAGCGGTAACGATACGATTGTCGGCGGTGGCAAGCCCGTTGCAGATGGAACTGGTGGCGGTGACAGCATTCTTGGCGGCGATGGCAACGACAGTATCTTTGGTGGACCCGCAGGTAATGATTCAATCGATGGTGGCGCTGGAGACGACACCATCAAGGGAATTGGTGGCGGCGGTGATTCCGTCTTCGGTGGTTCCGGCGATGACCTGATTGAGGGGAGTAGCGTTGATAGTGATACGCTCCGTGGAGGTTCGGGCCACGACACCATTTTCGGAACCGGTACCCGCGATTTAGTTGACGGCGGCGAAGGTGACGATCTAATTGTGGCTGTAGGGACATCGACGTTGACGGTTCCTCGAGGCACGATTTTTGGCGGTCCGGGGAATGACAGTATTCAAGCCGGAGATGGTGTTGACTTCATCGAAGCAGGGGACGGTGATGATTCCATTTCCGGTGGATTGAGTGGCAGCGAGTCCATTGATGGTGGTGATGGGAATGACACGATTGTGTCGGGGCCAGGCAATCACGATTCGATCTTCGGTGGTGGAGGTAACGACAGCATCACCGGGCAGGGGAAAAATGACACCGTCGATGGTGGAGATGGCAACGATTCAATCTTTGGCGGCAACGGAGGTAATGCATCAATTGGCGGCGGTTTGGGGGATGACACGATCATCAGCGAAGGGAGTCGCGATACTGTCTTTGGTGGCGACGGGGACGACAGTCTGCGTGCCACCCTCGGTGGTGAGGTGAGTTTGCTGGGGGGCAATGGTGATGATTCCGTTTTCGGAGGACCAGGCAATGATGATTCAATCTCTGGCGGAGATGGGAATGACACGCTCGGTGGTGGCGGTGGACTTCGAGATTCTGTCTTCGGCGGATCAGGAAACGATCTGATCATTGTTAGCGAGCAAGCGTCGGGCCTGAAGGTTTACGGCGACTCGGCGGTTGCCGGAACCACTGCGATGGACATGGTCCTCTTTGAATCCGATGCCGATGTCATTACCGCGGCGACAGACGCATCGGACAACCTCTCCACCATTTCAAAAGATGGTGTGGTGGTAGCAACCCTCGCCGACGTCGCTGAGGTCGCGTTGATTGGCGGAGATGGCCCGAATCGTCTAGACGCGACTGGTTTCCAGGGCAACAGCGGGTTGGTTGGTAACGGAGGAAATGACACGTTGCTGGGAGGTTCAGGGAACGACACGTTAGAGGGCGGACAGGGTGACGATTCACTGGTCGGTGGCGGTGGCGATGATACCTATCTTTACGCAGGGACGGTGAATGAGAGCCTAGGTTTGGATGAAATCGATGAGCTCGCGGACGAATCGGCCGATACGCTTGATTTCTACGGCTTGGACACAGGTGTCACCGTTGATCTTCGACTGACAACCCGACAAACAGTCTCAGAAAATCTTGACTTGCAATTTTCATCGGACACGTCGTTGGAAAACGTGATTGGAACGACCTATTCCGATGTTCTGATTGGTAACTCCAGAGATAGTCGCTTGGTTGGTGGAGCTGGTGCCGACACGTTAGTTGGTGGCGGTGGGAATGACGATCTGTCAGCAGCGCGTACAAAATTCGTCTACTTGGATTTTGATTCGCAGACCGATCCTGGGGATCACGTTTACACGGCGGATGAAATTGCTGGCATTCAACAAAGAATGCAGGAAGATTTTTCGCAGTTCGATGTTGAGATCTCGCTTGAAAAACCAATCGACGAAGCTTTCATCACGATCTATTTCAATAGTCCACCGACCGTCAACGGAATCTCATTCTCCGGGGGTGTGGCAGATCGCATTGGGTGGCGTGACGTGACACGTGGTGGCAGTGTTCAGGTGGATGTGAATGGATTCTTGGGTGATCAGCCCAACCAACTTCCTGGTACGCCGGAGAACTTTGTCTCGCTCTCTTCCACGATTGCGGCGCACGAATTGGGGCACACTTACGGCTTGAGACATCATGATGCGTTTGGCAATCCGGGTGAGGGAGTTTTCTCCGGCTTGGGGGCCGCGGCGTTCGCGCCGAGCTATGAGGGTTTTTTGCCGGCGACAGCGGATGAAACGGCCAATCACCTGCTGGCTTCTCCCGCTTCGGTAAGAACAACAATCAATGATGCTCTGCAAAATCCATACTTCGGTCCGCGTGAAGCGCTGAAGCTTGCCTTCTTTGAAACTGGTTTTACGGTCAGCGAAAGCTCTGACGCGCAGAAAACGGATTCATTGACAGTCAATGGTGTGGCACACGCGGTGCAAGCTTTGGGCGACCTGCAGTCGTTGTCGGTTCCAAATACGAATACCAATCTTGCGACTGGGCATTACGGTGCTTCCGCAGTCAACGTGACTGGATCCATCAAAACGGTCAATGGAAAAAGTGAAAACGATCTGTATTCCTTCACCGCAGCGAAGGATGACATCATCACCTTCGAAGTCTACTCTGTCAGCCTGCGAACGCGTATTCCCAACCAGATCGATTCGCTGCTGCGTGTTTACGATTCCCTCGGCAACAAAGTTGATTACTACGGTAGCCCCTTTGGCGCATTCAATGATGACGGCTTTGAGCCGACCGACTCAATTCTACTTGATGTGCAGTTTCCAGAGGCGGGTACCTACTATGTCGAAGTAGACACGTTTAACTTTGGCATTGAAGAATTTCCGGACTATGTTCCTGATTTTGATGCCGCCGCGTTTTGCTCTAACGTGACGGGAGGCGATATCCGGTGTGACGATACCGACACCGGAGATTACGAATTGCTGATTTATCGCTTTGATTCGCAAATGTCCAGTGAGTCTTTGGTCGACGTGATCATTCCGGGCGATGGAGCCGATACGATCCGGCGATCGAGCGGAAAAACGCTTGTGGTCGCAAGTGATGCCACTGATGACACGTTCCAAGGACCTGCCGGTCTGTTTGAGGAAGTGCTTAACAAGGTGCCGAACCTCAGCGTTGTTGCTTCGGTGACAGTGGACGAGGGGGAAACACTTAGCCTCGTTGCCACCGCCACGGACGACCTCTTGGATTCCGTCACTTATTCATTGGAAGCGATTGATGGTTCGCCGCATGGGATCGCCGGCCTTTCGATTGATCCACAAGACGGTTCGATCGTCTGGTTGACCAGCGACGACGCAGATGTTGATGTGCAAGTGGTGGCGACTGACTTGAGTGGTGCGCGGGCGACTTCGTTGCTTTCCATTGAGGTGAAGAATGTCGATCCTGCGTTCGACCTTGGCAACGATGTGACGTTGGGAGATGACTCATCTCCTGTCGCCGGAGTGGCAACTCTTAAGCGGGGACCCGTCTCCTTCCAGGATCCAGGGGACGATCAGTTTACAGCTGTCGTCAATTTTGGTGATGGTTCAGGTGAGTCGACACTGGTCATCGATCAGAATGAACGATCATTTGAGTTAAATCATGACTACAACCGGGATGGTGTGTACACCGTCAGCGTGAAAGTGATGGACGACGATGGTGGTTCGATGACCGACACCTTCGTTGTGACGATTGAGGGATTGAATACGCCACCCGTGGCAAAGGCGGGGGGGCCCTATACGGTGGCCGAAGACGGTGCCGTTGAGTTGGATGCCAGTCTGAGCACTGATGAACAGCAAAGCACGGAAGATTTGACGTTCCAATGGGATCTGGATGGTGACAATATCTTCGGTGAAACAGGATTGGATGCACTGCGGGGTGACGAGGTTGGAATGAAGCCTGCTTTCAACGCAGTCGGACTGGATGGGCCGTTGCAGACGCCCTGGAAAGTAGCGTTAAAAGTTACCGATGGCTCGGAGGCAACGAGTGACGCACTTGCCGAAATCGGCGTCGAGAATGTCGCTCCGGTCATCAGTGAGATTAAAATTTCTGACTCCAATCCTCTGGTGGAAGGTACCTTGATTGAAGTCAGTGGCGTTGCCACTGACGTCGCCGCCGACCAGGCGGGCCTCGTCTTTGGTTGGCGAGTAAACAAATCGGCCGACCCGGATGCGGAGGCAGTCGAATTTGCAACGGGGGCGGGGGCGAACTGGGACTTCACGCCGGATGATAATGCGACTTACAAAATCTTTCTGACCGTAACGGATGACGATGGTGGTTCTTCGACCAGCGACCGCTCGGTGACGGTCGGTAACGCCAGCCCCGTTGCGGATGATCTGATTGTCAGTCTGGTAGAGAACCCAGAGGCTGGTGCTACCGTCGGCGGCGTCACGGCAACAGATCCCGGCAATGATGCGATTCAGTTCGGCATCGTCGATTCCACCGAGGACGGCCCGTTTGCGATCGATCCGGATAGTGGCTTGATCACGGTTTTAAATCCAGAGTTGGTTGACTTTGAGCAGACGCAGACATTCTCGCTTTTGGTGCGTGCGACGGACAAGGATGGCGCAAGTGACGATTCAGAGGTTACGGTTCATGTTGTCAACCTGCCAAGTGTTGACGGAGCTGTCTATGTCGACATCGACAAGGATGGTGAAATGCAAGCCAACGAACCTGGAATCGACTTTGTCACCATTGAATTACAGGACGCGAATGGCCAACCAGTTTTAGACGCGCACGGTGATGCAATTACATCGCTGACGAGTGATGGCGGTCTTTACCTGTTCGAAGATCTTGAGCCAGGCGAATATCGAATCATCCAACAGCAACCAAGCGGTATCACCGATGGCAGCGAAATGCTCGGTTCATTAGGGGGCACGCTGGTGGCCAATGATACGATGCAAATCAAGCTCCAGGCGACCGACGCACATGATTACATGTTCGCAGAAATTGGTGGAGATGTTGAACGTGGCGAAGCTGCCTCGATCGGATTCTGGCGCGGCAAGAAGGGGCGCGCGTTGATGAAAGCTGGGGGCGAGGATCTGGCAAAGTGGCTGTCGTCAAGCTTTAGCAATATTTTTGGTGACGCCTTGGAAGGGAAATCCGACAAGCAATTGGTCACGTTCTATCGAAAGCATTTCTTCTATCACAAATCGAAGAAGTCCAAAGGATCGGGGAAATTGGATGCGAGGTTCATGGCAACCGCGTTCAATGTCTACTTCACCAATCGTAATTTGGGAGGAGACCTCGGTGAGAAGTACAAGTTTGACGTGAGTGAAACTGGTTTAGGGGTGCGCATCATTAATGTTGGCTGCAACGGCAAAGCTTTTGGTGTCGCCGATGGAACCGACATGACGGTGATGCAAATACTGTTGGCAACCAATAGCCTGACGGATCAAGCGGATGAGGATAAGGGATTTACGTCTATTTATGACCGAAATGGTGACGGAAAGATCGATCAGGATGAAGCTGAATTACGGAAAATGGCAAAGTCGGTTTACCGCTCAATCAGAAGAAATTAGCAGTGAGTTTATGACTTGCGAAGAAAGCGAATGTGCGTTTCCAGAATGGTTCGATAAACGCATGCGAACGTTAATGTCCGGAAGGTCGGTCAATGTCTGATTCGAAAGCTGGTGATCTAGTTGTCAACGAAGTTGTCAAGCGGATCTCGATGCAGGTACGAGAAATCCTCCGTGAGACACCCGGAAGTCAAGCTGCCGGTTCGGAGGAGGTGCTGCTCGATTTAATTAAGGAGTTTGATGCCTCTCTCAAGCTGCGTTTGGCGCAGGCGGGGTCCGAGCCGGACGCGACCGAGGAGATCGAGTCAGCAGTGCTGGATCGCAAAGCTTCGTTTGCGATGGAAACCCAGGGTCTGCAGGCTGACAAAGAGAAAACCATTGAGCACACGATCGATGCGCCCTCGGTCGGTGATCCGGGCGACACTTTTGCGAGTGATTCGGTCGACGGGGTGACGATGGATCAATCAGCTTCATCAGGCAACGCCGCCCGGACCTCCCCGAAGGTATCCCTAGGGGATTCGTCCAAAATCGCGGGCCGTTCGTCCGGAAAGCCTGCGCCGCGGGTTTCATTGGGCGGCAGCCGTGCAGATGCCGGCATCGAACAAACGATGGAATCCAACGCTTCGGAAACGGTGCGTGATAAGAATGCGGCAAACCGCGAGCCCGGGGTGATTGATGCGTTAGAGGATGCGCCGGATGACTACCAAGTCATCAGCATCCTGGGGAAAGGTGGGATGGGGGTCGTCTACAAGGCCTACCATACTCCGTTATCTCGGATGGTCGCGATCAAAATGATCTTGATCGGGGCAAACGCCAACGAGACTCAACTGGCACGCTTTCGTATGGAAGCCGAATCCGCCGCCAGCTTGACTCATCCGAACATTGTGTCGATCTACGAAGTTGGTGAACACCGCGGGGCTCCGTTCTTTTCGCTTGAATTTGTGGATGGCGAATCGCTGTCAGAGCTGCTTGACCAGACCACGATGTCACCGCGCGACGCCGCTGAAATATTGTTGCCGGTTGCCCGTGCGATTAGTTATTCACACGAGCGAGGAATTCTGCACCGCGATTTGAAGCCTCAAAATATTCTGATTGCCGCCGACGGTGCTCCCAAGGTTGCCGATTTTGGACTGGCGAAGCGATTGGATGATGATGAAGGAGACGACTTAACGCGAGCCGGTGTCATTTTGGGAACCCCCGGTTACATGGCACCCGAACAGGCCCGGCAAATGGAACGCATTGGTACCCATACCGATGTTTATGCTTTGGGGGCTGTGCTTTACTTTTTGTTAACCGGCCGTGCACCCCACAAAGGACCTAGTCCACTGGAAACCGTGCAGGCCATGCTCACGACCGATCCGGTGCCGCCTTCCACAATGCAAGTTGGCATTGATAAGGACTTGGAGACGATTTGTTTGAAGGCCTTGGAGAAGGAGATCGAAAAGCGATACGCAACAGCTGGCGAATTCGCGGATGAATTACAGCGTTATCTTAACGGCACCCCGATTATTGCTCGGCCGATTACGAAGCTGGAGCGGCTGAGGAAGTGGTGTCGGCGGAATCCTCGTGTTGCTGTCTTATCAGGAATTGCTGCAAGCTTGATGATCTGTTTGTGTTTGGGAGGAACAATCGCGTCGTTGATTATCAACCAAAAAAAGAACGCAGAAGCAGCAGCTCGAAAAGAAGCTGAGGCGAATGCCAAGATTGCCGCAGAGAATGCCACGATTGCCGAGACAAATGCCACGGTCGCCGCCGAGAATGCCAAGATCGCCGAGGATCAGGCAGAGTTGGCACTCGATACAAGTCGGCTGATCCTCTATGAGACAAAAGACTTTTTCCAGGATAAGCCTGAGTTGTTGCCGCTGCGAGAAGGGATGATCAATACGATTCTCGGGGGCGTTGAGGAAATCCATACCAAGCGTTATTCCAACGACGTAGGTAGCACTCTGGCCGCATCCGGCGCATTGCAATTGGGCCAGATTTATCTTTACGCAGGTGCCTATGAACAGGCCCTGGAGAAGCTCTTGTTCGCGGAGGAGCAACTGATCGCCCTCAACCGAGATGGCACGCTTGCAAACGCCGCCAACAGTGAGATGAACATTGCGTTAGCTCTCGGTGATACTTATCGCAATCTTGGTGATTTGAAGAACGCAGAGAGCCGCTATTTGGATGTTGAAAAGAAACGGCAAGCCTACTTTGATGAGAACGAGGATTTTAGTGAGGAGCTGAAGCAAGCCAGTATGGCTGAGGTTTATGGGAAATTATCGCGAGTTTATCAATTGCTTGGTAATCCCGACCAAGCATTGAAGTATGGAACCCGCAATGTGGAGGCGCGACGTGCGTACTCTAACCAAAACCCAGGTAGCGACGAAGCTTTGGGCGAACTTGGAGGGGCGTTATCTGTCCTGAGTACCGTTTATGAAAATGCGGGAAAAACCGAACAGATGCTGGAAGCAAGTAGTGAAGCATTGAGGATCCAATTGCAGTTCGCTGAAAACAACTCAAATCTTCCGAACATGCACAATGCGGCAAAAGATCAAAAGACGCTTGCTCGCCAATACTTGTCAATCAACCGCGGTCCCCAAGCCATTGAACTGTTAGAACAGGCGACTGCCACGTTTGAAAAGTTGCTCGATCGTAGCGACGATCAACGCGTCCGCTCACAAGCGATTGATGCGTATTACTGGTTCGGCGCCGCGCAACAGATGATCAACCAAGATTCGTCCGAGCAGTATTCACGCGCGGAAGAGCTTCAGCGTGAATTGCTGTTGAAATCGGAAAACGTTAATACGAAAGGCATGCTGCTGAAAATCCTTGCCCGCGGGGGGAAGGTGGAATCGGCCGAGGCAATCGCGGCTGAATTGGCGAGCGACCGATCGCAGATCATGAATTGCGGATATGCGGCGGTGGGATACGCCTTCATCAGCCAGCATGTAAAAGATGCAGCGGCGAAAAATGAAGCGATTGAGAAAGCAATCTCTTTGACGAAAGATCTGATCGACAACGGGTTTCATGACTTTGAATCACTTCGCAGCACGGATCTTGATTTTGCGCCGTTGCAGCAAAATGAAGAATTTTTGAAGATGCTGGACGAAGCGGAGGCGAAAGTTAAGAAGGCCGCATCTTGATGCATGCGGTTGCAACGCTGCCGAGAGCATCGGTGCAGCGATGGTGTTCATTGATCTGCAAAGCGAATCAACGAGATGAAGCGACGATCGGCGTGCTCAATTTCGAAAAACGAGGCATTTTCGCGGGCCGGTTTGTAGATGTCGAATGTCTTCATCACACCGAGTGTGGCGGCACTCTCAAGAGGGCCGATAAAGCTTGTGTCGATTGGTTCAAAATATGGCTGCGCGATCCAGTGTTGCATCTGATTGGCATTCAGAAAAAAACAGCCTGAATGTGGGTTCGGCGGGCGTACGAAACGGACGGACTTACCTAGGACTTCGCTTTTTAGTTCCGGCAACTCATCAATGTTTTGGAATGGTTCGGTCACACGCTTGGCCAAGTCGCCATCAAGATAGACTTTCTTGTAGGTGTGGTTTTCTGATCGCTCAAACCGCTGCGGGAGCAAAACTTTATCGTCGCCGACATAAGAATTGAACCAACGTAGCTTTTCGAAAAACCAGGGATCTTCGATTGCTAAGTCATCTTCCAGATAGCAGTAGTAGTCGTAATTGCCCCAGCGATCTCGCAGGACACGTTGCGCGAGAAATCCGAGATGCTTTGGGTTGTCATCGACCGAGAATTGATGAATCAGGTCAGGGGGGAATTTTGCTTCCTGGATGAGGTGCGATCCGCCAGTGGTGACCACGACGACATGAACCTCGTGGCGAGATGCTTCATTGGCTGGTTCTACGCGACGATCGACGTGTCGAATGATGGCTTGGGAGCTGCCCAGGTTTTGTTTCAGTGAGAAAACGCATCGCTGCAACGACCGTGTTCTTACCGCGATCTGTCCCGACGTGGAACCATGACGGTTCTCTAAACCAGATTGCGTGGTGGCGTCTTCGCTGCGTTTGAAATAATGCGGTATGACAAAGAGCAAACGCATCAGAGAACACAGGGGAACGGGAAAATCGGATAGAAAGACTTTGGCAAAGGTTATCGCTTTTATTGGACACTTGCACCGGGTTTGGTGCAAGCAGAACCGAAAAACTGATTTTTGGTTTGTGCCGACTTGGCAATTCGTATTGAGCTCGTCTGCTGCTAGGTCTTTCGATTGAAAGAGTCGCCGGCGGTGAGCTGATTAAGATCGGTTTGTCGCAGCTGATGCGCAGTTCAAGACTGCTCGCAGATTTTCTTTCCAGTTTGGCAGTTTTCCGGTAATCTCCTCCGTTTTCGAAAGATCTAAGACCGAATATCCGGGCCGCTTTGCTGGACGGATGTGCTCCGCTGAGCTGCACGATTCGACCCTGCAATGGTGCCCCAATTGTCGCTTGATCTCTTCGGCGAAGCCAAACCAAGTGCACTCGCCTGAGTCGGTAGCGTGAAAAATGCCAGTTGCATCAGAGTCCAGCAAATTGAGCGTAACACGAGCGAGGTGACTACAGCTGGTTGGGCGGCCACGTTGATCGTTGACCACACGCAAAGCTGTTTTCTTACTCAGTAGGTGCATCATCGTGAGGGCGAAGTTTTTGCCCCAGGGTGCATAGAGCCAGCTTGTTCTCACGCAGAGGAATTTGGCTCCTGATGACTCCAGTGCTTCTTCCCCGATCGCTTTACTACGGCCGTACGCATTGATGGGCTCGCGTCGGTGCTCGGTACGATAAGGCGTCGTCTCCAAACCATTGAAGACATAGTCACTGCTGAAGTGTACGAGCACAGCGCCGGTCGCGAGACACCGCTTGGCGAGTGCTGCAATGGCAGTCCCATTGATCTGAGTGGCTAGCTCTTCATTCTGTTCAGCTTGATCCACATCGGTGTATCCAGCGCAATTGATGATGTGGGTGAAAGTTGCAGGCACTTGTGCAAGACAAGCATGGTCTCGGAGGTCCAGACGCTCTCGGCCAACAGCGGTGAATGGCAGACCACGAGTCGCGAGTTCTTGTACCACCGCGCGCCCCAGCATGCCAGTTGATCCGATCACCAGGGTGCTGGATGCTTGGTTCATGGTGTTTCGTAAACGAATGGGCTTTGGAATTCGGTGGTCAGAGGAAGACACTTGTCTCTGTCATTGATCACCATGCTCGGAGTATCGATTCCCCAATCGATGTTGAGCGTCGCATCATCCCAGCGGAGACCACGTTCAAGCTCTGGGTGAAATGAATCGGTCACCTTATAAAGAACTGCGGATTCTGGCGTACGAGTGACGTACCCGTGTGCGAATCCGATCGGAATCCAAAGCTGTTGCCAATTTTCCGCTGACAATTCAACCGAGACATGCTTGCCGTACCACGGAGAGCCTACCCTTAGATCCACCGCGATATCAAGGATGCATCCACTTAGAACTCGGATTAGCTTTCCTTGCGCGTGCGGCGGTATTTGGAAATGCAAACCGCGGAGAACGTCGGTTTCAGCAGAAAACGAATAGTTGTCCTGCACGAAGCGTAAATCCAGCCCCGCTTGCTGCAGCCCACGCTGCGAATAGATTTCGGAAAAAAAGCCGCGGTGATCGCCATGCTTTGCCGTCGATATCAGCTTCACATCAGGGATCGTCAGTGATTCAATTTTCATAGGGTTTTGGTTTGAACTCAAGCACGCGCTTAGGTTGCAAAAGCAGCCCGAGCTTGCTTCGTTTCGCCGGGATGAGTTTTCAATTCAACGTTGCTTCTACTTCGTTTGGCTGACAGTTTAAGTAAGAGCAATCACAAAGCAGGTATCAAATCGATGCATTCCCGCCCATTTTCAGTAAATTTCGGGTTCAGATACAAAAAACGGGGATCGTTCATCGCTGTCTGCCGTGATGCAACTAACAGTGGCCGACTAGAATTTCACGGAGAGCGCGAAACTCAACTCGCATCGTCTCTGCGGAAACGCGAAAAGGAAAGAGGGAAATGCTGGGGGCTATTGACTTGGCAAATTATTTCGCAAATCGACCTCCGTATGTCTTCCTTGAATCCGGAGAGTATTCTCGATCAACTTTTGAGTGGTCTCCAGTTGATCGAATGCCGCAACCTCGATGATGCAGCCTGACAATTCATAGTGGTCAGTGGAGAATGGCTCATCTTTGATGTCTATTTTGGTAATCGCGATGTCGCCAAAGATTTTTTTCATTGTCTTGATAGGGACAATGCATCTCACTCGATCAGCTAAGTCTGAATTCGTTTCTAAGTCACTGAAGGTTCCGATGACTTCAAGCTGTTTCCCCATGATGTCGACAAGACGGCCGATGGTTGATCCGCGATCGAATAACTCTTGGGCGAGTGATTCGCGATGACGAGGAACTGCGTCATCGAAGAATTATCAGTTTCGCTGATGAACCGTCCGCTGACCGTTTTTATTGGAGCGATGTCAGCCGTTTGGGCGGTCGCGGCGAAGATTTGCTGCAACCGCGACCGAGTGGTGGAAAGTGAGTCGGCTGTTACCGATTCACTTGTCGGTGTTTTATTTCGGTGAGAATCGACGTTTGGCGACCGAAATTAAGCTGTCTTGATCGCTTGTTCCGCTAGCTTCTTGCTCCGGTTCGCGACATCGTTCCTATTTCGTTAATTCGTCCTTCAGACCGTCCATTTTACTGGCAGTCGCGCCCTTGGGGGCTTTCGGCCAAGGTGTTTCTCCGGGTGCCCAGTTCGTTGGCTGTTGGGCCCGGATTGCATCCACGTTTTCTTTCAGCCAATCCGGTACCTCGTCTTGTTCTTGCAGGCCATAGACATACGGTAAGGGTGGATCCATTAATAACGGTTTGTTTCCCAGTGGTGGCCGCTCTCTTCCCGCTTCAGCGACGCGAGATTGCAAATCCGCGACAATCTTGGGGTGCTGGTCCGCAACATCCGTTTGCTCACTTGGATCCGTCGCAATGTTAAAAAGCATCTTGCCCATCAACTTAAAATCACCTTTTCGGATGGTCGGAAGCCTCACGCTGCCTTCAACATCGTAGATGATTTCCTGTCGTGGACTTTCCTCGCCGCCGAATAGCATGGAGGTCATGTCAATGCCATCGATTGGACGAGGCTGATCAGATTGGCCACCGGCCAAGGTGATGAAAGTCGGGTAAAAGTCTGTAATGAACATCAAGCCATCTTTGGTCGTTCCCGGTTTCGTGTGGCCGGGCCAGCGGATGATTGCCGGTTGGCGGACACCACCCTCAAAGGTCGTGTTTTTTGTACCCCGGAATGGTTTGCTCATTTCCTCCAAGACAGGGCCATTGTCATTAGAAAATACGAACACCGTATTCTCACGGAACCCGTTTTCATTGATTGACCTCATGATTCGCCCCAATGCATCATCCAGGCTCTTGAGCATCGCATCGCGTATCTCAAGCGGATCATCAGCGTTTCCACTGAATCCCGGTGGGGGATTCAGTGGTCCGTGAACCGCGTTGAAGGCGACATAGATAAAGAATGGTCGCTCATCGGTTTTGCGTGCCGCGATCACCCGGGCTGCTTCGGCTGCAATTAAGTCGGTCGCATATCCCGGTTCTTGGATGGGCCGTTGATTTCGGTGCCAGTCATAAACGGCGAACCGAGCCGGTGCATTGTGAACAATGGTCTTGTTGTAATAGTCGATGCCCCATGCGTAGTGCCCGTATTGGTGCTCAAACCCTTGTCCCATTGGTAAGTGTTCAGGAAGCCATTCCCCCAAATGCCACTTGCCAATCAGGGATGTGAAGTAACCTGCATCACGGAGCGCTTCGGCGACAGTTCGCTCGTCGGTGTCCAACGCGTGAATACGGCGTGTTGGTTGGCCTCGATCGTTGTATGCGAGTTTCAGTCCAAGTTTTGCGAGATAACTCGGTTTTCCAAAATCTTCAGATCGCCAATCACTCCAAGTCCGAAAGGCGTAACGTCCTGTTAAGAACGCGGCCCGCGTCGGCGCGCAAACACTATGGGTGTAATACTCGTTCAAACGCATCCCTTCGGCGGCTAACGCGTCCATGTTAGGCGTCAAAGATGTTTTACCACCGTTGAATCCGGGTTGTGCCCAGCCCATGTCGTCTGCCAAAACGAAGACAATATTCGGGCGGTCACCTGATTGCGCGTGCAGGTTGCTGTCGCCTAGATGCAACACGATCCCTGTGCTTGCTAGGGTGGCCAGTAAAATGAATCGAAATCGCATAGCAATCGGCTTAATTGAGTGAGGAAGCTGAGCGACCACATTTTACCTGCAGTCACCACCTGTGGGTGAAACATGGAGCGAGTAGAGATCGAATCATGCAAGTCGGGGCATTTGCTCGGCCATCTCTACACGCTGCGAGCGGGTCAGGATGCCAAGCCGCGAAGTTCGACCTGATTTTGGTGTTTTATTGATGCAAGTCAACGACGCGGCATCGGTCGGATACGACATTCACCGAATTGGTTCGATGCTTGATTCAGGCTTGCCGGTATTGCTGAGGCATCCGAATTCAACCGCAAGCCTGTTCTTTCGCGATTGGTTTCCCGCAAAGAAAATCGGTCATCGGTGTTAGACGCCTGTGGTGGTTACAAATGGGGCATACCGCTGCGAGAGCTGTGTCTACTTAATTGCGACCAAGTGCTTGATGGTTCGCAAGTAGAGAACACCTCCTGCAATCGCTGGACTTGCGAAGCAGGGATTCCCCATCTTGTTCTCCGCAAGGATTTCGAATTCGGGACCTGCCTTCAACACATAGACCGTTCCGTTTTCCGACGGGCAAAATATCTTGTCGTCCGCAGCGACGAGAGAGGAAATGATGGAAGCTCCGGTGCCGAGTCGTTTCTCGTATATCTTTTCCCCGGTGCGAGCGTGAAAGCAGCGAATGACTCCATTCGTATTTCCGAGGTACAGGTAGTCGCCATAAACCACCGGGGTCGACATGTAGGAACCGCCCCGGCGAGTACTCCAGACGACGGAATCGTTTGTTCCGGTTTCCTCCGGTGGTGAAATATCGCCGCTTGCATCGGGTTGCACAACAAAAATTGGAGATTCTGCCCCGTGGGCACTCGTGATGTAAATCCATCCGTTCGCTTCGAAGGGCGTTGGGACAGGATTGTCGCCACCTCCGCGGATTTTCCAGATCGGTTCACCATTGGCAAGATCATAGGAAACGACCCAGGGCCAGCCGTTGATGACCACTTGATTCCTGCTGGGGCTCGAGTGGATGAATGGTGTTCCCCAGCTGCGTTCGCAAATTCCTTGTCGCGATGTGCGCCAGATTTCTTTTCCATCGGAAAGTTGGAGTGCGGCGACGAATGGATTGTCAGGGTCATCGCAGACGATCGCAATGCGGCCATCCTTGATCGCTGGTGAGCTTGCAAAACCCCAGCCGATCCCATACTTGCTAATGTTGATCAAGCCGAGGTCACGAGACCATTTTTTATTCCCCTGTTTATCAAAGCAGTGAATTCCCTCTGAACCGAAAAAAGCGACGACGTTGTCCCCGTCGATCGCGATGCTGGTATTTGCGTGTGTCGCTTTCGCGTGACGGGTCGCTTTCGGAATTCCCTGTTGTGCGGTTTGTCGCCAAATTTCCTTGCCGGTGTTTCGGTCATAGCAAAGCAAGACCCAGCTTTGTTCGCCTTGGTCGTCGGCGGCATCCGGTTTACCGCCACGGCCAACACTTAAGGGAGCATCACCGGCTGCTGCGATCGCCGTTGCCAAAAAGATTCGATCACCACTGATCACCGGGCTCGAATGTCCAAGTCCGGGGACTTGGGTTGACCAAAGCACACCGCTTAATTCGCCCTCGGTTTCGTCGGCATTCCAAGCTGTGCGAACGGGTGAGCCATCCGCCACCCCCTTGCCGCCACGTCCACGGAAGGAATCCCAGTCGACCAACCCCGCTTCGACGCGTCCATCCGACTTGGTTGCGGTATCAACCGCATCGGCCTGTGTCGCCGACGCCACAGCAACAGACCGTTTCGTGGAGGCGATGGCATCAGGCTGTGTCGTGGAGTTGATGGGAGTTGTGTTCTCGTTAGGCGCCGATGCCCCAGCCGACAGATTTTTCGCCGTTGCCGACGCATCTTGCATCGATGGGTGAGCCACACTGGGTGGGGATCCCCGGCGGTTCAGAAAGACACGGTTTTGCGATCCAGAATTGGCGACCACGATGTCGTGGAAGCCGTCGCCATCCACGTCACCGGTGTGCAATCCATAAGTTGCCGTCGATGGATCCCCAAAGCGGACTTCGTTGAAACCTCTGCCATCGCCAAGATTCATGAAGACTGCATTCTGTTGGCCAACGTTTCCGACGATTAGATCAATGTCTTGATCGTTGTCCATGTCTTGGAGCGTCACCGCGTAGGACTGGCCTGTTTTCAGTCCGAACGGAACGACTTCGAAGCCTCCCTTTCCGTCAGCCAGGTAGACATGGTTCGCCTGTCCAATATTGGCAGCAACAATGTCGGGTAATGCATCACCGTTGAGATCGGTGACGGCGACCGATCGTGTTTGATCACGATTGCTGCCGAATGGAACCGATTTGTCAAAATTCAGATGGCCGTCGTTGATCAGAATCGCATTCTGTTGGTCGTCGCGGTTCGCGAGGATGAGGTCAAGGTGTCCATCGCCGTTCCAGTCTGCGACCGCCACGTCGATCGTGGAATCATGCTCTGTGCCAAAAGGACGACTCGATACAAAGTTGCCTTGACCGTCATTCAGGTAGATTCGATTCTGTCGGCGACGGCAAGTTGAGAGGATGTCGACATCGCCGTCACGATCGATATCGGCAACTTCAAGACTCCGGACACTCGATGGTTCGCCGAATACTGGGCCAGCGATGAAGTTGCCATTCCCGTCATTGAAGAAAACGCGATTGGGTGCCATGTCATTGCCGACAGCGATGTCGAGATCGCCATCCCCATCGAGGTCGGCTGGTTCTGCGGCGTACGTGGTGCAGCGATCCGAGCCGAGTCGGCGTTGAACACTAAAGATTGCTCGCCCTTGGTTCATGAACAGATAGTTCTGCCCGGGCCAGTGGCGTCCATTCGCTACAACGATATCGCTCGTCTTGTTGCCATCGAAGTCTGCGACGCGAACCGATGCAGACAAACCACTTTCAACACCGAGTTGCAGCCTTGAACCGCTCACGAATCGTCGTTCCTCAGCCAGTGCGATGCTCGAAAAAATGAGCGTAACGGTGATTGCGGAGTAATTTTTAGACATGTTCAGTACAACGAGTTTCAGATGAGTGCTGCCGCGATGCGGTCATTGGCGGCTATTGGGAATGCTGGAATCTCTGTAAAGCTGGAATTTCTGTAAAGCTGGAATTTCTGTAAAGCTGGAATCTCTGTAAAACTGGAGTCTCTGTAAAACTGGGGCTTTAAAAAAACAGCAGCTTGTTTTGCTTGCTGGAAACTCAGCTTAGGGCATTTTTTTCAACACATACCAAGATGTTTGCCAGCCAACAGGATTGCGTTCACTAAAACGCCCTGTCTCGATAAAGAGATAATTCTCTTCCGCGATCGTCTTGGGCTCAATTTTCAATGCTTCGTAGCGGGTTAGGTCCATCAAGGTTGTATTGGACCATAAGCGGGTTGCATCGTCTGTTTCGCCATTGTCGTGGAATGTAATCTCAGCGAAGGCTGCGTTTCGTGGGCTCAATCGTTTTTCGGGAGTGAACTCAGCGATCGTTTTGACGGTACCGAGTGTTTTCCAGCTTCCCAGGATTTGTCGATTCGGTACAAATTTGCCGTCGTACACGAATTTAACTGCGGCGGTTTTTCGTTCACGATCTTCGGGGTCTTGGGCGGCTTGCCAGTCGGACGAAAGCATCGCGACCACCGTGGCGGATTTGCGAAGCAGGTCGTCACTCATCGGAGGTAGCTTTTGTTCCTCAAGATGCAGACTGATCTTTCCTTGTGGTACCGGTGTGCTCGGTTTTACTTTGTATTTGTCGTTGTATCGCAGGAATGTTTTAACCGCGATGGTGCATTTGCCTTGTGCTAGATCTTCCCGGAATTCTTGGGTGATATACGCGCCTTTGGGCAGTCCGCCCGATCCGCGGCCGTTGCAAGTTTTGGATTCAATTAACGGCTTTCCGTTGAGATAGATAAAGTATCCCCCACCCGAACCAACATGGTTCCCATCGTTGACGCTAATGCGGTAGCGATGGCCATCGCGAAGGGGCGGTATTTTGAACGTGCCTCGCATCAACAAAACTTCATGCGCCCACAGCGAATTCACTTTCGTCGCGCCATAACAGCCAGGGCCGGTGCAGTTGGCACCGCACTTGTGAATCGGCTGCGTTGGGATTTCACCTTTGTAATTACCAAATGGGCTCTTGGCATTTTTCCAGCCAACGCTTTCAGGTTCGAATTCGGTCGCGTACCAAGTTTCCATTCCCTTGGGCAAAGTCACTTCGCGGTATCGAGTGATCAGTTGATCCCAGGGAATCTGTTCAGCAGGAATTGGGTCGAAGCTGTGATAGAACCAGTTGGCGTTTCGCAAGTCAGCAAACATTTGCCATTCGTAACCTTCGTATCCAGCTCGAGAGTAGAGTGCGGTTAGTCCATTGACAGGGTCTCTCACGCCACCCGGCTTTTCGGATTGGACCTTGGAGTCAGCGAATTCTCGCAATCGCTCTCGATTGCGTCCAATGAATTCAGGGATCAGCTCTTCGGTGATGATCGGCTTGATGGCCCGTTTAAGCTTGGGGCCAAACTGAGACGCATCGGCGTTCAAGAAGAATTCTTTGTATGGCAGGATTTCCTGAGGTTGACGTTCTCGAGCGATGTCGTAGAGGAGGTCGAGTCCACCAGGGACATCGGCGAGCGAAGCGGCGATGAATTCAAGGTGGGAATCGTAAGTGCTGGAAATGTCTTGGCCGCCAGGAGCAGTTTTGACGCCCGCATATTCTGCGTACGTTTCAGTGAGAGTCTCACCGGCGAGTTTATGAACGTCAGGGCTACCCCGTTTGATCTGCTCTCGGATGCTGCCCATCAATCCTAACGTGAGTGCTGAACGTTGGTTGGTTCGAACGAGTTCACCGATGGGCGGCAAAACTTTTTGATAACATCTCTCGTCGGCGACGACCGGCGTCAGTGCGGTGAGTGCCGCATTTTGAAGCCACCAGTCTTCGTGGTCTAAATACGGAAGTAACTGATCCACGTGCGGCACGACCCAATCGGATGATGCGCTACCGATGACGTGCAATGCAGCGTCTTTGACCCACCAAGATTCGGATTCGCTGGTGACCGCTTGGATCGCCGCGTCAAACACTTCTCTGGTGAGGATCTCGGTCCGTTTTTCTCGACGCAGTGTTTCGCTGATTGCCGCAAACATGGCGCGTCGTACGCGGGGGTCGTGCGATCCCAGGCATTCGAACATCAGTTGGGTGCGAATTTTTCCGCCGGGTGATCTCCAGCCGATGTAGCCGCTGTTGATTCCCAGGATCTTGTTGGCGGCAACAAAGCGAAGGTTATGATCTTGGTGGTGGATGTAACGACGCAACAGGTCGTCACTTACCTCGCCGGAATCATGCAGTCGGATCAAGACGGGGCGACTGGCGTCCTCAGCGAGTGTTTCACCGCTGAGGTCTTGTTGTGATCCATCGGAGTATGGAACGGCCTCGAGTGAAACAAATGCGTTGTCGACTTCCGTGCCCCAAGGTTGTCGTGGGAGTTGATATGGGTGAGAGTATTTTGTTGGGGGAGCGCCGCTGATTCGTAACGTCTTACGGGGGATCGTATAGGTAAGGGCATAGGCCGTGCCCCAGGCGCCATTCCATTTCGGTCCATCGTACCCCGCGCCACCAAGGATACCGAACGATCCGTTCCACCGGCGTGACAGGTCGTAATGCCATTTTCGGTTGTCCATGAATTCGCGGTATTGTTTGGGCCGCTTGTCGTGCATTAATCCCATTGCCGGACTTCGCCACGATTCGCCAATTCCGCCACCCGTATGTCCGTGCAGCATAAAACTGGTGGTATAGAAACTGGTCATCGCGCAGGTGTCTCTGGCGGCCGCGTACACCGAGTTTTCGCCGTCGGGTGTTAACGCGGCTGCGGCGGCCATTGCGAAGGCGAGATTGCCATTCTTGCCGTTATCAACGAAGCCGACTTCTGGGCGACCATCACCATAAGGATTGAGTCCCCGTCCTGAATAACGATAAAAGTGAACCAGTGCACCCTGCAATGCGTGATCTGGTACCTCCGCACCACATTCTTTTGCCAATAAAAGAAACGTTAAAACTGCCGTTCCGCCAGCATTCAAGTGACCCATGCCATAGGTAACACTCGGGACACCGCCCCGGCCTGCCCAGGCGTCGAGGTACTGGCCCTTTACCGCATTGTCGACCCACTTTTGAATTCCGGGTCGTACCTCTGAATCGCCCGTTCGCAAATAATATTCACAAAGTGGAATGCCTCCGTAGCCGAGATACCACGCGTACGTGTGTGGTTTGTCAGCAACGCTTCTCGCCCATTTCTTTACCGGTTCAAGGTCTTGGTCGTCACCGGTCGAGAGCAGGAACAGCATTCCGATTCCACCAAAGCCTGGGTTGGCGTCCGGTTGGCTCAGGTATTCTGCAAAGTTGCGAACAATCTTGTTCGATTTGGGGCAATCCAATGGCCAAGTCTCGCTGTAGGCACCGATTACCGGGATCTTGACGGTGACGTCTTCGGTTTGCCCCTTGATTGAGAATCGGACGACTCCATCGCTCGCCTCGGCTGCCGCAAGGATTGCTCCGAGTTGAATTCTCGGGTCGATGTCTGCTAACGCTTGACCATTGATCGATTCAATGATTTGCCCGGCACGCAACTGCTCGGTTGCTGCCGCTGGCGAACCTTCTTCGATATGACTGATCCGCATCGTGAAGGCTGGCTGTATCAAGTCGATCCCCATTCCAATTGGACCGAAACGCTTGATGTTGGTCAGAGATTTGGTGTCATCGGGACGTGTCGAAAAAATCCCTGTTGGATTTTGATAATACGACTGCCCGTGTATGTCTCCCAGGCCGTAGGCGAACCAAAGTAAGATCAACGCCAAGCGAGTTTTGTAATTATTTGTCATAGTCCGTTGGCGCTTAGGTTTGCCGATTTGGTTGGCTACTTGTTGGACGGATTTGTCGAACCGCGGTGAGGACGCAGTCGAAGTGTTACCGGGGTACCCACAGGTGGCAATGAATCTGGCTTGATTCGCCAATTCAATGCACCGTTATTTTGCGTTTGATGGTTTGGAAGACAAAGGAGTTCATCACCAAAGGTTGCGATTGAAATTACGTGGCCGCTCCGATCGGCAAGATACAGTCGCCCGCCGGTTTCCTGATCGCGCAGATGTGATCCGGCAAAGAGGAAACTGGTTGGGAATTGCGATGCTTGTTGCGGCGTGTTTGGCTGATTTGGCTTGGGTGCGACGAGGATTTTTCCTTCAGCCTCATCCAGGCGATCCTGGGACGGCACGATAAAGTTTCGAATTGGATGTTCGACAAGCTTTCCCGTTTTGTCCGGCGAGAGCAAAAACACCTCGATTGCATCGCCGCGGGCCGGTCGATTCACCCAGTGTGGCTTCTGCTTATCTACGAGTTCCCGCATCGCTGGGTGACCATTGTTGACGCCAAGCAGCAACAACGCGGTATGAATGTGCATTGGTCGCGCAGTAACCGCGACGATCGACTCGTGTTCCTTGCTGCCTTCGGTGCAGGCAACCAGTTCAAGCAGGCCGCACGTGAGGCAGATAATTGCCTTGAGGTCAACGTAACGCTGATCAAACTCAATCACGATGCCCGGCAATTGCATCGGTTTGCGTGCAGATGTCTCCAGTCGTTCTGGTGCCGTGTTTGCTGGTCCATTTCCTGTTTCTTGCGTGTCGGCCTCTGCGACCTGTTCACGCAAGGACGCCGATCGTTGAGGTGGCGTTTGCTCCGTCGGTTGCGTCAACGTTTCGACTTGCGGCTGACTGGAAGAGCCCAATTCATCCGCTTGAGTCATTGCTGCGGTTAGCACCAGAACGATGAATAAGGCTAAAAGAGTATTCCACCCTGCAGCAGGATGGCCGCTCAGAACATGGCTGATTTCGATGCGGTTCACGACTGGCTGGCTGTCTTTTGAGAACGTGGAATACGGCTGTTCATGCGGGAAATAGTCTACTTGAGATGGAATTGCGGATATTCAAATCGGGCTAGCACTCTCGGGGCATGATTTACCGTATCGGGTTGTCTGGATCTGTCATTACGTCAGGTGCCAGTACTTTGGTGGTTCTGCAGTGCCATGCATCTGGTTGAACCGCTAATTTAGTTCATTTTGTGAATGAACGCAGGTAGCCGCGACGCTTGACCACTCAAATTGTGAATGCCTGAGTGGTTGCGATCTTGTAACGACCTGTTCTGTTCAATTTCGCATCTCAAATCGATCGGTCTCTTGCTGGACGGTACTTGGTCGTTGACCCGTTACCTTTGTCGTTGACGGGGTCTTTTGTCGAACGCTATTTCGATGGCACCGCAGAACATCGCACCCGCAAGGTAGCGAAGCAGATCGACCCAAGTGAATTGCTCACCCAGCACTAAATTACCCAGCGTCGTATCCCGAATCGAGTCTAGCCATGGTGCATGATACAGTTGACTAAATTCGACGCTGAATGCGAAGCCAAGCGTCAATGAGATCCTGGTGATCACTTTGGAATTTGGGCTGCAAGCACTGATGCAACAATAGACCAACGCAGTCCAAATCGCATCGCCGGCGTGTTCCGTGATGAAGGCTGGCAAGCGTAATTCATCTTGGCGCGAGGCAAGTCCAATTGGAATCGCGATGAGGGCAAGGGCGACGAAGGTGATGCGTTTTTTCCAGGGAGGCATTGGTTGCCGGGGGGATCGCAATTCCTAGCTTCGGTTGCTCCGCGTTGAATTGCGCGATGCGAGCTTTTTTAGGTCGGTGGTAATACTGCAGGTTGGACGATCCTGCGGGGTGGTAAGGTTCAGTTGGGCTGTTGCTTTGGTGGCTGATAGATCGGTCGGAGCCGCGCGATGCCCTGTTGATCGGCAACTTTCAGCATCGGTTCCAATCGGTCGACGAGTGGGAATTCAACCCCGGCTTCGAGAAACGTCCGGAGCGTTTTTGCTTCGTTGACGCAGCAAAAGTTGATTCTGATACTTTCCTGTTTCAGTTGCTTGATTTGATTTGGTGCTACTGATTTGCCTCCCAGCAATTGTATGAAATCTGCTTTCATGGCAATTGTTTCATCGACGTAGTTTTGGGAATTTGCTTGTCGTTCCATATTGCAGATCTGGATGCGCGCATCAACTTTTTTCGCGGCACGTGCGGCATCGTTGCCACAAGCGAGAAAGGCCTGGTGCAATCGGCCAGTGGCGACGATTCGTTTCGTGACTGCTTGCGCGAGTTCGGCGTTCCCTTTCAAGTGAACGTTCAGCCAGATGTTCTGCGGCATCATGGCCAGGGCTTCATCCAATGTGGGAATGCGCTCTCCTGCAAAACGCTTGTGTTTCCATGTGCCCGCGTCGAGTTGTTTCAATGCTTTCAGAGTCAGGCTTGACAATGCCCCCGTGCCATCGGTTGTACGATTGACCGTAGAGTCGTGTAGTAGGACTAACTTTTTATCCCGACTAAACGCGACATCGAATTCGATCATGTGCGTGCCTAGTCGGATTGCTTCGCGAAACGCGGCAAGTGTGTTTTCTGGATGCGTATCACTGGCCCCGCGATGCGCGCAAACACCTCGTTTCGGCATCTCGATCTGGTTGGATGCTTCACGGTCGCGTGTAACGAAAATGATCTTGCGATCGGCGCGATTGATTCCCACCAGTCCTCCGGTTTTGGGATCGACTGCGAAGCCTTGTCCGCTGAATGGGACTGACTGCTGTCCGATAAATTGCAATACGTTGCCAGTCGCCGGCAACCGAAGTCGGTACAATTCTGGTTTGTCGTGACCGGTGACCAGCAATTCATTCTGGTACCACAATCCACCTGATAAGCTGTATCGCCCCAGTTGACTGGTGACAGCTGTGGGGTAAGTCCAACGCTGCAGTTCGTTCCAGCCGTCATCGAATTGGACGAGGAATGTTTCTGCATTTTCGTTGCCGTACTTTGCGAAATTGCACCACCAGTAATCGTTGTGACGAACAACCCACACGAGACTGCCGCCAAAGTCGCCGAAGTTTTTCAGGGTGGATAGTTCCATTGATTCCAAGTCGAGTACTTTGATTTCACTTTGCTCGGGAATCAGTGGGTAGTTGGAATGTGCGCACAACAGGCTGGCCTGCCAGAAGACGCCGCTGTTTAGATGTTTGGCGTCACCGTGGCTGATGGCGATGCGTTGCCCCGTCAATCGATCGTATTTTGCGACTTGTCGATTTGTGATGGCATAGACATGCTCCACATCGGCTGCTGCTGCCTGAAATGCCTCGGGTGCGGTGATCTCTTGCCGCTGCTGCCATTTGTCGGGAGACGCGGCAAAAATGGTTTGCAAACCAATTGGCGTCGTGGTGAGAAGGATGAGATAAATGACGATTGTTTTCATTGTTGACCTTCCGGCTAGCCCTGGCATGGCGAATCAAATTCGATTTTACTCATTCAACGGTATCCATCCTGCTGTAGATTCTGCCAGCAACTGACTTTGATTGATTTTCTCAATAATCAAGGGAATCATGCAATGTGTGAAGTCATCGCATGCCGCCTCGTCGAGCGGGGATCGGATTCGAACCGAGGGCGTGCGTGCTTACTGACTCGGGCCTCATGAGTCTGTGTGGCACCCGCCATCGCGTGCGAAAGGCGCTCAATCCCGGTCAAATCGTAGTCAATTGATTGCTCCCCCGCGTGGGGGTTCTGGGTGGGGTGGAGGCTGACGCATCATTGAAGTGTCTCGGTAGTTCGTTACAACTGGAGCTTTGTCGAAAAAGCTCGCACGAGGTTTGGTATGCCTGATCGTCGTTGCCCAGCGAATGAGGTTTTACTGGCGTTCGCCAGACTCCAGTTGGATGATGCTGGCTTTGCGCGGGTGGCATCGCATCTTGGAACCTGCGATTTGTGCCGTTCGAAAGTGCAGGGGCAAAACGATCCCTCAGAGCCAGGCGTAACCATTGCAAGGCAAGCCACTGGTTTCCCTGAAGCTGAATCAGATTTACTCGCTGAATCAGATTCGCTCTCAGAATCAGATTCGCTCTCAGAATCAGGGGACAATCAGCAACCGACTACGAAGTTAGAGGTGACCCAGCAAAGCGTGCTGACTGAGTTGGCCGATTCGCTGGAAGGAAACCCCAGTGTTTCGCTCCGGTCGGGTTCGTCCGAAGCAGAGGGTTCGGAAAGCCAATTTGATTCGCAAGTTGCAGATTCCAGTGATGCGACCAGCCGTTACGAGCTGAAAGATGAGATCGCCCGAGGCGGGATGGGCGCGATTCTCAGGGCGAAGGATAAGGATCTTGGACGTAGCATTGCCGTCAAGGTTTTGTTGGACGAGCATAAGAAAAAACCCAAGGTGATCCAGCGTTTTGTTGAAGAGGCGCAGATTGGTGGCCAGTTGCAGCACCCGGGGATCGCGCCGGTTTACGAGTTGGGGCGGTTTGCAGATGAACGGCCCTTTTTCAGTATGAAACTGGTCAAAGGAGAAACACTTTCAGCCCTATTGAAATTGCGTCAGGATCCTGCGGAAGATCGCGGAAAGTTCATCGGAATCTTCGAGCAGATTTGCCAAACCGTTGCCTATGCCCACAGTCGAGGTGTCATCCATCGTGATTTGAAGCCAGGAAACGTCATGGTGGGTGCGTTCGGTGAAGTTCAGGTCATGGATTGGGGCTTGGCGAAAGTTTTGCCAAAAGACGGATCGAACGCGATGCTTGAAGTTAAGGAGGCCTCGGCTGAACAGAGCATCATCCACACGCCCCGCAGCGGTGGGGAGACGACGGAAGCTGATACGGGGCATAGTGGTGAGCTCGACACGATGATGGGCACTGTCATGGGCACGCCTAGTTTTATGCCGCCTGAACAGGCACTTGGCCGAATCGACCTGCTGGATGAGCGTGTGGATGTGTTCGGCTTGGGGGCGATCCTTTGTCAGGTCCTGACGGGGAAACCGCCGTACCTCGGTCGGGAGTCGAGTACGGTGCTGAAGTTGGCCCGCATGGGGGCTCTGTCGGAATGCCTCGAGCGGCTAGATGCCAGTTCAGCAGATAGTGACTTGATCCAGTTGACAAAGGACTGTCTGCAAGTGAATCCGGAGAATCGGCCCCGTGATGCGGGGGTCTTGGCGGTTCGTGTCACAAAGTACATCGAATCGGTCGAAACAAAGTTGCAGGCCAGCGAAGTTGAAAGAGCAGCAGAAGCGGCGCGTGCCGAGGAAGAGAGAAAACGACGCCGAATCAGTTTGACGATGGCGGCGGTGGTGCTGCTAGTCGTCGCGACTGCTTCTGCAATGTGGATGGACATGGAGCGTAAGAATTCAGAACGGCAAGCCATGCATGCGGCCGAGCTCGAATCCATCAATCAATCTCTTGAGAAGCAAAATGCAGCAGAAAAGCAAGCGAGGTTAATTGCCGAGATTGCACAAGTCGAAGAACAGAAATCTCGCCGTGTGGCTGATTTGGCACGAACTGAGTCTGAGAGTGTTTCTGATTTCTTGGTCGGGTTGTTTGAAGATGCGGACCCGATTGCGCGAACAGAACGAGCTTTTGGTGTCCAACGCCGCGGCGAGGGTGAGATGCTGGCGGTTGAAATCGTCAATCGAGGGCGTCAGAAACTCGAAACAGAACTGCTTGAACAATCCCGAATCCGTGCTGTGCTGCTGGACAAGATCGGGAATGTCTATTTGAGCCTGGGCAAAGTTGATGAGGGTGAATCCTTGATTCGAGAAGCAGCCTCGCTGCTGCAACTTGAACCACTGGGTGAGCAGTCCCTTCAATATGCCGAGACGTTGGAAAGCCTCGGGATCGTCAGCTTATATCGACATGAATTTCAACAGGCGAATGACGCGTTTACCAAGTCACTGGCCATTCGGCGGGCCAATCCGGGTGATAATCAATTAGTGATCGCGGACTCACTTTTTAATCTTGGGATGCAGCACTCGCTCGCTGGAGATTACGACCTTGCGGAGCCCTTTCTGGTGGATTGTCTGCAGATTCGGCGGGAGTATTACCAAAAAGATGGTGTAGCAATCGATCATATGGATGTTGCTTCTGCGCAGTTCTTGCTCGGCAAGGTCTACATCGTGAAAAGCGAAATGGAAAAAGCGATGTTGTTGCTTCAGCAGGCGGCGACGACGGTCGATCGGCTGCAAGGGAGTAACGGAATTTCAGCAATCCTGTCGCTGTTCACCCAAGCCCAGCTGCTTGAAAAGTTCGGCAACGTGGAAGCAGCACGCAAACTGTACCTGGAGATGGATGAAAAGGCCGTCAAGCTGCTTGGTGAAGAACACGTGATCGTTGCCTTCGGGCGGTCGTTTTATGGAAAGTTTCTGCTCCAAAATCGGGAGCATGAGCAGGCGGTTGATGTTCTTCGTGGGGTTGTTGAAGTTTACAAAAAAAGAACTTGGAACGGATGCGCCGGGAGTCGGTGTCCGGCTGATCGATATCGCTCGGGCGTTACGTTATTTGGGGAAGCCGGAAGAGGCAGAGAAAACTATTCGTGAATGCGTGCGGATTTATCGTTCCCTGGAAACTCCGCATCGCTGGCCTTTTGATCACGCCCAGAGTCTTCATCTTTTCGGTGCGATCCGGGATAACCTTGGGGATCGTGAACAAGGAAAACTGTTGCTACTGGAAGCGTTTGAATCGCTGCACCAGAACGAAGAAAGGGATTCCGGGCGTGGAAAAATGATCGCTCGCGACTACGCGGCTATGTTACTGAACTTCGATGTTGCAGGCACTAATTTCCGCCGTCATTCTGGGGCTGGAGAAACGGCAGAGATCAATTTTGAATTGGCAATGAAGTGGGGAGCGGCGATCGGAGCTCAGCAACAGAAGGTGGGCGACTTCAGCTCAGCAGAAATCCTGATGCAGGAACATTTTGAAAATCAAGCGATGCTTAGGCTAACCGATGCGATCGCTGGCGGTTTCGGGGACGCCACGCAAATCGAAGAGAATCCCGCTTTTGATTCGATTCGGGATCGAGACGATTTTCAAGCCTTAATGAAGAAGATCGCCGATTGAGCCCCGCTGTCGCTGGTCGGTCGTTGATAGCCTGAATGGCAGCGATTGGTTTTACGTCATCCGCTCCGCTCTCTCCAGAAATAGTGGAACGGTTGTCTTCGGTCAGCGTCCGCTCATAGAGCAAACCGGAAGAGGGAACGACACTTGGAGACTCCACCAACTCGATTGATCTCAATAGGTAACATGGACTAACGAGAGTTCGCTTGAGCTCAATAAGGTCGGTGACCGATCAGGGCAGATTCTTCGTTTGAGCCGTTGTAGGGTCATCCCACCGCAGGTCTGGCGCACGTGTTATTGGTTGGTAGCCCAGCGTTTGATGTTGGGACCAGTGATGAGTGATGTTGGGACCAGTGATGAGTGATGTTGGGACCAGTGATGTTGGGACCAGTGATTAGGTGTTTGTGGAAGCTCGTGTTAAACGCGGCGTTCGAGTGTTGTGTTTCGTTTGGGAGAGCAATGCGGCGATATGCTGTTATCACTATTTGATATTTTGCACACCAATCGCATCCCAACGCAGCGAATGGTTTTGAGTTAAAATGTGGTCGCGATGCAGTCTGGCAAATCTGTTTTGCCATGTGATGGGCTTCCCCTCTCATTGTGTCCTCAAGATAGGCCGCAGATAACACCAGATTTTGAAATAAATGATACGACTGCTGTCGATTGCGTTTGTCTTGATAGGCCACCTGTGTGCTGGCACGACTCGTTGTTTAGCAGACGCGAATCAAGGTGTTAGTTCGCAAGTTTTGAGTGTCTTGAATTCAAAATGTGCTGATTGTCATTTCGGCGATGAGGCTTCAGGCGGATTCAATTTGGCTGACTTGCGGTCGGGGGCCGATGGGGTGGAGCAGATGAGCGAGCATTGGACGCGTGTTTTTCACGTGCTCGTTACGAATCAAATGCCGCCAGCGGATGCTGATCCGTTGAGTCGCTCTGAACGACGTGAGGTGATTGCCATTCTTGAGGAATCCCTTGTCGGTTCCGAGCTGGTCAAAGAGTGGAAGCACAAATTGATGTTCCCGGAATACGGCAACTACGTAGATCATGATGCTCTGTTCGATGGGGCCGTTAACGAAGCCAGTTGGTCCCCCTCGCGGATCTGGAAGAAGAGTCCAGCTATTTTTGATTCACTCGCGGACCGTGGAATGGGTTTTCAGCCTGGGAGATATGGCGCGCGTAGTGCGAAGTTGGCGAAACTGAAACAGCCGTTCACGATTGAAGATAAGGCGGGGATCAAAGATTTTTCCGCAATCACAATGGCAGATTCGGCCACACTTGGCACGATGTTGCGCAATGCGGAAAGCTTGGTCGACAGTCACCTTGCGGGTGCATTGCATCAACTGCGGGTACGTCGCGAGGGGCCTATCCCCGACGATGAGCTTCCGAGAGATAAAAAGGGGAAGCCCATCCAACCAAGATTCCCTGAGACCCCAGCTGAATTTGCGTCAATTGTTCTGGGCGAAGATATGGCAACAGACGCGCAGATTCATGCTGCGATCAAGCGTATGTATCAGCTTGTGATCGAGCAGGAGCCAGCGGTTGCGGAATTGAGAAAGTATCACGATCTGATGCGGACTTGTGTCGCGCAAGGTGGGCAGGTCGAGGGTTTGAGGATGATGTTGATTGCGATTGCCGTAAGCCCCAGGGCAATTTATCGCATGGAGTTGGGTCGAGGGGCCGTCGATGAACACGGACGGCAACGTTTGGACGCGGGCGAAATGGCGCTGGCGATCGCCTACGCGTTGACCGATCAGAAGCCAGACAAAACATTGCTTGCCGCTGCGGCGTCCAATCGGCTCAAGACGAACGCAGATGTGGCCCGAGAGATCACGCGATATTGGGACGATGAGACGATTGAAAAGCCGCGGGTCCTACGATTCTTTCACGAATTTTTTGGCTATGACGCGGCCCCCAGCGTTTTTAAGGATGCGGCTCGCTTTGGTAAGGATTATCGCGGAGTTCCTGAGCGGTTGGTTGAGGATGCTGACACGTTAGTGATGCATATTGTCCAACAGGATAAGGATGTCTTGGCCGAATTGCTGACCACTGATCAGTATTTCGTCGCGCATTCAGGAGACAATGATTACGAACGTGAAATTCATGACGCCTTGCAGGCGTTTTATGACTACTACAAGGATAAACCGTGGCGGCAATTTGCTTACAAGGTGCCGGATGAACACATGAAGCACGTTCGTTCGATCCACAAAATCTTTACTCACGCTAACGGCAATGTGACCAAACGCTGGATGAAGTACTTGGAGCAATGTAACAAGGCTGGGATTCGTCATATGCCGCTTGGCGGAGGTCGTTCGAGCGGACGCGACTATCTAATCACTTACAACTTGGATGAAAAGACATTCAGCTTTCCAGTTGAACAGCCATTCGTGTTGAACCCGAGTCAACGGGTCGGGATCTTGATGCACCCCGCGTGGTTGCTCGCTCACTCGTTGAACTTGGATAATGACCCAGTGCGCCGTGGTAAGTGGATTCGCGAGCGTTTGCTTGCCGATACGGTTCCGGAGTTGCCACTCACTGTCGATGCGAGTATTCCAGAGAATCATGAACAGACCTTGCGTGAACGCTTTGCCGTCACGCGCGAGCAAGAATGTTGGCGATGTCACGTGAAAATGAATCCGTTAGGCATGCCGTTCGAATTATACGACGACTTCGGTCGGCATCGTACGGTTGAGAAACTGTTGGCAAAGGGGCAGACGCGCCCTGTCGATTCAAGGGGATTCCTTGATGGTAGTGGGAGTCGGGATCTGGATGGTGAGGTTGCCAATCCGATTGAATTGATGCAGCGGTTGGCGAAGTCCGAGCGAGTGAGGCAATCCTTTGTGCGGCATGCCTTTCGTTACTGGATGGGGCGAAATGAAATGCTGAGTGATTCGGAAACTCTGATCCGGGCAGATCGAGCTTATGTTGAATCCGGCGGTAGTTTCCGGGCTTTAGTGATTTCACTTCTCACATCGGATTCCTTTATGTACCGTAAGGCGACGAGTTCCGAGCAAGTACCCGCACAATCGACCAACGCAAACTAATTGGCAAGCTAATTGATCGTGATCGATTAGTTGCGTGCAAGAATCAACGAATCTGCATTGTTGACCGCAGCGAACTTAAAAGAAGAAAACATGAGCTCCTCCCGAAGGCGATTTCTCCGAACTTCTGCGATAGGAACGTCCAGTCTTTTATTGCAGCCGATGTTGCAGCGATTCAAGCTCGAGGCAGCAGGGGTTGGGCCCGGGAAGTTGCCGCAGCGGTTTGTATTTGTGGTGAAATCGAGCGGTGTCATTTCCGAGAAAATGACACCAGCAACCATACGGGAAAGCTCTGAGGAGGCATCAGAGCTAATCAACGAACCGTTGGTTGATCACGTGCTGCCCGAAGCGATGAAACCGTTGGAACCGTTCAAAGATCAGCTTGCCATTGTTCAGGGCTTGTCCGGCAAGATGTGCCGGCCGGGACATTCCAGTTGGTTCGGAGCGATGGGTGTTTACAAAACGGGCGGAGAACATAACTCAGGAGTCATTCGGCGAGCGACCGTTGATGCTGAAATGGCGAGGCTCTTTCCATCGCCTTTCAACCACGTTGGCCTGGCATTGCGTGGAAAGGTGATGAGCAAGGAGACCGAAGGTACGTTGTACCCCGGAATCACCGCGGTCGGGCCAGGACGGGAACTACCATTTCAGGCGAGTCCGGATGTTGCCTATCAGCAGTTGTTTGGCAGTGCGATTGCCAGCGACGGTCGAGCCCAGGCTCAGTATCGGCTGAAATCGAACCTGCTCGATTTCATGGCCGGAGATATTCGTCAACTGAATCAGACGTTGCCCGCTGCTGAACGCGAAAAGATGGGGCATTATTTAAATGCGTTTGAAGAACTGCAGGTACGTCGCGAACGACTTGCGTCGATGTCGGAGCGAATTCGCCAAGCTGCTCCTGAGTTCTCGGATCGGTTTACATCCCAAAAACCGGCGACCCGTCAGCAGGCACATATCGATTTAGCTGCTGCTGCTCTGATTTCGGGAATTACCAATGTCATTACCTTGCGGCTCGATAACATCAGCACAACCTACGATGATCTTGGACTGTCCGAAAAGAGTGTTCATGGAATCGGGCACAAAGAAGTTTGCAATGGTAAGTCCCCCGAAGAAGCTCGTGACATCATTCGCTTGCATCATATGAAGTTGTTGGCGGATTTGGCTGGCCAATTGAAAGCGGTCCCCGAGGCGGACGGTACTTTACTGGACAACACCGCGATCATTTATCTCAGTGATTCGGGTAACGAGCATCATGGCAACCTAGCGGAGTGGCCATACTTGGTGATCGGCGGAGCGGGTGCAAGATTGAAGATTGCTGGCCGTTATGTTCGGTACCCGAAGTATGGTGACGCCGGGCACCGGACGATTGGCAACTGGTGGACGACGTGGTTGAATGCGTTTGGCAATCCAATCGAGCATTACGGTAATCTGGACTTGGAATTGCAAAAAAATGGGATGCCTCAGCAAGGTCCGCTTCCCGAGTTGATAGCGTAGTGATCGTGTTACGCGGTGAGCCTTGCCGGCGGCAACGCGGCGATTCCTGAGAGTTGCAGGGCAAGCCTCTCCATGAAGAATTGGCTGGCGGATCGGTGAGGCATTGTCTGTCACCAAGCATATTGCCTCTGTCACCAAGCACTTGCCTGGGTCGCCAAGCACTTGCCTGGGTCGCCGAGCCTCTTGCCGCATTTCGCCTGGGATTCGGTATTCGTTGATCCACGGTGGCAATTTGCTCCGCCGTTTGGTTGCGATTCCGGCTGTCGCACCGGCGACGTTCTGTGATCTGCCATCTGGTTTGGGGCGGATCGCAGCATTTCAGACTAAACAAATGCACGTGCGACTCTCGGCAAGACTTTTTAGTGTCTCGTCATTGTGCGAGAGTTGGACGGTTCACTGATCAAAAAGATCGAGCTGGTTACATAACCGTATCGGGACTTCTCGATTGAAGTTGGATCCGAACACAGACGTTTTCAGTCGGAGTTGAAGACGCAATGGGAATGACTTTTCTCGCGCAAGGCTACGTAAAGTTGTAGCCGACCATTCTTCGTGAAGGGACTAGGAGTGTAAGAAATATCATATTTCGTTTTTCGGTTCCAAGAATCTCGCGTTGTGATCGAATCAATGACTGTACAGCGGTGACTAAAGCAAATACTGACGGAGTAAGGTCGAGTAATGGGAGACAAGAATCAAGGAAAAATCAGAAGACGCGTTTCAGGATTGGCGATTCTGGTCGTTTTGGGATACGTCGGATCTTACACTCCGTCTTTGCTAGCTTGGTGGGAGGAGACTTGGTATCCCCATGGACGTGAGTCGCGAATCGTCAAGCCTGATCCGAATGCTGTCGTCTATCAGCTGGTCATGCCAGATGATGGTGCGAGTCTTGGTAAATGGAATCAGGAAGTTGATGCTTGGAGCGATGACTCGCCGCTGGTGATCCAAAAGCAGTCACCCAGCACGACTCCTTTTGGGCCGGCCCTGAAGAGTCTGAACGCAAACGAACAAGAACAAATGGACCAGCGGGCCTGGCAAGTTTTGAACTTTGGGATGCATCCGCGAGCTACTGGTGAAACGTCTTAGGTTTGTACCAGCTGATAACATCTTGGCAGCCATTCAAACGGCTGCATCGCGGAAGTTAAAAATCAAAGGTTGCGTTTGATTTCGTCAATCACGTCTGAAATCGGTGCAGGCCAGTCCGTGCAAGCCAGTCCGTGCAGGGCAGTCCGTGCAGGGCAGTCCGTGCAGGGCAGTCCGTGCAGGGCAGGTTCGCAGGTGGGACGCAGTGGTTCCGCTACTTTCTACGTGGCCAATTTTGATGGCGAGAGATAGTGCACACTGTTCTTTTTTCTTGGTGTGAATCACCGACGCACGGCGAGGCATCGCCGTTGCAACTCACGGCGAGGCATTACCGTTGCAACTCATGACGAGTCATTACCGTTGCAACTCATGACGAGTCATTGCCGTTGCAACTCACGGCTCGGGCGTCCCACACGTAGCTTGACGGCTAATTGAATCGCGTCGAATCATTTGGTCGGTGAGGTTTATTGTAAACGCAACTTCCGCGCTGACCCGGTGAACGCAGTGTGGGGCAACAGATAGCAAATGATTCCGCACCGAGCGTTCCACCAGAAGTTCCCGTTGGAGCACGGGCCATTCGCCTAGCCCCCAGTTGCTCAGATACCTCAGAGGTTGAGCCATCCTGGAGATGGAACGCAATTTCGGTGGCGAAATGCTTCTGAGGGGCGAATTCAGAGAATCAAGAGCCAATTCGAGGGTTGAATCACATACGATAGGGCCGGTTGGATTTTGCTGTCTCATCTCTATTACTGACTAGCGAACGCCACGGTCGTATGCGACTAGCGTTTTGAATGAAGGAAGGGTCCGAGGCTAGAGGATGCAACTTAAGATTCGATGAAGCACGCGAAATTTCCAAGCCAATCAAGCCTCAAGCAGTATCAGGGTTCAAAAGTTGTATCACATGAATGTCGTGAGAATGAATCCTCTGCTTCGATCCGTTTCGAGGTTCACCCTTTCTTTTTTGCTAGGCATCTCGTTGCTTGGTTGTTTCCGCTCAGCGAGTTCATATGCCGGATCCGTTGATTTTCCAAACTTCATCGTTTTATTGACAGACGATCAAAGCTGGGTGGGAACGTCTCTGCAAATCGATCCTGACGACGAACGAACGAAGAGTGATTATTACCAGACGCCAAACATCGAGCGATTGGCCAAAAGTGGAATGAGTTTCACTCGAGGCTATTCACCGGCCCCCTATTGTTGTCCAACACGACGCAGTCTTCTTATTGGGCAAACACCTGCTCGGCATATCTATCAATCGGATCAGCGGAGTTGGACAACCAATTATCGGCAGCAACTCAGTTTGCCACAAATGTTGAAGGAAGCGAATTCGAACTATCAGACAGCCCATTTTGGAAAATGGGACATGCGTTTTGATGACGTGACGCCCGCTGAGATGGGGTACGACGTTAGCGACGGTTACACCGACAATGGGACTGGTGGTGGAAAAGGGGCCGGCGGACCAGCAGCCAAACAAGATCCAAAACAGATCTTTAGCATGACCGAGCGTGCCTGTGATTTTATGACGCGACAGGTGAAGGCTGGTAAACCTTTCTTCCTCCAAATCTCACACTACGCGGTGCATTTGGACATCTTTTTTCGCGAACAGTCGCTTGCTGCCGCGCGGGAGGAGAAACCGGGTAACAAGCATTCGATGCCCGAGTTTGCTGCGATGACCAGCGATGTGGATGAAGGAATCGGAATCACGTTGGATAAGATCAAATCATTAGGAATCGAGAATTCCACCTACGTGTTTTTTCTGTCCGACAATGGTGGGCGGAATACGTTGCCCGGTCAGGGGGAGGTTAAATTACCTCGGAATCATCCCTTGAGAGATGGTAAAGGCTCGGTTTACGAGGGTGGGATCCGTGTACCATTCCTGATCCGTGGTCCCGGGGTTCAGCCGGGGAGCGTCAGCGATGTTCCGGTCACAGGATTGGATATTTTTCCGACGATCGCAGAACTTGCGGGCTTTCGTCCTGCGTTACCCGCCGCGCTGGACGGCGGGAGTATGACGCCGGTAATGTTCAACCGCGGCAGTGGGGAAATTGAGCGGAACAGACCCTTCCTGTTGTTCCATCAGGCGGTAGCACGGAGTGCCGAGACCGCCTTGATGATGGGAAATTTAAAGCTGGTGAAAACATGGAGCAAAAAACAGCTGGAATTGTTTGATCTGTCGATCGATCCAAGTGAAAGCGAGGATCTCGCCAGCACCAAAACCGATCACGTTGACAGACTGCACGCCTTGATGATCGATTTTTTGGACGAGGTGGATGCAGAGACCCGTCGAACTGGAGCGAAGAGTGAGGTCTACGAGAACGCCAAGCCTATTCCATTATTGAAGTTGAAATCTAAGAGCCCCGCTGAATCGGATGACTCAGCTGCTCCTGAAGATTCAACGATATCGAACAGCCCCGCCCGATCGAACAGCCCTGCTCGATCGAGTTCGCAGGTGGAACAACCCGTGTCAGATGTTTCGGCTGTCCAATTGGGAGCTTCAGTGAGGAGTCAACCAAACGTCCTCTTCTTGGCGATCGATGATCTGAATGACTGGCTTGGTGCAATGGGGGGGCATCCCCAGGTAAAAACTCCCAACCTCGATCGGTTGATTGGTCGCAGCATTCTGTTCAGTAATGCGCACTGCGCGGCCCCCGTCTGCTCTGCATCGCGGCACGCCTTGATGAGTGGTTTGCGACCGTCCACCACGGGTTGGTATTCCAATTCGTCCAAGAAGTTGGCGGATTATGAACGGACGCTCGATGGTGTGATTCCATTGCCGACCCATTTCAAGCGAAATGGATACAAGACACTTGCTGCAGGCAAGGTTTTTCATAAGGGCACCAGTGATGTAGCTGGCTACGATTATTGGACGGAGGTTCGGCCGAGATACCAATGGCCGAAAGAGCTCGCGGCGCGGGGCCACGGTTATCAGGGTGACAAAGGTGGCCATTTTCATCCCTTTCCACCTGACGGAGGTGCGATCTACCAGAAATACCAGCGTGGTGTGGATGGGCAGTCGCTTTGCTGGGGGGCTTTGGCAAAAGCAGATATGCCACCCGAGGGAATGCCTGATGAGCAGATTGCTGATTGGGCGGTTCAGCGTTTAAATCAAGATCACCAGCAACCTTTCTTTTTGGCGGTTGGTTTTGTACGGCCGCACGTCCCCTACACCGCTCCGAAAGAGTTTTTCGATTTGTATCCCCTCGATGAGATCATCGTGCCAAGCGTTCCCGTCGATGAGATGGATGACATCCCGTTGCACGGAAAAGCGATGGCAATCGGAACGATCAACGGAGGAGACCACGAGAATGTGCTAAGCATCGGACCCGACTACTGGCGCGAAATGACTCGTGCCTATCTCGCGTGTGTTTCGTTTGTTGATGCTCAGGCGGGAAAAGTTTTAGACGCACTCGATGCAAGTCCCTATGCAGACAACACGATCGTCGTGTTTTGGTCTGATCACGGTCAGCACCTCGGTGAGAAACGGCACTGGCGCAAGCAGGCTCTATGGGAAGAATCCACTCATGTGCCGCTCGCGATTCGTCTGCCTGCTGATGAGAAAGCTGGTGAGGTTTGTGATCGGGCGGTCAGTCTAATTGATCTCTATCCAACACTTTTGGATCTTTGTGAGTTGCCATCGATGTCAGGTTTGGAAGGGATTTCGTTATTGCCGCAATTGCAGAATGTCGACGCGCCGCGTCGTGCTCCAGCGATTACGACGTGGCACTATAAAAATCATGCCGTCCGTGGTCCGCGTTGGCGGTACATTCGTTACCGGGATGGCAGTGAAGAACTTTACAATCATCATCAAGATCCAAGCGAACACAACAACGTTGCTGCAAATCCCAAGTACTCGAAAATCAAACAACGGCTTGCGAAGTATCTACCAAAGAAAAATCAGCTCCCGTCGGCGATGAAAGACGGCGGACCGGACTCGCACGGCCGCAAAGTGCAAGCTTTGCAAAAAGAGGGTGTGCCCGATTGGTTGGGAACTGTCCCAGCTTCAATTCCAGCAGCTGTCCCAGCTCCAGCAGCAGCGAATTAGCTCTCACTCCCAGAGTTTCCGGCGGGAGAATTCCAGGCTCCGTTTCTTCTTTCCAAACCAGTTAATCTCTTTGCATCGATCGAGAATGAAGGTGTCAGGTAAGCGTATGTCTCAACGGCTGGTTCAAGTAGTTGCAGCTTTATCAGCACTCTTGGTGGCAGGATTTCACGGTCTACCTTTGCTAATGCTAATTGGTGCATCGGTCTCATTTGTTTGCTCGATGGCAGATTTGCGTGCCGACGAAAAACCATTGAACACCCAGGTTGTACCGTTTGGTGAGGCAGGGAAATTCAAGATGCTGTACGACGCGCGGCAGAGGCCGCAGTCGGTTTTCATCAATGGGCAGGTCTACATCGTCTACAACGGAGACGCTACGCCGACAAACAACCAGAAGGGTCGAGCGCGTCCGATGATGATACGGTACGATCCGCTAGGTCGCGTTTTTTCAAAACCGCAGAGACTTGGGGCGGCGGCGAGTGATCATCATTTCAGCCCGATCATTTGGGCGGACAGTAGGAATTATCTACACGTTCTTTATGGATGTCATAGGACTCCGGGAACCCATCTGATTTCTGAACAACCCGTTCGATCCGACACCTTGGATGTTTCCTGGCGAAAGGGGCCCGAAATTGCACCCAGCATGTCTTATCCCACTGTGTTTCGAATCAGTGGGGGTCGCGAGTTGATCTACTATCGCACGGAGGGCCATACAAGTTCCTGGACCTATCGGATCAGCGAGGATCATGGTCTGACCTGGGTCGGACCAGAAATGGATGTCGTCGATTTGGATCGCAGGGGTCGCTTGGACTGGTCATCGTATCAAACCAAGTTGCCGTCCAAGGATGGCAAGGTTTTGCATGTTGTCTACATGGATTACGACGACAGCAAAAACGATCCTGATCCCAAGCGGTTTTTTAACCCACTCTACAATCAAGAGGTGTCAAACGAATGGAAATACAATCTTTCCTATCTGACCATTGATTTGCAGAAGCATGCCGTTCGAAATGCAATTGGCGAATTGCTAATCACTCCGATCGATATTGATTATTCGAAACGCAAATGCCAGATCTGGGATACTCAATGGCGGGGCGCCGGAGTGCCACCGGCGATCTGTGTCGACTTGCAAGGCGATCCAGGCTTCCTGCATGTGTTATCAGGTGATGACCTGAAAACACATCGTTATTTTTACGTGCGGCCAGAGAACGGGGTTTGGGTGAAAACGCCCATTTGTGAATCGAGCCATCAATGGAACAGTGGCCACCTGAGTTGTGACCAGCATGGGCAATTGCACGCGTATGTTGTGGTTGGTGAAACTTACTTGGAGGGCGGCTACATGGACCGGCATGGCGGGGGGCGGGTCGAAGAATGGGTCTCGAGGGACAATGGTGAAACTTGGAGGAAGCGACGCCAGGTATCGCCGCAAGAACAAAAATTTGCTGGGTGGCGTTTCAATAATGTTCAGCCGGTATTGAGGCCTGATGGAACGGAAGTGGAAGGGATGCTGCTTTTTTACGGTTGGCAGGATGAATTGAAACCCGATGCGAAAGCATTTCTGTTGCACGAATAAAGTGTGGCACGAGCAACGCCATGTTCAATCCACACTTTTTTTGGGCTGAGATCGACCTTCAATTCAGTGTTTCAGCAAAGTTAAGTCATGTTTGCAAATCGAGGATCAATGATGAGCCAATTTGTTTTTCGTTGCGGCGTGATGTTCGTACTCACACTGGTGCCTTGGGTCTCTTATGGTCAGGATTCGTCCGGGGCTTTCGAGTTGAAAGTTCAACAATTGACCTTTGGCAAGAATCATCATTTTTTTGGCTATATCGGTCAGTGTCAGACCATTCCTTGGAATGCCAGCGGGCGATACATCGTTGGGTTGGAAGTGAAGGCGATTGATCGATTGCCAGAGCCGAAAGAGGCCGCCACGATCATTCTTGTTGATACGCACGACGACAACAAAATTGTTGAGATCGATCGCACGCACGCTTGGAATCCCCAACAAGGGACAATATTCTATTGGCACCCTAAAGCAGCGGAAACTCAATTCTTTTTCAACGACCGGGACGTTGATAGCGGCAAGGTCTATACCGTGCTCTACGATATTGAAAAGCGAAAGCGTGTTCGAGAGTATCGGTTCGAAACGCAACCGCTTGGGAATGGTGGTGTCGCTCCAGATGGATCGAGTTGGCTTGGGTTAAACTATGGGCGTTTGGCCCGGTTGCGTTTGGTAACGGGGTACCCAGGTTCTCTCGATTGGTCAAAAGATGAGATTGCGCCGACAAACGATGGTGTTTTTATCGTCGATGTGCAAACCGGTAAGAAGCGATTGTTAGTTTCCTACCGCCAGCTTGACGACAAGCTGAAGGAACTTGATCCGAATCTCATTCATAGCGGACTTTTTATCAATCACACGCTCTGGAATCGCGATAGTGATCGTGTTTATTTCTTTGCCAGGGCGGGGTGGAGTGGCAACCGTGGGGAAAGCGGAAAACGCGTCAATACTCCCTTTTCGATTCGCGCAGATGGGACTGAGCTAACCCTGCACGAAATGCATATCGGTGGGCATCCTGAGTGGGCGGAGGGGAGTAAGCTGATCGGAAGGTCGGGAGTGAACCAAGTACTCTATGATGTCGTGCAAAAGAAGATTGTCGGCCAATGGGGTACGCCTGAAATTTTTCCGAAACCAGAAGGCGATGTCGCACTATCGCCTGACGGCCAATGGTTCGTAAATGGCTACAAGCAAGGCGACAAAAATTTTTATACGGTCTACCGTCGACGCGATAGAGCGTTTGCTAAGAGCGACGGGATATTCAAAGGGGCTTATGCGGGGGATATTCGAATCGATCCTGCCCCGCGTTGGAATCGAAACAATGATTTGATTCTCGTTCCTGGGATTGCAGGCAACGGAACGCGGCAGATGTTCCTGATGCGAATTGTGGCCCAATCGAAAACGGAGAATTCGACTGAATGAATCAGTCAAATCTGGTTGTTGGCGATGCTTCGGGAAGCTGTTTTTGGGACGGAGCTTTTCTGGCCCCGCTTGAACGTTCGGTAGTTGCAGATCAAATGACCGGTTGTGGTGTGTTGATCGGCGCAATCACGATGGGATTTGGTGACATCACTTCAGGGGCTAACGCTGTCCTATCGGTGGCTGGTGTGATTGCATTGCGAACTGGGCTACTACACCAGTTCGCTTCCGAAAAGAGAGCGGGATTTCCAAGGCCGAACGCAACCGTTTGCTGAAATTCCTCGGGTGTCACCGGTTGAGCACCAAATCTGCGCCAGTGTTCGGTCGTGAACTGGCAGTCGATGGTCGTGAACCTATTCGCCGATCAATTTTCGGCGAGTCGGACGAAGGCAGCTTTGCTCGCGTGATTCTTCGTGCAAAACATACTTTTTAAGAAAAAGCCATTGGCAAGCGTGATGCCGTATCCACCACCTACCAGTCGACCCTCTCTGTACGCCGTGACGCGATGTGCGAATCTCATGCGATGTAGTTCAGCGAAATTGCTGATGATATCGCCGTTGATCCAAGTCTTGTCTCGATTTGCACAATTCTGAAGAACGGATTGAAAGTCATTGTTGAAGCGAATTTCGAAGCGTTCGTTACGCAAATATCCTCGCAAACGCTTTGACACTTGAACTTCCTCCGTTTTGATAATCGCTCTCGGGTCTGGGCAGTGCCAGACAATTCGCCCATTCTCTTCACCGGTGGCAAAATTCCTGGCGTTTATCCTGCGATGATCCTGCGATGATCCTGCGATGATCCGCGCGGGTGTGAGCCGTTGAAGTGCGGCAACCAATTCGTTGTTGGTTTCGACCAGGATCGCACGAAAGCAATGCTCCAAGCCAAAGTGCCTTAGCCAGTGGTCCAGCTCCTCAGTTCGGAGCATCGGCAAGCAAGTGTCACTGGTTGCGAGCAGTCGATTTCATACTGGTGAGAGTCGCTAAAGTTCGTTCCAAAATTGGATTAGACATGTTTGCATCGGCCTCAATGGGACCGCGTATCGATTCGAGAGTGGTCCAGTGGGACTTAAGAAGATTGCAACGCGAACGATCCTTCAAGCGTGCCAAGTCGTGAATCACAACCTGACTTGGTTAGTGATCGGCAAAGTTAGTCAGCTGTGCCCTTCACCCAGGCAATCCGGGTTTTCGGGCCTGTAGCGTGTAAGAGGGCATCCAGTGTCGGCGACGGCTTGCAACCGAGCGTTTGGTGCCGGGGGACGCGTTTTGGGGGCGGATGCGCGATCCCCTTCGACTTCGACACTTCCCTCCAAATTGGCGACATATCTCTCGTCAGATCTTCTGTCATCTAAAAAGAGTGGCTGCAGCGAGGAGGAGGCGTCGAGGCTCGGAGCAACGAAATGCTTGCTCGAGCCGGTAAACGGTTCCGCTGCAGCGAGCGGTTGCCATGTGCTCTCAAGCCGCATCTATTATCATGTTGGGATTCATTGGCATTTGCTTACCCGCCCCTCAGCATCAAGAACCTTTGCATCTTAGGGTGCCGATGCTTTTTCAATTTACCTTGGCACGCACACCTTTTACCTTGGCACGCACACCTTGCTCTTCGTGACGAATTTACCTTGGCATCGGACCCCAGAACATCCATGAATTACAGTCGCCAACTACTGCACCCTTTTTCGATCAAGCTCTCGATAAGTTGTTTATTGTTTGCATCGGTGATCACATTCGATTCGTCTACTTTGAAAGCAGGGGAACGCATCGAACTGTGGCCTGGCAAAACGAGCGAGAGTCAGGCAGTAATCACTGTGCATCTTCCCTCTCGGCCCAATGGAGCCGCGATCGTTATTTGTCCTGGCGGTGGATATGGAACGCTTGTTACAGGGCCCGAGGGCCATGGGGTGGCAAAGTGGTTGAATGAAAATGGCATAGCCGGGATTGTTTTGGAGTATGAGTTGCCGCGTGGACGATCGCAGTTGCCACTGGCGGATGCTCAGCAAGCGTTACGCGTGGTGCGGGCAAACGCAACGACCTGGAACATTGATCCGCGACGGGTCGGCATCATGGGTTTCTCGGCAGGTGGGCATCTGGCCTCCACTGCAGGAACTCATTATCCATCACCGCTTGTTCCGGATCCGGAAAATGCTGGCGACGGAAAACCAGCTGAGGTTCTGGCTGCCAGCAACCATTGTCGCCCTGATTTCATGGTGTTGGTCTACCCGGTGATTACGATGGGAGAGCAGACGCACACAGGGTCGCGGCGCAATCTGCTTGGTGATAATCCATCGAGTGAGCTGATTGTTGAATTTTCAAACGAAAAACAAGTGACAGCTGACACACCGCCAGCGTTCTTGGTGCATGCGAAGGACGACCGCGTCGTTGTGCCAGAGAATAGCGAGATGTTTCATGCTGCACTCAAAGAACACGGCGTCGAAACTCAGTATTTGGAATTACCAAATGGTGGTCATGGGCTTAATGGCTACCAAGGTCCCATGTGGACAGCATGGCAGACGGGATTATTGAAGTGGTTGGTGGATCAAGAAAAGGTTCCTGCCGTTGACCGTCAAAAAGAGATACAGTCCGGGAAGGAAGGTTAATCGGTTGTTGCTTCAATCCGTTTCTCGTAGCTCGGTTTCCAGATTTGAGCGTGCTTGTTTTTTGGGAAGCGAGTGGTTGGAAGGCTTTCTGCTGACGTCTGGTGCTGGGAGTGTGCCTTGTGAAGCGATCTATGCTTAGCGGTCAGCTGTTCGGTTTAGTGAAGCGATGGCTGTGCGCTTGTTTTTTGTGGGTTTCGGGATTCTCTTTGATTGGGAATGCCTTAGCGGAGGATCCGGCCAGTCGAGAAACCTTTGATGCGAAGGTCTCTCCTTTCTTGCAAAAACACTGTGTTCGCTGTCACGGTGGGGAAAACCCCAAGGGAGATTTGCTGATCAGCAGACTGAGTGATACGATCGCTGCTGAAAGCGATATCGACCATTGGGAAATGGTGTTGGAGAGAGTTAGCAGCGGTGAAATGCCACCAGAGGGTGAGCCACAGCCCTCAAAGGCAGCGACGGACGCGGTTGTCGAGTGGATCGAATCGGGGATGCAGGATTACGTTTCAATTCTCGATCAGCCGCCGACAACTCCCCACGCGCGACGTTTGACGAATTTTGAGTATCAGAACACGATTCGTGATTTGATCGGCTTTGAGTTGAATTTGATCGATCGGTTATCCAAGGATCCCGTAAAGCCGTACCAGTTCAATAACACCGCCGCATTGATGCGTTTGGGACCCGAGCAGGTGAATCGCTACTTGGAGTGCGCCCGAATGGTGATGGCGAGTGCGATTGTCGATCCGCAAAAGCCCACCGTTCATCGCACTTACCGCGAATTTAAGCCGCATGGCGTCGATAAGGGGCTTGGTCTAGATGAAGTAGGAGTTTGGGGGAATCGCCGCCACAGTCCTGCAACGGGGATTGGGGTGAAAGAATTCTCATCAACCGGTGAGTATCGAATTCGTATAAAAGCAGCCGCGATCTTGCCGCCTGGTGTAGAGGAGTTGCCTTTAAGGTTGGTGATGGGCTTTGGGATCAATGTCAATAGTGCGACTGAGCAAATCGAACCGGTCGGTACTGTTCGATTACGAAATAGTCCTGACGAGCCGCAGGTTTTCGAGTTCCGCGGGCGAATCGAAAACCATCCTGCCAAGCCGGGGCGGGTGGTGAAGGGCAAACAGTTACCGGCTTCGATGACAATCACGCCTCAGAATCTCTACGATGATGGGACGCTCAACGATGGACGACGAGATCTTGCCATGCCGCGAGCCGTGATTGAGTGGATCGAAATGGAGGTGCCAGTTGTCGATGTTTGGCCTCCCACGCATCACACGCAAATTTTATTCGATTCGTCGCTGCGTGTGAGCGATCCTCGGGCGTATGTGCGCCAGGTGTTGAAACGATTTATGTCGCGTGCCTACCGACGCCCGGCAAACCAAGCAGAGGTGGAAAGATTCTTAGCGATTCACGATCTTGTTGCGCCGGAATTGGGATCGATGGAAGCCGCCATGCGAGAAACATTGGCGATGGTCTTGGTGTCTCCGCAATTCCTGTATCACACCACTGCGGCTGACGATGATTCGTTGCGAGGCTACGAACAAGCATCGAAGTTATCCTACTTTTTGTGGGGCAGCATGCCGGATCAAGAGTTGTTTGAGCTGGCGGCCGATGGCAGGCTTGGGGATCAAACCGTTGTCGAAGAACAGGTTCGGCGAATGTTAGCGGACGAGCGTGCGAGCGATTTCGTTGATAACTTTGCGACTCAGTGGCTGAGTCTTCGAAAGTTGAAGACGGTGCCAGTCAACCGCGATTTGTTTCCCCGGTTCCTTTACTACGTGAACGCAGGAGAGCGACGCGGTACAGAGGTTCCTTACCGGCCGACGATCCGAGACCACATGCATGCTGAAACTGTCGGTTTTGTCGGTGAGTTGATCCGTCGCAACGCAAGTGTCTTAAATCTGATCGACTCGGATTTCGCGTACCTGAACCAACCGCTTGCTGCACATTATGGAGTTGATGGAGTGAAGGGGGATGCTCTGCGGCCAGTATCATTAACGCCTGACCACCGACTAGGTGGATTGTTGACGCAGGGAGCGATCTTGATTGGCAATGGCACGGGCACTGCGCCGCATCCAATTTATCGAGCGGTTTGGCTACGCGAAGCAATTTTAGGCGACGCCGTGCCTGCCCCACCGGCTGAGGTCCCCGCATTGAACGAATCAGTGGGGGAGTCTGCGGAAAATGCCTTGACGATCGCTGAACTGTTGCAACAGCATCGCAAGCAGGAAAGCTGCAACGATTGTCATACTCGCTTGGACCCCTGGGGGATCCCTTTCGAGCAATACAATGCAATTGGGCGTTTTCAACCATTGGTTCCCGAGGCGGGGACTCGAGTCAGTGGGTTCAACCGACAGACACACCACGATTTGGTCGGATACAACGCGTATCTAAAATCAATTCACACCGTTTCGGTAGACGCGAAAGCTCGTTTGCCAGGCGGTTTCGTCGTCGATGGTATGCGAGAGCTAAAGGATTACTTGCTTCACGATCGTCAAGACGAAATCGTGGAGAACGTGCTCCGCCGGCTGCTTAGTTACGCGATTGGTCGTGAATTGACGTGGCGTGATCGTTTCGCAGTAGCCAAACTGTTGGAGAACGGTAAACAACGAGATTACAAATTTCAGGATCTGATTGTCTTGATCTGCAACAGCAAAACATTTCGAGGAGAATAGGCGGTGGCGAAACGTCAGGTGAGATGCTGCGTAAGTTTAGGTTGCTGAAACGACTGGGTTGACGACCCGCTCCGCCGCTTGGGGAAAAGATCATGTCACAGAAATCTTGGTATTTGAATCGCAGGGAGCTTCTCCGTGGAGGGGGAATTGGTCTTTCTCTGCCCTTTTTAAATGGGATGAGCTTCGCTGGGGGATCGGATCGTCCGTTGCCGGCCAAGCGGATGCTGGTCAGCTATTTCGCCTACGGGGCGTATATGCCCAATGGGTCGAGCGGCATTCCCGCGGCGAATAAACCACATCACGATTGGAGTTGGTGGCCATGCTCCCAGCCAGGCCCTCTGACCTTCAATCAATCGTCTGCTCCGTTCGAACCACTGAAAGCTGAGGTGACCTACCTGCGTGGTTTAGATCACAAGGGCGGTTGGTCGATGGGGGGACATAGTAGCGGTGATGTTTTTGCGACCGGCGCCGATATGACCGAGCACGAGAAGACCAACAATATTTCGGTCGATCAAGTTGCCGCCAATGCGCAGGGTCATCAAACACGTTATGCCTCGTTAACACTGGGGACTGAAGGTGGTACGGGATCTTACGGATCAAGTAAAACACTCTCGCACCGCGGTCCTGGACGTCCGATACCTTCCTTGCATAAACCGCAGGATATTTTCAATCGCTTGTTCAATCCGTATGCCGGTAAGGGAGTCGAGCAGGTGCGTGCGGGATTGAAACGGGAAGCCAGCATTCTCGATTTGTTAATGGAAAATAGCCGGAGTTTCAAGAATCGTTTAGGCAATGAAGACCAGGTCAAAGTAGATGAATACCTCGATTCGATTCGCGTTCTTGAGCAGCGTGTCGAAAGAACCAGTCAATGGACGCACAAGTCACTGCCGCAGGTTGATACAAAGGGACTGAACATCGAGGTTTCGCACAAAGATCCGCAAGAGTATATCCGGTGTATGTACGATCTGATTTTTCTTGCCTTTCAAACGGACGCAACCCGGTTTGCATCTTTGATGCTCGAAAGTGAGCAGTCGCAGGATAGTGAGATGTGGAACTATGCAACTTATGTGCTCGGGTATAAGGGGGCGACTCATGATATTGCTCATAAACGACCGACTGATTATTCGGGTAAATGGGATCGCTGGCGAGCGGAGCAGCATGCTTATTTCCTGAACCGCCTTCGGGACACACCGGAAGGCAATGGAACGATGTTGGATCATACGGTGGTGCTGTGGGGGTCGTCCCATCCACACGCCTCCCACAGCACGAAGCATTATCCAATTCAATTGGCTGGCGGATCTGGCTTGGGATTCAAGCATGGGAATCTGCACGCGTTTGAGGGGGATCAGAAGGTTCCGCTGGCGAACTTGTTTGTCTCGATGTTGAACGCGGTGGATGTGCCGGTCGAGCGATTTGCCGATAGCACGGGTAACATGAGCCAATTGATGAGCTGATCAATGGTCGGAATGATTCGTCAATTTTTTTTATTCGCATTCTGCTTGTCTCCCATCACGGTGCACGGGGAGGGGGATCGCGTTCCACGCGTGCTGATTCTTGGCGATAGTGTTTATCAACAACCTGCACGAGAAGTCGCTAAGGCGTTGAAGGGTAAAGTCGATGTCGTGTTTCCCGCTCTAATGCCTGGTGAAGTCCGTAACACGGCAACGCTGTTGGAAAACTTGAATGCCTGGCTGGGTGATGGGAAGTGGGATTTGATCCATTTCAATGGAGGGCTTGGGGATTTGGTTTACCGAGCCCCTGGTATGAAAACGTTTCGCGTGATGCCGATTTCATCAGGTGGCATTCGAACGACCGATTCAAACAGCTACGAGCAGAATCTAAGAAAACTCGTCAAGCGACTTCGCATGACTGACGCGAAGCTGATCTGGGCGACCACGACTCCAATTCGGCACTCGGCATCGAATCTGTTTGAAATGGGGTCGGAGGTTGAATACAACGCAATTGCGATGCGTGTGATGGGTGATGAGGAGGTGACGGTCAATGACATGTATGCCTATGTCAGGGCTCAGATCGACATGGATCGTCCCGCAAGTCATGGCGCGGATCCATTTTTTTTCGACCGTAAGCCGCTGCATCCACCGATCATGCGGAGCATTTTGAACGAACTCAATTTGGATTAGGTTCCCGCATTGAATTTTCTGAGAATGCGTTTTCGAGTGGTGCAATCATCCACGTTGTTGGTGATGTTGTTGCCGCTGATGTTTTGGGCATCAACCTCGGTAGCTGAGGATCGCGGTAATACTGGGATCGTTCCTATTGAGGTGAACGCGGTTGTTACCAAGTACTGTGGTGATTGCCATGGCATCGATACAGCCGAAGCGGATGTTAGTTTTGATGGGCTGGCCAGTTGGAATGCCGGTGACCATCTCAAGTTGCTGAACGTAGTTGAGGAACAACTGTTGTTTGGGCTGATGCCGCCGGATGATGCCGAACAGCCAAATGCTGAGGAGCGAGGTCTGTTGGCGAAATGGCTTCGTGATCAATTGAGTGGAACCGACGCATCCAGCTTGGATAAAAAGCGACGCTACCCGGACTATGGAAATTACATTGATCATGAGACGCTCTTCTCTGGCACGATTCAAGCCAAAGGTTTTACGCCAGCTCGCCGCTGGTTGGTGAGCCCGCAAATCTTTCATGAGCGAGTGATTGACGCATTTCAACTGACCGGTCGTGAACGTGATTCGTATTCAAAACGTGGCCAGAGGTTTTATGGCGTCACAAACCCGTTCATCCTGCCGGAACGTTCTGGGGTTCGGTACTACGACCTGAACATGCTGGACGGAGGGAACTTGCTGGTGATGCTGGACAATGCCCGGTGGATCGCGAGCAAACAAATTCGCGCGGCGCGAATCAAGCATGGCGAGATCAAAGCGAATGATTTTCCGAATACGAAGGATCGTTGGTTTCTGCGAACCACTCCGCCTGCTTTTGAACAGGTGATCATGCTCGATTCAGAGCCGAGTGAACAACAGCTTACTGAGGCAATCCAGTCCCAATTCAGTTTTGTTTTGCAGCGAGCAGCAAGCGATGACGAGCTTGCCAAATACCTGAAGTTGACACGAGATGCGATCACGTTGAGTGGGAATACTGATGGCATTCGTCAAATGCTGATAGCGGTGCTGCTGGAATCCGAATTTCTGTATCGTTTAGAATTTGGTGCGGGCGAACCTGATGAGAATGGCCGCATGAAAATGTCGCCCCGAGAAGCAAGTTTCGCCATTTCCTATGCACTCGGCGATCGTAATCCCGATCCCGAACTCGTAAGAGCCGCGGCCGAGGGAAGGCTCACCTCGCGGGAAGATTACCGTCGCGAGGTGCAGCGATTGCTTCAGGACGAAACTTACTATCGGGGCCAAGTGGACTCGACGCTGAATGGGAAGCATTACCGGTCGAACGAAACCTCTCATCCCCGCACGATTCGATTTTTTCGTGACTTCTTCGGTTACGCTGGCTCGTTAAAGGTTTTTAAGGACGGCAAGCGAAGCGAGGGGAAGTATCAAAATCCAGGTCGCGGAAGTCAGGCGACCCCCGGTTGGTTGACTCTAGAAGCCGATCGGATCGTTACTTGGCATGTTGAAAAAGACGAGCGGGTTTTTGAGAACCTGCTTACGTCTGATAAGTTTTTCGTCTACCACGATAAGGATAACACGACCGGTCGGCAGATCATCGACGAGTGGAAGGGCGTCTACGAAGAATTGAAGGACACAAATTGGAAGACGGATCCCGAGACCGTCCTCGCAGAGAACCTTGAATTCTTGCAAGCACAGAAGCTACTGCGAATAACGGATGCTTCACGGCCAGGTGAATTGGTCAATTACATGCACTACTTTGAGGAGTCCTTTGGCAACGACCGAAATCCGTTCACCACGATTCCTTGGGCTCACGGATACACCTTTCATCACTCGCCGTTTTACAGTCTTCCACCGACGCCGAGTATTTATCGTTACGGCAGTTGGAAATCGACCAAGTATCAGAGTGATATTCCCAAGCGAACGTTCTGGGATTATCCGCCTGAGCAGCCCTTTAGGATTGAGCATCGCAAGGGAATCTTGACTCATCCGGCGTGGTTGATCGCCCACTCGACTAACTTTCACTCCGATCCGGTTCGTCGCGGGCGTTGGATTCGCGAAAAATTGTTAGCTGGGCACGTAGCAGATATTCCGATCACCGTGGATGCTCAGGTTCCCGAAGATCCTCACAAGACCTTTCGGCAGCGATTAGAGGATGTGACCAGCAAGAGCGCATGCTGGAAGTGCCACAAGCAAATGAATCCTTTAGGTTTGCCATTCGAGATTTACGATGATTTTGGTCGGTACCGAACAGAAGAGTCACTTGAGCATCCCGAAAATCTGATTCGAGGCGGGAATGGGAAATCGACGTTCGATGTTTATAAAACGGTACCAATTGTTTCGACTGGCAACTTATCGGGGACTGGCGAGCCGAGGTTAGATGGCGAGGTGGCGGATGCATTGGTGATGATTGACCGGCTTGCTAAATCGAAGCGGGTACGGCAGTCGATCATTCGGCATGCCTTTCGGTTTTACTTGGGGCGAAATGAGATGTTGACCGATTCGAAAACGCTGATTGACGCCGACGAAGCCTATGTGGAGAGTGGTGGCAGTTTTAACGCAGTGATTCTCTCTCTTCTGACGTCTGATTCGTTCATGTATCGTAAACGTGTTGAGTGACTGAGCGTGAGGATTTTTGGACCGATCCGTTAGTCCGTGTACGCTTGCTGCCGTTCGCCACCCTTTGTCACGTTCGCCACCCATTATCACGCGTGTCTTGGAAATCAAGCTGTTTCACACATCGGCAAAGTAAGATCTTTCAAGCATACTGTTGACGGACCATCCGATTAGAAGCTGATCAGGCGTTTAACCGATCGCAACGAGGAAACGAATGACAACGCGTCGTGACTTTTTAAGGACAGGATTGTTTACCGCCGGTGCAATGGCGTGGATGAATCCCAATCGTCTGCTGGCGGCACCGGGGCAACCTCCCATGCGGTTCATTTTTATGCATCGCGGCAATGGGCTGTGGCCTCGGGTGATGGTTCCGCCCAGCTTTGATTCGAAATTGATGCAGAAGGAAAAGCAAAAAGCGGCGTACGAAGTCGATCTGGCAGGGCATGAGCTACCTGAATGGATGAGTCCACTTGCTAGCCACGTGAACAACCTGACCATTTTGCAGGGACTGTCGGGGAAGATGTGCACCACGGGGCATCACTCATGGTGTTCGTCGCTCGGTGTTTTTAAAGCGAATGAGCGGATCAGTTCGATCAAGTGGGCCACCGTTGATTTTGAACTTGCCAAGCTTTTTCCCTCTCCGGTTGAGCACATCGAATTGGCCTGTTTTCCACTCGGGGGTGGTAATGCTCGTGGCGCACTCGATGGCATTGCGAAGGGGTTCTCGGCCCGCGGGCCACAGCAGCCGAATTACGCGTTTGGATCGCCACGTGTTGCTTTGGCAGAATTGTTTAAATCGGTCTCGCTTGAAAAAACAGCTCAGACGCAATATCAGCTTGATCGTAAGTTGCTCGAATTTGTCGCATCGAATGAGAATGCTGCGGCGCAAACGCTACACGGAATCGAGAAAGCGAAGCTCACAAATTACTCTGATTCAGTGGAAGTCATCCGTCGTCGTAACCGCAAAATTGACGAGATGGCGGATGTGATTCGTCGCCACGTGCCAGAACTCGATCCCAAATACTTGGATGCCGACGTGAGTACGTTTGACCGGCAAATTGGCCATGCGGAAGTTTTGCTCGGTGCATTGATTTCTGGTTTGACCAATGTTGCAGCGTTCACGGTGGATGAGCTCGGGCATTCGTACACGGGGATTCCCGGAATCGAAGGACAAAAGGTGAACATGCACGACGTGGGGCACGGAAAAATGATCGGAGGCTTGGAGGCGGAGGAGATTCGCAAGCTTTGTCGTCATCACCATATGACATTAGCGGAGCGTATCGTGTCACGTCTAAAGAGTGTGCCGGAAGCTGGTGGAAGCATGTTCGACAATACGATGATTTTTTATTTTCCTGATGGTGGTGAAACACACCACTCCCACGGTACTGAGTACCCGTTCATTGTGTTGGCTGGTGATAACGCGAAATTGAACCTTGGCGGCCGGTACATTCGATTGCCGAATTATGGAGATGTTGGACACAAGACCTTGGGCAACTGGTATACGACGCTCCTGAATGCCTGCGGTAATCCTGTTGAGCATTTTGGGGCTCCCGATGTCGGTCTGAATCACATCGATCAACTCGGCCCGATCAAGCAATTGTTGGCCTGACTCTGTTGTGCTGCACTCGGATACGTATGCTTGAATCGCGAGGTTTTTGAATCGAATGATTTTGAATTGCCAGCAGTTCAAATGCTGGGCGAGCTGGGGATTTTCGCTGTGGCGGAGGTTTGGTACTCCGCGCGGAACTTTGGGTGAACTGGATGGTTCAAGCTTTTATTCTGCTGTAGGACAACTGATTTTGGGGAATGTTATGATGCGGATCGCGATTGCCAGAAACTTGATTTGCCTGTTGGTCCTACTGTCTGCGTCTTGCATAGCGGGCGAAAATTGGGAGCGATTTCGCGGTCCTGATGGCCAGGGCAAGGCGGCAAGTGACGTGGTGATGACGTGGGATGCTGATACCAACGTCGCCTGGAAACTTGATTTGCCCGGGCCGGGTTCCTCGTCGCCGGTCCTACACAGTGGCAAAGTTTTTGTGACCTGCTACTCGGGGGAATCAGGCGAAAAAGCCGAAAGAATTCTTGTCTGTGCGGATGCTCAAACAGGTAAGCAGCTTTGGACACATTCTGTTCCCGCGCCAGCCCAAGAAGATAGTTATCGCGGGTTTATTACAGAGCATGGCTATGCCAGCGGAAGCGCCGCATGTGACGGGAAAAATGTTTACGCCTTTTTTGGGAAAGCGGGCGTTGTTGCTTTGACAATGGATGGCGAACTTTTGTGGCACGTACAGGTCGGAAGTATGTCCAGCAACCGGCGGTGGGGAAGCGGCGCAAGTGTCGTCTTGTCGGACAATATCTTGATCGTGAATGCGGCGGAAGAAGCACGCGCACTGATCGGTCTGAACATTGCCGATGGAAGTGAGGCCTGGAAAGCGGACTACAATAATTTGGAGCTTTGCTTTGCGACTCCTGTATTGGTTGAAGGTGAAGCCGGAGTTACCGAAGCGGTCATCGCGATGCCTGGTGAAACATGGGGCTTGAATCCTAAAACGGGTAAGTTGCGATGGTTCTATGAAACCGGAACCGGCGGGAATGTCAGTCCTAGCGTCGTCGTGGGCGAGGAGGCGGTTTACACGTTTGGTGGTTATCCTCAGCAGCAGACCGTTGCGATTCGGCGTGGCGGTCGAAAAAACATCACTGAATCGCATCGGCTTTGGGAAACAGGTGAGAGTAGCTATGTCGCAACACCGCTGTTGCATGACGGTCATTTGTATTGGGTCAGCGATCGTGGTTTCGCGTTCGCGATGAACGCAACGACAGGCGAAACGGTCACCAAGGCTCGCTTGGCCGGTTTGCGTTCCGGGGGCCGTCCCGTTTATGCATCTCCCATCCTTGTTGGCGACAAATTGGTTGTGGTGACGCGAAAGAGTGGAACTTTGGTCTTTACCGCATCACCCGAGATGAAAGTGCTGCACCAAAATCCTCCGTTGGATGAATCGCAATTCAATGGAACGCCAGCTGTCGTGGATGGAAGTCTGTATCTGCGAAGCGACCAAGCAATCTACTGCATCCGCTAATTGAGTGGCCGTTGACGGCGGTTTCACATTGGGAGCAGCGGTTGCGGCACAGCGTAGATGACGTTGGCGTAGATGACTTCGGCGAAGCTGTCGCTAAAGCCTTTGGCAAGGCATTTGCTCATCACCTGCGGCCAGCGTCTTGCGGCATTTATTGGCGACGGATGGCGATATTCCTCTAGGCATTCGGGTATTTCGGCCCAGGCGGAGATGTAGCTGCTGGTCGTTTTCCTTGGTGTGCCTACCTTTGCGATTCGTCGTCGTTTCGGTGACGGGTGTGATCGTTTTGATGGCGGTTTGGATTTCTGGTTGCGGGCGGAGATTGGGGGCTTCCTGTTTCTTTTGAATTAAAAAACGGGCTGATTTGCTGAGGAAAATAGATGTTCGTGAAGTGGTACCGGTTGAGTTTCACGAATTGGCGCGTTGGTTGCTGCTTAGTGGAGTCGTTCTGGGGGACCCAGTCGAATTGGTTCGCAAGCCCTCTTTTTCGCTCATATTGATGGAGTTAATCAGCATGTATTCGTTCACGAAGTGGATCATCGCGCCCGTGCTCGCCGTCGGGTTTACCTTGGCCGGCGATGCGCCTGATGCGGCAGCCCAGTATGGGTGCGGGTATGGCAGTGGTTATGGCATTGGCTACAGCAGCGGCTATGGGGTTGGTTACCGAGGCATTCGCTACGGAGGCGTTGGGATAAGTATCGGGGTAGGCAATTACGGGAGTTATCGCTCACCCTATCATGTCGGGTACTCACGCACCTATTATGGGCGTCGCCCGTACTACCATGCGCCCACCTACCTCGATCGGCACCGCACCGAGGTGATTCGCCATCGCAATCACTATCATGTTCGCCCTGGACATTGGGACGTGCATCGTGGTGGTCATTGGCGTCACTAAGCACCGCAGGGGCAATCACCTTAATGGTTTGCATTCTTCACGAGCGTGCGCGCCGTTGAACCTGAAATTCGTTCAACCAATCCGACATGCTTCCAGTGACGCAATGCTACGTTTTGTTAAGCCAATTCTTTTTCACCGATTTGCCATCTTCGTTTAGGTACGGCAATGGAATGGTGTCCTGATGCTTCTCGTTGTAATTCGTAACCGCCATCGCGTTTCTCTCGCACCGCATGATTGTGAATGCGATCTGCTTTGCGAGGAAGCGGCCGGTTGGATTTGACTGTTCGGCCTGCGATTAGTTTGTTCCGTCTTCGGTAATCGCGTAAAGGGCAAACGTGGCTAGCCAGTGATCACCCTCGTAATGTCCGCTTTGGACATATTCGACTCCGCTGTCCAAGTGTTGCTTCGCGCTATTGAGCAGCGGGACTTTCAGTTCATGGTCCGCCGGTAAGGCTTCGGCAACAGAACGCAAGCACCATGCACGGTTCAGATTCAATCCGGCCAAATGCACCAGTTTGCCATCGGTGATATCAGTGACCGTCACTGGTTGGATCGTTCCATCAGTAAGTTGTCGTTTCGCGTCAGGAACGAAAGCATTCAGCCAATCGGCAAATTGGTCAGCCGGAAGCAAGCGACGCATCAAGTCCGCTTCATTCCAGCAGGATGAAAAGAAGTCATGCCCTGAGGGTTCGTATGCGACAGGATAATGTTGGTCGTCAAGATAGAAACTCGACGCCCTTTGGGTGACCAGTTGAATCAGCTTAGGGTGGTCAATCAATCTGGCGTAATCGAGGATTTGTCCGAGTGCGAATCCGGTGTCTGTATGCTGTCCAATTCGAATTGGATAAGAAAGAAGAGGAAGGTAGGTTTGGATTCGTTCCTGTAGGATTCGCTCCAGCGGTCGGAGGTTTTCACGAATCTGCTGAGCATCGGGGTCGTCCCATGTCTCGAATTCCATCACGAGTCTCAGGTACCAAGACCAGCCATACATACGCTCAAAAGACTTGTGTTCATTGCGGGCGAAAAATTCAGCTTCTTGCAATAGGTTCTCTTTGCTGAGGTGGTTTTTCAATGTGTTGCGCATGCGGGGGGCAGCGGGCAGGTCGGGCATGGTGCGCAGCAACCTGGCGAGAACCCAATGGCCGTGAACACTGCTGTGCCAATCAAAGCAACCGTAGAATGCCGGGAAGTTCTCCTTCGGCGACTTAATCTGACTTTTGTCGACGTAGACCAAAGACATTTTGTTTGGGAATTCGATGTCAATATTCTTCAAGACCATCTCAGCCCAATCATTCGCTTTGTCGCGATCTAGTTCTGCGAACTTCGTCTCTGGTTGAAGGGGTGCCTGATCTTGAGTTTGTTTGTTTTGTGCCTGTGTCATCAGTGGAGGACTGAGCAGGAGAAAAAAAGTGCCGATACTGACGGCAACTCGAAAAGTCACGATGCTTTGCCTTTCAAACAAGTTGCTAGTTCCTGTTGAGGGTCGTCTGGGAGCGATTTTCCGAATCATGTGCCAGAGTATTTTCGGGGAGTCGCGCGTCTGGAGTGGAGGATTAGGTTTGTCGCTGTTGAGTTGTTGTTTGTCTGTTTGTTACTGGATGCAATTCCATGATGCAGGCGAACGCGGCAAGGCGGATTCATTTTTGGTTCAGTCGGTTCAGCCATAGGTCATTGGTTGGTTAGTGATTCGCAAGCAAAGCTCCGCTAGGACTCTTGCAATTTGATATAACTTCCCACCGCAGGTGAATGGCCACCGAGTAGATTGTACCCCAACCCGTTCTGGTAATTGGAAACAGATGGACAACACGACTGACCAGCATCCCACGTTCGTTACACACTTGGAGTGTGGCCTGGAGGGCGATCATTATCCTGCCGATCAGTTGCATGGTTTGTCGAAGGCGGGAAAGCCTTTGCTGGTGAAATATGATTTGCAAGCACTCAGTCAAGCGGTTCGAAAGGAAGACCTGCTGGCCCGTCCGAGTGACCTGTGGCGTTATCGTGAATTCTTGCCGGTACGGAATCCTGTCAACATTGTCAGTCTTGGGGAGGTGATGACACCCCTTATTCCGGTGCCCCGATTGAGTCAGGGCCGTGGCGTTTTGTTGGTCAAGGATGAGGGCCGATTGCCGACTGGTTCGTTCAAAGCTCGGGGGATATGTATGGCCGTTTCGATGGCAAAGGAACTGGGGCTTTCTCGGATTGCGATGCCGACCAATGGGAATGCGGGCGCCGCGCTTGCAGCCTATGCATCCCGTGCACAAATTGAATCGTACGTATTTTGCCCTGCTGATACCCCTGAAATCAATGTCCGTGAGATCGCTGCTCAGGGGGCCAAAGTATGGCGTGTCAACGGATTGATCAATGACTGTGGTCGATTGGTTGGGGAAGGTAAGCAGGCGATGAACTGGTTCGATCTTTCAACCCTCAAAGAGCCCTATCGGATCGAAGGAAAGAAGACGATGGGGTTGGAGTTAGCGGAACAGTTTGGGTGGCGACTTCCCGATGTCATTCTCTATCCAACCGGCGGCGGAACTGGGCTGATTGGGATGTGGAAGGCGTTCCAAGAACTCAAGGAGATTGGATGGGTCGATGGGCCTTTGCCGCGAATGGTCGCGGTTCAGGCGACAGGGTGCGCACCGATCGTGCGAGCTTTTGAATCAGGAGCCGAGCACGCTCCTTTGTGGGAAAATGCATCGACGGTAGCGGCTGGAATTCGCGTTCCGGCTGCAATTGGCGATTTCTTGATTCTGCGTGCCGTGCGAGAAAGCAACGGTTTTGCGACTGCTGTGAGCGACGAATCAATCCTCGCCGCGCAGCGGCAAGCCGCTGAACAAGAGGGCGTCTTGTTGTGCCCGGAAGGGGCCGCGACGCTCGCAGGTTATCAACAAGAGTTAGCGAGCGGACGGATTGCAGCCGAAGAATCGGTCGTATTATTCAATTGTGCGACCGGATTGAAATATCCGATGCCACCGGTGACGGCACAGCTGGACTGTACTCGTCCAATTGACTACGGGGATTTGTAAACGAATGTAGGAAACTTAGGGCAATATCCCACTGATTCGCCTTTTCAGTGGGATATTTTTTGGTGCCGGGTGTTCTTGAGTGTTGATGCCTGTGAATGAACCGCCAGCATCAGTCACTTTTTTGCTTGTGGTTCAACCAGCGCTTTCGCAAACGCATCTTTCCCCCCAACAATGGGCAAGCGAAGCATGGTTGCTCCCACGTCGATTGTAAGTTCCGTTCCTGGGTTGGGGTGGAGTGTGAAATCACGATCACTAGAAAAGATCATCAGGCCAATTTGCTGGCCTTTCGGCAACACTTGATCGTCCGGTTGCAGATCGAATGTCATTTCATAGAAACGCCCCGGCACCAGTGGTTCACTCTCGGTGAGTGACCGATAGTTTTGCGGGTCGGCCCAGCCACGCGTGATGATATTGTCGGTGATTTTCGCTTGACGATTTGTCGACCAGGGTAACGAGACAAGCCAGACGGAGAGGTTCGCCGCGGGGCGGTTACTGGCGAGTTTGATGGTGATGCTTGGGGTGCCGGAGATATGAAGAGGCTGTGTAAGCTTGGGTGTCACATAAATGAGGCGATGATTCGTCCATTCGGCTTGCGCTAAAGCGGCACCGCTGAAAGAAAAATTGTCGACAAGCGTTTCGTTCGCCTGCTCGGCAGGGCGATCAGTGGTCAGGCTGCCGCGTTGCGGAGCGGCACCAGTGAGGTAGAAGTTAACCGGTGTCGCATCCGGATTTGGGTAGTCTTCATACGATGTCGGTTGGGTACGTTCGGCGTTTTCACGGACGATCCAAGCACGCGGGTCTTTTTCAACTTCGTTTTCGACACCATGTAGGTATCGAGTGAACCAACGGTTCATCATTTTCATTGGTGGTGGCCCCCCGTGTCCTCCCTGATGAAAGAATGCCTGCGTTGGGACGCCCTTGGCTTTGACAGCTTCGTAGATCCGTACGCTGTGTTCGGGGACTACGTTCCAATCATTGAACGCATGCGCCATGAGCATCGCAGCCTTGAGTGGCTTGATGTCATTCAAGTAGTCACGTCCTGCCCAGAAATCGTTGTAATCGCCATTCTTGCGGTCGAATCCATTTGCCATCTCTTTGTCGCGGATCATGCAATCGCAGAATTCTCGCTTCGGTTCATTGCCGCTGTGGATGTAGTCATAAAGGTAATCAATGTCCTCACCCATGTATCCGAACGGATGTCGGACCAAGCCGTTGGATCGATAGTAATGGTAGTAAGAAGTGTTCGGGGCAATTGGGATGATTGCTTCGAGTCCATCGACACCCGTTGTGGCAGCCGCCAGAGGAATGGTGCCATTGTAGGAAGTGCCGGTCATGCCCACTTTTCCCGTGCACCAATCCGCAACGACTGCTTCATTGCCATCGGGAGTTGTGAACCCTTTACCTCGACCACAGAGCCAGTCGACGACCGCTTTGGGCGCGAGTGATTCATTGTCGCCGCCTACCGTGGGGCAGCCTTGCGATAAGCCGGTCCCCGGTGATGAGGAGTGGACGACGATGTAACCACGCGGCACCCATTCCTTCGTATGTGATTTGGAAATGATCGGGCGTTTGCTTCTTAATTGAACCGCGGGGAAGTGAGTCCGCTCGGGTGGGGCGGCACCAAGTTCTTGTCTTGGATTCCAGAAATACTCACGTCCTTGGGTCCCGGTGCCGGCAAAGTATGGACTTGAGACGTAGACGACTGGAAGCTTCAATCCCTCGCTTTCCGTTTGCCTTGGTCGGGTGACGCTGACGTGCATTCGGTCAAGCTTGCCATCCTCGTCGGAATCAAATTCAGTTTCGACCCACAGGTCATGCCGAATCCAGTAATCAGGGTCGGAGAACGCTTTGACAATCTGAGCTTCACCATCCTTGAAAACTGGAGTCGCTGGATCCTTCTTCGTAGGCTCAGCGGCATCGGTCGCGAGGCAGAAGGTAAAGCAAACCGCAACCATCATTGGTGTGACAAATGCGGAGAATTGGAGTTGATGATCCGGGCCAGTGAAGCGGTGCATAAGGTCAGATTGGAAAATGGGGATCGAGAATTTTCAAGTCGGACATATGGTAGGCAAAACGAGCCGGCATTTCAGGGGGAATTGCGGACGAATTGCAACCAGACCGAGTTTGGAGCCTTTGGCTTGCGAAACGCTGGGGATTCCAAACGAAATTGGATTGCCTGGTCGCTGGCGATGGTATGCGGAAGGAGGCGGCAACGTTTCACTTGGCTAAAAAAACGACGGTCTAGCCTGCCCTCTCGAATGCGACGTGATTGCTGTGATTGCCCTCATTTGCCCAGAGCTTCAATGGCCGCTTCGATTCCTGCTGCGGAAGCTGCCCGATGGTCCAGATGTGGATATTTCGCGGCTGTTCTCTCTCGCCATTCGGAAGTTCGTTGGACGGTTCCGAAAGTGTAAACCATTCGGTCAAGCCGTGGTCTCTCGTTGACGAAAGCGTGATCTTGGCTGACCGGTAGAGTGCAACCAGAAATGTGGCACAGCAGTAAGTTATCGAAAGCTTTAAGGTAGCTGTCGGTTTCTGCAATCGCATGTTTACTTGATTCATCATTTGGTCTCAGGCGGGTTCCAGCCGGGAACAGCGAGAAAACCCATCCCTCGTGCCGTAGTGCCAGCATGGAGCGTTCCGCCGCCATATTGATTCGCTTTGCTTCGGCGACTTGTTCCTCCGGGTGTATTGTGTTGAACCAGGAGTGTGGTGTGACGAGAATGCGATTGAATCCTTTGATCAGCTGAGATGTTTGATTTTCATCCTCTTCGAGTTTTCGACCAGCAATCCAGATCAAGCGATCAAACAACGCAGGTTCATCGAAGTCTGTCAGCATGGCGTCCAGCGTGGGAACGTCGAGGTTTGACCGATGATTCAGACACAGCAGACAAGATTGCCCATCTCTCGCAAGTTGAGTCAGTTTCTGCAGTTGGTCGAGACCGACGATCTGGCTACCGGGCAAAAGTAAGCGACGGCAAATGTCACTGAACAACGGGCGATGTTGCTTATCCGCCCAGCGAACCACGTTATCCGGGTTGAGCCTCTGCATTGCCGGTTTGCTGGCGAATTGATCCTGCAGAATCGCAAGTTGCTTGGAAAAAATCTCAGAGAGTGTGCCCGCGGGAAGCGGTTGTTGATTTGACTCGTACATGATGACCTCATTGTAAAATCGTATCGTGCAGCGAGTGGTCGTTCCATCCGTTTGTGTTCCTGTTTTCGAAAACGACGCGTTAGGTGCGCTGAGGGGCCTGAAGTGACAACGTACGAATTTACCTGGATTTGATGGGCATTGATTTGACGTAGGCCGTTCGGGGCGCATCATCTTATTTGATTGGACGCATCCTTGGATTTCATTCAATGATGATGTGGGTTGGAGTCATTGGACGACGCGAGCGTGATTATTCACTTATCGATAAACGGATGTCGTCTCACGCGGATATGAAATCGAGTACGATTGGGTGACTGTTTCGACAATTTGATCCTTCAGGTGCTTGCCAATCGTGATCGTTACCCCAGAATCGAATCAACAAAATCGTAACGGTGCGTTCATGACGGCCGCGTTAATCGTTGGTTTGTCGATTGCTCTTTGTTTTGTCTCGCCGTGGTGGGGTTTGGGAATCCTAGTTGGCCTGTTTGTTTATTTTGGGATGCGGCGAGAGACGCTAAGTCGCCTCAAGCGGATGGCTGAGCCTTTTCCTGAATCATGGCAGGCAATTCTAGTCTCGGATGTTGTTTTCTACCGATCGCTCACACCCGAGCAACAACTGCGTTTTCAAAATCTCGTCAAGATTTTCCTTTCAGAAGCTCGCATTACAGGGGTGCGAACGGATGTCGACGAACGGACGCGGGTGCTTGTCGCGGCGAGCGCGATTATTCCCGTTTTTGGCTTCGATGATTGGGAATATTCTGGGTTGGGGGAAGTGTTGATTTACCCCAATGCTTTTGGTGAGGGGTTTCGATCGGACGATGACGCGAAGCGGAACATCCTTGGCATGGTGGGCACTGGGCATCTGAGCGGCGTCATGATTTTGTCCAAATCGGATTTGATCAGTGGGTTCACAAATCCGGATGATAAGCGAAATGTTGGAATCCACGAATTTGCGCACTTGGTCGACAAGGCGGATGGTTCAATCGACGGAATACCGGCAGGAATTTCTGCTTCGGTCGTGGGCCCATGGATTGGCTGGATCGGCGAGGAATTGAAATCGACCTCCAAGGGACGGAGCCACATCAATGACTACGCCTATACCAATGAAGCGGAGTACTTCGCTGTCCTGACAGAGTATTTTTTCGAAGCCCCTGATGTTTTGCAGAGAAAGAATCCGGAGCTATACAAATTGATGCAGTCGATGTACCGGCAGGACACACGTGGATTCCTGTCGACAACGCAGCGGCGGCATCGAGTGGGACGCAATTCGCCCTGTCCATGCGGGAGTGGCGAAAAGTTCAAGCGGTGCTGTCGTCGTAAAGCCAAGAAGCGAGTTGCGTGATCTTTGGCTAACGCAAAGCCAAGAAGCGGGCCGCAAGGATTTCGGCAAGGATCGTAAGGTCGCTTCGCGGTCATGTCGTGTTAATGAACAAGCCCGGTGTCACGAGTAAAGTCCGGTTTCAGCTCGTTGGCCTGATGGACGTATGATGTTCGGATGAACGATTGAGGTGCGGCGTGACGGCAGCTGAAGTGATTTCGTTGGCAAAGTCGCTGAGGTGCAGTTTGATCGCCAGAATTCGATCGTAAGGTTTGCTGGATTCTGTTGATAAATGTGGTGGGCTGTTTTTGGGTGATCTTTGTATCGCTGCAACTGGTTAGATTTATTGGTTCCAAAATTACGCTGCGAGGTAGTGCTGTGTTTAAACGAATGTTGATTTGGGTTTGGCCCGCGATCTTGATCCTGTCGGTTGGGTCCTTTCCAAGTCGCGTTTCTGGTGCCGATTCACCGAACGTACTGTTCATTGCTGTTGATGATCTTAATGATTGGATTGGTGTGATGGAGGGGCATCCCCAAGCTAACACGCCTAATATTGATCGGTTGGCAGCGATGGGAACGTTGTTCACTCATGCATATTGTGCCGCGCCGGCTTGTAATCCTTCGCGAGCTGCTTTGATGACAGGGATTCGGCCCTCGACCTCTGGTGTGTATCGAAATGCAGATCCGTGGCGTCAATTGCTTCCTGATGCAGTTACCTTGCCGCAGCACTTCATGGCGAGTGGATATACCGCGTTAGGCTCCGGAAAGATCTATCATGGTGCTTTTCCGGACCCTCCTTCGTGGGATGTTTATTTCCCCTCCAAGACGAAGCAAAAGCCAAACGATCCGGTGCCCGACGGGCGACCGCTCAATGGCATTCCGCGGACATCACATTTTGACTGGGGGCCGGTTGCTGCCAGCGACGCTGAAATGGGCGATTTCCAGGTTGCCGATTGGGTGATCGGGCAACTTGGCAAGACGCATGAAAAACCATTCTTTTTAGCTTGCGGTATGTATCGCCCTCATTTGCCGTGGTACGTGCCGGAGAAGTACTTTCAAGAGTATCCGTTGGATGAGATTCAGTTGCCGATCACGAGCGAAAATGATTTGGCTGATATACCGGCGGCGGGGATCAAGATGGCCAAGCCGACAGGAGACCATGCCAAAGTCACGCGAAGTAAACAATGGAAGAAAGCAGTCCAAGGTTATCTGGCCTGCATCTCGTTTACCGACGCGCAGATTGGTCGAGTTTTGGATGCGTTTGAATCGAGCCCTCATCGTGACAATACCATCTTGGTTTTTTGGACGGATCACGGATGGCACCTTGGCGAGAAAGAGCATTGGCGAAAGTTCGCGTTATGGGAAGAAGCGACGCACACACCAATGGTCGTCGTTGCACCAGGTGTATCGAGTGCCGGAACGCGTTGTGACCGGCCTGTGAATTTGATCGACATTTATCCCACCTTGGTAGACCTGTGTGGTTTACCCGCGAATGATCGTCTGGAGGGACAAAGCTTAACTCCGTTGCTCAAAGATCCGGAGCAGTCGTGGGACCGTCCATCATTGACGACCCATGGCCGCAACAACCACAGTCTTCGCAGTGATCGATACCGTTACATCCGATACGAAGATGGCAGTGAAGAACTTTACGATCACGAGGTCGACCCTCGGGAGTGGAATAATCTTGCCGAAGATGAAGGTCATTCTGCTGTCAAGCAACGCTTGGCTAAGTGGTTGCCAAAAATCAACGTGCCAGGAATTGAGAAGAACAGCAAGAAGAGTGCAGGTAAGAAAAACGCTGGCAAAAATTAAGTGACGGTAGAGGTTGGCACTTGTCTGATCGAGTGCTGGCTCAACTCGGTTTTCTGCATCGACTCGGCTCAACGATCAGAGCGAACCTGCGATTGCCTGTTGCCTAATCGCAGCCCGTGGCACGATACAGAAGTGGCGTTCTTGTGCAGAACCGCCGGCAGATGGCGGTTTCGAGTCTTTGCGGCCGCTTCATCCGCCCTCCTGCGATGGCGGATGAAGGGATGGCTACGCGATTCTACTTTCGCAGATCGTAGCAGAGCAGTTTGTCGCCTTCACGCAGATAGAGCTTGCCATCCGCGATGACTGGATGCGCCCAACTGGGACGCTCTCCGCTACCGGGAGTCTTGAAGCTACCCTTTTCAGTGAATTCTTCCGGTGAAGCGTTAACCATTGTCATGACACCGTTGCTGTATCGGACAAAGATCTTTCCATCAGCGGCTACGACACTTGCGCTTTTGCGACCGCTTCCCCGACTTTTCCAGGCGATATCACCGGTCATCAATTCGGCGCAGTATGGCGTGCCGCTATCACCAGAGTCTCCATACAGGTAGTCACCGACCAATACCACACCGCCATGCTTATTTTGTAAGGCGGGCGAATTCGGGTAGATTTCTTCGATATCCACGCCACCGTCGTTATTGGGAACCTGTTTCAGCAAGGCACCGCCGAGACCGTAGCCAGCTGTGAAGAAGACGAGGTCGTCACGAACGATTGGAGTCGGGATCACTGCCGTTGTTTTGGGGATACCGTAAGTCCAAAGCAACTTTCCATCGCTTGCCTGAACGCCCATGGCACCGCTGCCAGTGGTTTGGACATAGATCTTGTTTCCGGCGATTTCAGAGATCACGACCGAGGCGTGTCCGGCCCCAATATCGTCGGGGTTGGCGCAATTCCAAATCAATTCACCATTCAACTTATTCAGTGCGATCAACGTGTTGCTGCCGCCGCCGGGTGTGCAGATCAGTTTTTCTCCATCAATTGTTACCGATTCACTGTAACCCCAAGAGTCTGCTTTGTTGCCGTCGAGATCGTCTTTGAGATGCCGTTTCCAAACTTCTTCGCCAGTCTTTGTGTTCAGGCAATAGAGTTGACCAAAGGCGGTCAAAGTGTAAACACGATCTCCATCAACGGTGGCTGTGCTTCGCGAGCTTTGCCAAGATTCCGGACCTCTCTTCTCCCATGGTTCACCTGTTTTAAATCGCCAAAGTTCCTTGCCATCGGCTCGGTTCACGCAGATCAGGTACTCGTCGCTGTCTTCCGTCGTAGAAAGGCCGTCACCGAGAATAAAGACTTGCCCCCTTGCGATCGCTGGGCTGGAATAACCACGTCCCATTCCATCGATTTCCCAGAGTAGAGTTGGGCCGCCTTCGGGCCATTGGTCAAGCAAGCCAGTGTCTGGAGCAACCCCCGTTCGGTCTGCGCCCCGAAACGTAGGCCAGTCGTTTTCCTCTCCACGAACCGACAAGCCGGAGGCAAGCAGGCAGATCATCAGGCAGCAGAAACAACGTCGCATCAGAAAACTCCAATCATGGGAACGGCGACTTTTTGCGATTCAACTCGGTCGCCAGTGGGGGGAAGGTCCTAGGACGATTAAGGTGGGAATGACGAATTATTCAGTGAATTGTGGCCGGGGCAAGCCGTCGAGTGCCGACACTGGTCTCGGCTCTAATTTTCGGGATGTGACTCTGGTTTTAGGGAAGTGCCGCTGGTGTTCTTTTACCGACCTTTTGAGTTGTGGATGGCCGTCGCAGCGGCGTTTTCCAGGCTGGCCCTAATTCCGCTGTGGAGAAGTGCAGCTAGCCTTTATAGCACCAATTCCGATTTCGAGATCATTCGGTGGAGGCTCGCACAATCGATTTAAAAAGGCGACAGTCAGTCAGCCAGTTTTCTGGTTGCTTCTGGCGTTCTTAGGGGCAAATGACTAGCGAACCGCCAGCATTCGTTCTAGGGCCACACGCGACCACTCGGCCGTCTCTTGGTCGACCTCGATCTGATTGACGATTGCCCCGTCCCTGAGGTTTTCTAGTGTCCAGCAGAGGTGGGGAAGATCGATTCGGTACATCGTCGCACACATGCAAACCACTGGACTGAGGAAGTGGATTTCTTGTTCGGGATGCTCAGCCTTCAGTCGATTGACCAAGTGCAATTCGGTCCCGATAGCCCACTTCGTTCCAGCGGGGCTGCTTTGGACCGTCTCAATGATTTTTCCTGTACTGCCCGAGACGTCTGCCAGATCGTTGACCTCGCGTGGGCATTCCGGGTGGACAAGGATTTTGATGCCGGGATGCTGTTTTCGAAACGAATCGACATGCTCAGCGCGAAACATTTGGTGGACACTGCAGTGGCCCTTCCAGAGGATGACGCGACTGCTCTGCAATTGTTCCTCACTATTACCGCCAAGTTCCAACGCGAAGGGATCCCAGACAGGCATTTGCGATTCTTCGATTCCCATCTCCAACGCCGTGTTGCGGCCAAGGTGTTGATCAGGGAAAAAAAAGACACGTTGCCCCCGCTCGAACGCCCATTCGATCACTGCTTTTGCATTGCTGCTGGTGCAGACGATTCCGCCGTGCCGTCCGCAAAACGCTTTCAAGCTGGCGGCACTGTTGATGTAGGTGACCGGAATGACTTGATCGGTGTCGATGACTTCGGACATGTCATCCCACGCCGCCTCAACTTGTTGAATCGCGGCCATGTCAGCCATGGAGCAACCGGCAGCCATGTCGGGCAGCAAGACCGAAACGCGGCGTCCATCGCGTTCCGCAATTTTTTCGGGGCGGTTGGCCAGCATGTCGGCTGTTTCCGCCATGAAGTGAACACCGCAGAACACGATGGTTTGACACTTTTCACTCTCAGCGGCCATCTGACTGAGTTTGTAACTGTCGCCGCGAAGATCAGAGTGGGCGATGACTTCGTCCTGCTGATAGTGATGCCCCAAGATCAGCAAACTATCCCCTAGCTGTTGGCGAACGGCCTCGATTCGTGCGCTCAGCTCCTCGGCATCCAATGTTTTGTAGGGAGCCAAGTCGTGCACCGCTTTGGGATTTGCGCTTAACGCGACAAGATTGTCCGTACTCAACTGTATTTGCCTTTCCTTGCGAGGGGCCTTTGTCTAACTGAAGTATACCGGTTTAGGGTGAAGGCCAGAACGGGATAACAGGAGAGGTCTGGCCAGAAACAACGCGTCTTTCACGAGTCGGATGAACTTTCCCAAGCCTAACGGCCTTTCCCCAGCCTAATGGCCGTTCCCAAGCCTAATGGCTGTTCACGGGGAAACACCGCTGTTCGGGGAAATCCGTTTTCGGCTGCTGAAATGCCACTGGATTTAGGCGGGTGGAGTCCTCCTGGTTTGAGTAAGCGGCGTGCCGCTGGGAGGATTGGGGCGGGGTGCGGTGGCTGCGAAGGTGACTCGCCATGGCGTGTTGGTCAAGCTTGGACCTGCTTGGGCCGGTGCGATTGCCGCAAAGACTCGCACATCGTCCGTATTCAGCTGTTTCAAATCAATGGTCCTGGGGGATCGCCATTCCTGCTCACTTCGCCAGTCATAAGTCTTGCCCTTGGGGTGAAATCGAAAACGATCTGCTTCAGCCAACTGTTTGCGTTCGTTTGGCTCGCCGTAGATTACCGGTTGAACACCGATTCGTTCTGCCGCCTGCCGCCGAATCGCAATTCCGAATGGTTCATAGTCCCAGCGGCTGACTTGCGATCGAAAACAGCGGCGTGCCAACAGTTCTTGCAGCGAAAGACTAGAGAAGCAGACGACGGGATGGGTTCGCCGAGAGGTTTGAGCGGATGCGAGCAGCCTGCCGGATCGAACGATTCTGGTCAGCGATTCAAGTGGTCCGCGTTGTTCGATTCCCGATTTGCCAAGCAAGATGGCATCTCGGTACTGGCGAATCGTTTCATCTGGCCAGTTTGTCGGTTGTCCTCGTGTGCAATGAATCAACCAGATTCCCTTCGTACGCGTCCACGCTTCATTTGCGACGCGGAGGGTGGGTGTTGAAGCGGTGGGTGCTTCCGTGGATGGGTAGTAGTACCGACCGATTGCACCTCTGAGGATTAATTCCTTTCCGGCGCATGGAGCGAAAGGTGTGATGGCTACCCGAGTGGATGCCGATGTGTCGGATTTAAGTCTCTCTTTAAGACATTGTTCGATCGTACCCCGAGGGCGTACGTAAGCCGCTTCGATTCGGTCAGCGATTGCGATGATGACCGCATCACGCGATGGAGGAACCTCCGTTTGAATCACGATGTCTGCGGGTTCGTTGATTCCAAGCGTGGTGATCGGAATTCCAAATAATTCTGACGCGCGGCGAGCCCAAGGTTCGATCGCCGAACCGTTTGCGACCAGCCATCTTTCTCCCTGTGATTTGCATCGCATGGCGCTGTCGGCCAGTTGCTGACCGACATGCTGGTGGAGTCTGCGTTGATTGCCGAGTCGACTACAGATCACCGCAACGTGTGGGAGAAGGACCGTTGCAGTGGAGAGGTGGATTTGCAGTTTTGGGAGTTTTCCCGAGAGGGAATTGCTGCCTGCGGCACGTTTTTGAAAATTCACGATTGCCCCGAATTGGTGATGGTTCAAGCTTGGATTGGGCTTCCCGCCACCGTTGTCGCGATTCGATCGGGTTGCCGACACATCACGAACAACATCAGAATAACAAGGTGAGTGGATGAGTGGTTTGATTGTTCGCGGTCGGGATCGCTCGCTTGATGCTTTCTATGCTTGCTGTTGAGGGGTTCGCTATGCCAGCAAAGTTAACGCTTGCAATGGTTGCGTTTTTTCTTTGGTTGCCGATGGCTTGGTCAGCGGAGACTGACGCGGATGCCGTGATTTCGATTTGGCCGGAATCACCACCTGACTGGAAGACGCTGGAGCAAGCAGAAAAAGATACGTCGGGCCCCAACGGGCAGTTGGTTGGTGGCCGGTCCGTGATTCGGTTGGGTTTTGTCTCGAGCCCCGAGTTGCATGTTTACCGGGCGGAGGCTGACGCGTCCGGCACGGTTGTTTTGATTAGCCCCGGTGGCGGTTACTCGATTTTGGCCTGGGACTTGGAGGGGACCGAGATCGCGAAGTGGTTTCAGGATCGTGGCGTGACTGCGATTGTTGTGAAGTACCGTGTACCGACGCGGCAGCTTGACGAGCAATGGCGGCCCGCGGTTCAAGATCTCCAGAGATCAATCGCTCTTGCAAGCAGCGGAGGCATTCCGGGCGTTGAGCCAAAACAAATCGGTGTCATTGGTTTTTCAGCGGGCGGCAATGCAACGGCCCGGGTGGCGTTGGCGAGTAAGCGGTATTATGAACCGATAGACGATCACGATCAGGGTAAGCTGCGGCCCGATTTTGCGATTTTGGTTTATCCCGCGTGGCTGGTGCGGGATGGAAATCCGAATGAGTTGATTGACGACTTGAAGGTGACCGCTGATTCACCACCCATGTTCTTTGCACATGCACAAGACGATCGGGTGAATTGTATGAGTTCGGTGACGTTGTTTAGCAAGCTGAAGCAAGCACAGGTGCCTGCATCCCTGCACATCTTTAATGCAGGAGGGCACGGCTACGGAGCAAGAACGACCGACGCGCCGACCGATGCGTGGCCGGGACTCTGCGAAACTTGGATGAGGAGTCAAGGATGGATGGCACAGTAAGTGGTGGGGCAAAACCATTGCGAACCAAGAATGACCACCCGGCTCCACCGGTGAAGCCGGACCAGGAGTGGGCGAACGCTTTGACGCACGGCATCGCCTGTTTGGGAACGATTTGCCTGGGTAGCTACATGGTTTGGGTGGCACTGCCGTACGGTAGCGGCATCACCATCGCGTGCCTTGTTTATGCGACGTCGGTGTTCGCTACTTTCGGGTTTTCGACCCTCTCGCACATGGTGCGCCGGCAACCCATGCTCAATACGATGCGGGCTTGGGATCAGGCGATGATTTACGCGATGATCTCGGGTACCTACACGCCAATCGCCTACCGGTATGCATCCGAATCAACTCAAGTCGCGTTGCTTGCAGCGATCTGGGTAGCCGCCATGGTTGGAATTGTCGGTAAGCTTTTGTTTCAGCATCGAATCAATTCAATCGGCACCATTTCTTATCTGCTGCTGGGGTGGCTTCCTGCGATCCCGTTGGCACCCCAAGTGCCTAGCGATTTAGCGTGGTGGATGGTCGCCGGTGGTGTGCTTTATACGATTGGCGTTGTCTTTCTGCTCAATGACTCGAAACTGCGTTACTTGCATGCGGTTTGGCATCTAGCGGTGATGGCTGCCGCAGTCGCCCACTTTCTGGGGATCATGCATTACGTCGTCGGTGCTTAGCGGAGAGCCAATGCCGCGCTGTGGTGACCACTTGAATGCAGATTGTTTACCCGCGTCCAGCTTGCTCACCCGCGTCCAGCGTGCTCACCCGCGTCCAGCGTGCTCACCCGCGTCCAGCGTGCTCACGCAGGGCCAGATTGCTCACGCAGGGCCAGAGCTCACGCAGGGCCAGAGCTCACGCAGGGCCAGAGCTCACGCAGGGCCAGAGCTC
>JARGNK010000009.1:7067-15858 GCA_029213145.1 Rubripirellula sp. | reverse complement strand
GCTCACGCAGGGCCAGAGCTCACGCAGGGCCAGAGCTCACGCAGGGCCAGAGCTCACGCAGGGCCAGTACTCACGACCACTTGGCTTGGTCTGACAACGCGCTCATGCATCATAAAACCCGAGAGGGCGACGTGGGCGACATTGCCTGAGGGTTGATCACCAGGCATTTGCGAGATGGCTTCGTGGAAGTTGGGGTCGAACACTTCTCCCTCTGCAGGGATTTCGCGAACACCGTACTTCGTCAAAGTATCGGCAAGTTGTTTCGCGACCATTGCAACGCCTTCCTTCAAGCTGCTCGATTGATCGGATTGATCGGCGGCCTCGAGTGCGCGGAGCAGGTTGTCTCGAACCTCCAATAGATCACCAACCATCGGAACTGCTGCATACTTCAGTTGGTCTTCAAAGTCGCGCCGCATGCGTTTGCGAAAGTTTTCCGCTTCGGCTTGTGCCATCAGGACGCGTTTTTCCGCTTCAGCAGCTGTATGCCGCAGGCGTTCCATTTCCTCATCACGAGTTTCGGGTTGTTCCGATGCGTCGGTTTCCGAATCGGGCTCATCATCTAGTTGTGATTCGAAGGCGGCATCGGTTGCTTCGAATTCTTCATCGGCGGATGGCCGGTCGGGGTTGCTTTCGTCACTCATCGATTCACTCATGATTGTTGTGGTTGATCGGAATCAAAAAAGTTTCGCAACTTTTCCAAGAATGTCGTGCGATGTGGAAGGACCGATTCATGATCGAGATCGGCTAGCTCTCTCAGCAGTCGTTCTTGTTCGTCCGTGAGTTTCTTTGGTACCTCGATAAAGACCTGCACCAGTAGATCGCCGGCAGCTCCGCCGCGGTGATCGACGATTCCCTTACCGCGAACGGTAAAGACTTCGCCATTCTGGGTGCCGGCGACGACGCGGAGTGGTTCAGGCCCATCGAGTGTTGGGACTTCAATCTCGGCACCGAGTGCAGCTTGGCTGTACGAGATTGGTAATTGTAGGATCAGGTGATTGCCGTCTCGCTTGAAAAGATCGTGCGGTTTAACGGTGATAAAGACATAGCAATCGCCAACTGGGCCGCCGTCGGGGCTGGCTTCACCTTCGCCGGAGACACGGACTCTGGTGCCGTCGGAGATGCCGGCGGGAATTTTTACGGTGAGTTCGGCTTTTTGATTCTGCAGTCCCGATCCACGGCAATCGTCGCAAGGCTGCGAGATCTGCTTTCCGGCGCCGTGGCAGTTAGGACACGCTGTTTGGACGCGAAGAATGCCCGCTGATTGAATGACTTGTCCATGGCCACCGCAGGTCTCACAGGTGATCGGTTGGCTGCCCGCCGCAGCACCGGAGCCACTGCAGATGTCGCACTGAACTTGGCGGCGGAATGAGATATCTTTTTCGACACCGCGGGCAGCTTCTTCAAGAGTCAGTGTGACATTACAGCGAAGATCGGCTCCGCGTCGATGCCGTCGCCGGCGTCCGCCGCCGCCTCCGCCACGTGATCCGAACAAGTCGCCGAACATGCCTCCACCAAACAGATCGCCAAAGGCTTCAAAAATGTCCTCAACATCGTTGAATTGGTGGACGCCATCGACGCCTGCGTGACCGTGATGGTCGTATCGCTCTCGCTTTTCCGGATCGCTCAGGACTTCGTAAGCTTCGGTCGCTTCCTTGAACTTGGTAATCGCGTTTTCGTCGTCGCGATTGCTGTCCGGATGAAACTTGATCGCCAACTTGCGGTAAGCGCGATCAATCTCGCCTTTGTTTGCGGAGCGTTCGACTTTAAGCACTTCGTAATAGCAGGCCTTCTCAGCCATGAGTCGTTGCCCTTTGAGAGTCGATCGTCTGGTTGATGTGCAAGTTGTCGTGTGAAAGTTAACGAGATGCTATGCAGTGTCTCGTTCGGGATGGCAAGCTCGCGACAACCCAGGATTTGCAAATTGCTCTAGCGGGACGCCATTGAAAGGTCGCGCTGCCGCCGTCCTGTCCTATTCCCGCGCGAGCCAAGCGAATAGCCCGGCAGTTTTTACAACCCCGAGAATTCTCTTCCAAGCTGTCGGGTCAGTGCAAGTTGGATTCTAAATTAAGCAATACGGGTCGCACACCAACCGGAAAATCCAGGCATGCGACCCGTAATAACTGACGCATCAAATGATGCAGTTATCAGTTGCGGCTAAATTAGTTGACGACACCTTCGACAGGACGACGTTCTTTGTCTTCCGCTTCGAAGTTGGTCACCAATGCTTCAGTGGTTAGCAACAGCCCGGCGATGCTGCCTGCGTTCGCGAGGGCTGTTCGCACGACTTTGACAGGGTCGATGACACCGGCTTTGAGCATATCGGAGTACTGGCCGGTATTCGCATCGTAGCCAATGTTCTTGGCTTTTTGGCGAACTTCGTCCACCACAACACTGCCATCGATTCCGCCGTTGTTGGCGATTTGACGCATGGGAGCGTCAAGTGCTGCCAAGACGATATCGACACCGATTTTCTCGTCACCCTTAGCTGACGGGATCACGGTTTTGCCATCGCTGTCTTTGACAGGTGTCGATTTGACCGCTTCAACCGCCTCGCGGCAGCGAACCAAGGCAACTCCACCACCAGAAACAATTCCCTCTTCGACAGCTGCACGCGTTGCATGCAAAGCGTCTTCGAGGCGAGCTTTGGTTTGCTTCATTTCGGCTTCAGTCTCAGCACCCACGCTGATCACCGCAACGCCACCAGCCAATTTAGCAAGCCGCTCTTGGAACTTTTCCTTGTCGTACTCGCTGTCGGTTTGCTCAATTTGAGCACGGATTTGGCTAACCCGTTTGTCGATGTCGGCACGGTTTCCGCTGCCTTCGACGATGGTCGTGTTACTCTTGTCAACGGTGACCTTCTTCGCGCGGCCAAGTTGCTCAAGGGTGACATTTTCGAGTTGGATACCAAGGTCTTCGCTGATGAGCGTTCCGCCCGTCAGGGTGGCGATGTCGCCGAGCATCGACTTGCGGCGATCACCGAAGCCGGGAGCCTTCACGGCACAGACATTCAGCGTTCCGCGAAGCTTGTTCACCACCAAGAGAGTCAAGGCTTCCGCGTCGACGTCTTCGGCAATGATCAGTAGTGGTTGACCGGTTTGAGCTGCTTTCTCAAGCAGTGGAACCAAGTCGCGGACATTGCTGACTTTCTTCTCGTACAAGAGCACGAGCGCGTTCTCCAGGTTGGCTTCCATCGTGCCTGGATCAGTGATGAAGTAGGGCGAGATGTAACCCTTGTCAAACTGCATTCCATCGACGTAGTTGACCGTCGTGTCTCGGGTCTTGCCCTCCTCGACCGTGATTACGCCATCTTTGCCGACTCGCTCAAGTGCATCCGCCAGCAAGCCGCCGATCTGAGGATCGTTGTTTGCGGAAATCGCGCCAACGTTCGCGACCTCTTGCTTGTTCTTGACCGGACGCCCCATGTCAAAAAGCTCTTCCGATGCTGCAGCGACAGCCTTGTCGATGCCACGTCGAATCGCGGCAGGATTGCTGCCGGCGACAATGTTGCGGAGTCCCTCTTTGAAGATCGAGCGAGCCAGGACGGTTGCCGTGGTTGTTCCATCACCTGCCAAGTCACTCGTTTTCTGAGCGACTTCGATGACGAGTTTGGCACCCATATTTTCGAACCGATCTTCCAGCTCGATTTCCTTCGCCACCGTGACACCATCTTTGGTCACGGTCGGGCCGCCGAACGATTTGTCAATGATCACGTTGCGCCCGGTTGGGCCCATTGTTACAGCGACTGCGTCGGCCAATTTATCGACCCCTGCCAGCATGCGAGTGCGGGCGTGATCGTCGAAAAGAAGTTGTTTCGCCACGAGTTTTTTCCTCTAATGAACAGGTATTTTCGGTGGTTGGCTGCTGTCTAAACGACTACAGCACTTTGGCCAGGATGTCGCCTTCGCGGAGGATCTTCATATCTTGGCCGTCAACTTCAACGTCGCTACCGCCATACTTACCGTAGATCACGGTGTCACCTTTGCCGACGCTCATGTCGCCCCGGTTGCCGCTATCGAGCAATTTGCCCGGGCCGACGGCAACCACGATTCCACGCTGTGGCTTTTCCTTTGCGGAGTCGGGAAGCACGATGCCACCTGCGGTGGTTTCTTCCGCTTCGCTTGGTTGAACAACAACACGATCATCAAGTGGTCGCAGGTTGATTTTTGCCATGGTTCTATTTCTCTCGTAATTGAATGTTAGATATTTGGTTGAGTTTTAAAATTGGTTGGATGTGAGTGACTGGCGGGCGGCGACTACATCATGCCGCCCATTCCGCCCATGCCTCCCATGCCACCCATGCCTCCCATATCCATTCCGCCCATGCCGCCTCCCATTCCACCGCCCATGCCGTGGTCGTGATGGTGGTCACCGCCGTCTGGTTCTTCCTCGGTTGGGATCTCAGTAACCAGAGATTCGGTGGTCAGCAGCAGTGAGGCAACGCTGGCAGCGTTGGTCAGTGAGCTACGAACGACTTTGGCGGGGTCGACCACGCCAGCGGCGACAAGGTCGCAATACTTTTCAGCGTTTGCGTCGTAGCCTTCGGTCTTGCCCTTCATTTGCAAAACTCGGTTTGCGACAACCGCACCATCCAAACCGGCGTTATTCGCAATTGCCTTGAGTGGGTAGTCGAGGACGTGACGAACGATTCGGACTCCGAGTTTCTCGTCGCCTTCGGTGTTCTTCTCAAGTTTCTCGAGTGCTGGTCGGCAACGCAGTAGGGCAGTTCCACCGCCTGGCACGATCCCCTCTTCAAGCGCCGCTTGCGTGGCTGCGCGAGCGTCGTCGATCAATGCTTTGCGTTCCTTCATCTCGGTTTCGGTTGCAGCACCAACGTTGATTTGGGCAACACCACCAGCCAATTTCGCGAGCCGTTCTTGCAGCTTCTCGCGATCGTAATCGCTTTCTGTCGCGTCGATTTCGCGACGGATCTGCTCGACCCGACTGTTGATTTCTGCCGCTTTACCTGCTCCACCGACGATCGTGGTCGCTTCGCTGGTCACTCGGATTTTCTTCGCACGACCGAGGTCGGTAATTTTGACGCTTTCCAGGTCAATCCCAAGATCCTTGAAGATTGCCTTTCCGGAAGTCAGTACCGCGATGTCGCCCAGAATGGCCTTTCGGCGATCACCGTAGCCAGGTGCCTTGACGGCACAGGCTGACAAGATGCCTCGCATCTTGTTGACAACCAGTGTTGCGAGTGCTTCGCCTTCAACGTCTTCTGCGATGATCAGCAGTGGCTTTTTCGATTTGCTGATTGCTTCCAGAAGCGGAATCATTTTTTTGTTGTTGCTGATCTTTTCTTCAAACAGCAAAACGTAGCAGTCTTCCAGGTCGACGCTGACATCGTCCTGATTGGTGACGAAGTGAGGCGACAGGAAACCGCGGTCGAATTGCATGCCCTCGACAACATCGACGTAGGTTTCGTTGGACCGACCTTCTTCAACCGTGATCACGCCGTTCTTGCCGACTTTGGTGAAGGCGTCTGCAAGGACGGCACCGATCGTCGGATCGTTGTTGCCAGCGATGGTCGCGACTTGACGAATGTCGCTCTTGCTTTTCTCGTTGATCGGTGTCGAGAGCTTCCCGACTTGGGCGACGGCGGCGTCAACACCGCGGGAGATGCCACGGGACAATGCCATCGGATCCGCACCAGCGGCGACCATTTTCAATCCCTCGCGGAAAACCGCTTCGCTGAGGATCGTGGCTGTCGTTGTTCCGTCGCCAGCGACGTCGTTTGTCTTGCTGGCGGCCTCTTTCACCAGTTGAGCGCCGAGGTTCTCAAACGGGTCGTCCAGTTCGATATCTTCGGCGACGGTCACACCGTCCTTGGTCACTTTGGGTGAGCCCCAGCCTTTGTCGAGCACCGCGTTTCGACCACGTGGTCCCAGCGTGCTGCTGACAGCTCGTGCCAATTTGCTGACGCCGGACAACAAAGGTCCACGTGCATCGTCGTCAAAAACAATTTGCTTTGCCACGACGTTTTTCTCCTGTAAATTTTTAACGGTCTTCCTTCGCTGTCCGCCCCTAAACGAGCAGTTCTTCCAGTCGGCGAAGGGATGAAAAAGGTAGTTGTGTTCGGTCGATTGTGCTGGTTGTTACTCATGCACCGGTGGCAGGGAACTCCAGACGACACCCTCTCCAAGCAACATCTGTGCCGAATGCTTTCGAATGGATCTTAAGGTGTTGCTATTAAACAACTTAAAGTGATTTGGCTGGGTTCGGTCGAAAGCTCTGGCGGGCCGGGTTGTCAGGTTGGCAGGCGGCAGGCGGGTGAGCATCCGCTCGCGGCAAATGGGGGTTGGCAGAGGCCGCAAGGCGGCTCTTTACGGGGAGCCAGGGCGGCTCGTTGCTAGGAAATTGGGCTGCAGAGGAGAAATTGGGTCGCAGTGGATTTGCCGAAATGCGAGTTTCTCGGGCTCGTTTGTCAGTGCTGCGACGGCTGTTCGCTGGTTCGGGTAGAGCTACCACGTGTCGGATTCAGCCCTGGAAGAATCTCTTCATTCGATTCAGTCGTTCCTGGGGGGGCCGAAAAGATTTCCAATGCCGGAAAGATCACTCAAGGAAGATTGACCAATTGGCTCTCACGGCGTCAACTTCCCTCGGAGCCTCTTCGGTAACGCGTCAAAAAGTACCGGAATCGCCATCCAATCAAATGTTTGCCACTCGCACGGGGATTCAGCATGCGGTCATCGCTTGCAATTTTATGCACCTTCGCGACTTTGTTCTCTTCGGGGAACGGAGCGTCGGCTTGCTGTTTGACCGATTGGCTGTTCGGGCGGAACCAGCCCGTTTATGCCGTCGGTTACGCTCCCGTTGCTGTGGGAGCGATCCCTGTCGACGCTGGCCCACAGCTTGCGATTGGTCCCCAGGTCACCTCGGCACCAGTCACCTCGGTCCCTGTGATCACGGCGGCAGCACCAGTTGCGACCGGGCCGGAGATTGTCGGAATTCCACCCGTGACAGCAGCGAGACCAGTGGTTTTGATGCCCGCGCCGACGCCGGTATCGCAGAACGGGGTGTATCAAGCCCAGCGACCGGCCTATATCGACAACCCATCTGTCTACACTGGTCAGCCAGTTTATCGTGGTCAGCCAGTTTATCGTGGTCAGCCTGCCTATCCTGGTGGGGCGGTCTACACGAGTGGGACGGCAGCATACGCCGGCAGCCAGCCGATTTACAGTTCAACGCCTGTGACGGGGAATGTGCAGGCGACCTACCAAGTTGCTCCCGCAAATCCCTACTTACCGCCAACGAGTCGGGCAACGGGCAATCCGCTGCCCTACCGTGGTCAAGTTCCCGTCACTTCGTATCGGCCTCAAGTGGGGACGACACTTCCTGGGGCTCCGCTGACGGTTACGACGCCAACTGGTTTGCCGGCAACCGCATTGCCGCCAACGCAGGTCACACCGTTGTTCCCCCCAACGCCTCCGCAACCGCCAAGAGGATTGCGAGGTCTGTTTAGTCGCTGGTTCGGCACCGGCTATCAAACTAGTTATTACAGTGCTCCGGTGACCTACTACCGACCCGTGACGGCGGTCGATCCCGTCAGCGGCGGGGCTGTGATCGTTCAGCAACCTTGTACCTCGACCGAGCAGCAGGTTCAGCGGACTCCTTTTACAACGTTTCAGTCGCCACCCCCTGCCTATAGTCCGCCTGCCTATGGTCCTGCACCTTGCGCGACTTCGCCGTCGGCTTGTCCGACACCGGTTTATTCCCAGCCAATGTCCGCTTCTGGGATCGGGCAGGTTGGTGCAGTGGGAGCGATGGGACAGGGGGCAACCTCAATCCCATCCACGCTTCCAAGCGGCGCCTATGGTCAAGCTGGCGGTTACGGCAGCAACGGTGGCTACAACATGACACCCTTGCAGGGTGCCCCACCTGCTTTACCGCCGACCATCCAATCTACGGGCCCGTCCACCGGTGCAACCGGTAACTCCACTGGCGACCTTGCCCCAATCGAGCGGCCGCAATTGAACAGCGGGCAATCGAGTGGTTTGGCCATACCGCCGCCACCCAGCTCTACCGGTGCGGGTAGTAGTGCTATTGGCCAAGGTGGTGCCGTTAACGGGAGCACCAATGGCACGACCAACGGTAGCGAGAATGGTGCCGGTACTGGTAATCCCAACGGCAGTGGATCCAGTTCCGGAGGCGCGTCGGGTGCGGCCCCTTCAAATTATTGGGAGCTTCAGAACGCCGACGATTCCACGGCGATGATTCGTCCTCGATCGAGTTACAGCATGACCTCTGATCCACAGAGTTTGGGTGGAAGAGTTGAGCCGATAGCGGCACCAGAGGATTATTCGTCTCCTTTTCGTGGCCGCAGCGGGCCGGCATCTTCGATTCCATCCATTCCACCACCGCCAGTTGAATCAAAGCAGTTCGAGGCACCCCCGTTGCCAGCTAGATCGCCCATTGGGCCGACCGAGTTGACCTCCGTTTCCACCCGTGCTCCGGTAACGGTTAGTGTGCGAAAACCAGCGACGCCGCGGCGAAACAAGCCACGCGATTCGACTTGGTATCCCGTCAATCCCTAATCGATCGTGGCTCCCTCGGTTTGTGAGCCCGGCTACGTTCTGACACGCTGTAATTTCCGGTCTACCCAATCTACCCTCAAGTCTATTTGACTACCCTCGAGTCTATTTGACTACCGTCGAGTCTGTTTGAGGGGGCAAACGCGGCTGGGCAAACGCGGTTGGGAAAACTGCAGGTGCCCGTTCGTCGGTGTGCTGAAAAAAGACGTCGGTGCGTTTTACCTTGTGGATCTTTTTTGGGCACGCTGATCTTTTTTTGG
>JARGNK010000009.1:0-6967 GCA_029213145.1 Rubripirellula sp. | reverse complement strand
TTTTTTGGGCACGCTGATCTTTTTTTGGCCACGACGGGGGCCTGGCTTGCGATCTTTCTTCCTTTCTTGACTGTCAGCCGAGTCGAGCTGTTGAGAGCGGCTGGAAATCATTTGCGAAAACAAATACGCTGCACTAGCGCGGCCGCGACCATCTCGCTGATGGCCGCATGGAATCATTCCTTCTGTTCGCGGTCTATGTCTGGTGATCTGAACTCTGTGAGCTGACGCTCCTGGTATCTCGTTTCGTGAGTCAAGGAAACCTGTCTGGTGGAAAACGCAACGATCGCTGATGTTTTTGATGAAATGGCGCAGCTACTTGAGTTTCGCGGCGAGAATCCGTTTCGGATTCGCGCTTACCGTAACGGCGCGAAAGCAATCCGCGATTTAGACGAATCGGTTGCTTCGATTTTGGAGGATGAGTCGCGTGATCTCGCCAAGATACCGGGGATTGGTAAAACGCTGGTCGAAAAAACGCAAACGTTGCTGTCCGAGGGCAAGCTTCCTCAGCTGGAAAAGCTGCGACAGGAAATTCCTGATGTCGTAATAGAGATGTCAAGGATTCCGGGGCTCGGCGCGAAAAAGGCGGCTCGCTTGCAGCAGGAGTTGGAACTGGAATCGCTTGCCGATTTACGCAAGGCCTGTCACGAAGATCGTGTCGGTAAGCTCAAGGGGTTCGGCATGAAAACTCAGCAGGCCATTCTGGATGGGCTGGAGATTGCCGAGGAAGCGGCCAAGCGGTTGCGCTGGTCCGAAGCGGACGGATTGGTTCAATTGATTGATCAGCACATGCAAGCTTGTGATGCGATCGATCAGAAGGAATGGGCCGGGTCATACCGGCGAGGACGTGAAACGGTCGGTGATTTGGATTTGCTGGTCGTTGCATCAGACCGTAGTGCTGTCATGGATCATCTGGAATCGTATGCCGGTCGGACTCAGACGATTATGCGCGGGGACACGAAGATTTCGATACGAGTCGGCAAGGCGTTCCAAGTGGATATGCGAGTGGTGGACGCGGAGCAATTCGGCGCGGCGCTGCAGTATTTCACGGGGTCGCAAGCGCACAATGTTCACGTTCGCAAAACTGCTAAGGAACAAGGTTTTAAGATCAACGAGTACGGTGTGTTTCGAACGGATGACGATTCACGCGTGGCCGGCGCGACCGAATCAGGTGTCTATGAGGCAATTGGATTGCCTTGGTTTGATCCAGAGATCCGAGAAGACCGCAATGAATTTCAGTGGGCGGAACAAGAGGCCATGCCTCGGTTAATTTCCGAGGATGAGATTCAGGGTGACTTGCATATGCACACCAATGCTACCGACGGGACGGGAACGATTCGTGAAATGGCGGATGCAGCCATCCAACGAGGCTTGTCCTACATCGCGATCACGGATCACAGCAAGCGTGTTTCCATGGCGATGGGATTGGACGCGGAGCGATTGCGTGAGCAATGGAAAATGATCGACGAGATTCGGCCAGAATACGAAGGTCGCTTGCAAATCTTGAAGGGGATTGAGTGTGACATTTTGGAGCCGGGTGGGATGGATCTGCCCGATGACTGTTTGGCCGAAGCGGACTGGGTCTTGGCCAGCGTGCATTACGGACAGCGGCAACCACGGGATCAAATCACCGAGCGGATTTTAGGGGCCATCGAGAATCCCTACGTCACTTGCATTGCGCATCCGACGGGGCGTCTAATCAATCGACGCCCTGCTTACGAGGTCGATATCGATGCCGTCCTCAAATCCGCAGCCGAGCATGGCACCTTGATGGAGCTAAACGCTAATCCAGCGAGGCTCGATCTAAACGACGTTCACTTGGCTGCCGCGAAGCGACTCGGGATCCCCATTGTTATCAACACCGATGCCCATGCAGTGGAAGGTCTCGATGTGATGCGGTTTGGGATCAAGCAAGCCCGTCGCGGTGGGCTGACGAAGCAGGATGTTGCCAACACGCGGACATGGGGGCAGTTTCAAGAATTGCTTGCTGCCTCTGTCTGAAATGCCGGGCTTTTGGGGGGCATTCGCAGGTGTCACTGTAGAAGGCATGACATCGAAGTCGTGTCATCAGTGACGTAGCAGTCGCTCGTTGTTGGAGCGACTGAGGCGTTTTTTGATTCTGGTTCGCTCAAGAGGGAGCCGTTGGTGATTCAGCTGAAAGCGACATGCTGCGCTGTTAGTCAACGGTACTGATCACACCGAAGATTTTCGCCCACTGTGATTGAAGCAGTACTTTCCAATGCAGAGCGTGGTGACGAATGTAGCCACGATGCCTAACGCCACGAGGTGTTCCGGTTCTGTCCAGTAGTGAGTCGAGCCAGGGTTTCCGTGGCCGGGATGAGCTTGAACGGCAGTCGTATAGCATAGGGCGATCGCGACGCCGAACGCGGTCTGAACTTGTTTCACTTTTTGTTCTCGATGTGGCATGCAGAGTGTTTGTGTCACTCTTTTCAGGGTTTTGTGTCACTCTTTTCAGGGTAAGGGATGCTTCGCGTCAAGGCCAGGACCAATTTTTCGACTTCCAAAATGCTAATGAAAGTCAATCATCATGCTTGTTTACAGAGATTGCTTTTTGCTTACGTTGATACCGTTGACCCAGTAGGTCGTGTCGCTATCCGGCGGTCAGTGATCGGGATGATTTTAGATTTCATCGTCTTTCGATTGGTGAGCCCTCGTCCAGTTTGTCACTGGGGTGGACGATGGTCGGCATTCCTTCTTCAAGACCTTCGATGATTTGGGCCGTTTGTCCGTTATTTTGCCCGACCACTACGGGTACCCGTTCGGCACTGCCGTTGGTGATTACAAAAACGTGCCAAGTTCCTTCGACACGGAACAGGGCGCTGGTAGGTATCTGCAGGACATCTGCTTGTCGCCACACCACGACTTCACAATCGACGCGGAACCCGTCACCAAGTTGCGGCCGTTCTTCTGGAGGATTTTCGAGGTCGATGATCACGTTGACGCGTTGTTCCTCAACTCCGAGTGCGGAAGTTTTTGTGAACCCAGATGGTTCAACTAGCCGAACGCGGCCGGTGAGGGTGTAGTTGCCTCCCCAATGTTTGAGGTCCACAGCGTCGCCTGGCGAGATTCGAACGGCATCGCGAGACAACACGTCTGCGATGATTTCGAGGTCTTGGGGGTCCCCGATTTCGAGCAGTGGTTCGCCTGCTCGAACGACAGCGGTGCTTTCTTGGTAGATGCGTAAGACGCGGCCATCAATTGGCGCCCGGACCGAAAGTGTCATTTCCGCTTGATCGTCGGGGGCCGACCTCGTCAGCAGCAGGGCGGCCTTTTCAAGCTCTAGTTCGTATTGGGCAATGTCGACTGCGAAGCCCAGGCCGCGGACCTCTTCGCTAAGCATGCGAAACAGCGACTCTTGCGATTCCAGCTGTGATTGCGAGGCGGCATTTCCCGCAACCATTTTCCGAACGCGGCCTGTCTCCGATTCTGCGAATTGTAGTTTTGCCTCTGTTTTGGCCAACGAAGAGCGGGACAAGTCTAGTTTTCGTTCTGCCGCGCGGACTCGTGCTGTGGCTTGAGCAACCGCCCTGGGGTCAAGCAGGGATGGATCGGTCGCTTCGAGTCGCGAGAGCACGGTGACATCTTTCTTCACCGCGTCGCCGACTTCCAGCGTGATCCGCGACAGCCGAGCGGCTAGTGGTGTCGAGACGACATGTTTTTCTCGAATACGCGTCTGCCCATCTTCTTCGACGCGGACATCCATCGGGCCCCGAGAAACCTTCGCGACATCGACCAATAATGGTCTTTCTCGGAAACTCAGAGCAACCACGGTGGTCAGGGTGGCCAGGATCAGTAGCCACCCTAACGCTCGCCGCGCGTGTCCGAGCAAACGTGTCTGAGGTTGACCGGCAGCGGGTTGCGTTTTGTTCATGCGGTTGCTTTCCAATCCCTCGTCAATCGCGATTCTTCAAGACTTCGACCAAATCGAGATGATCGAGTCGACGTCTAACGAGAATGCCGCTGATGGCGGCGGCGGCTGACGTGACCAATGCGGCACGGGCGTAGCTTTCCGGGCGAATCACCAAGGGAATTCGGTACAGTTCTGATTCAAAGCCAACGACCATCGCGGCACAAAAGCCATAGCCAATTCCCCATCCGATCGGAATTGCGACCAACGTCAAGATCGTTAGTTCGCCCAACAGGATGGTTGATGCTTCCAATCGCGTGAAGCCGATGACGCGCAGCGTTGCTAGTTCTCGACTTCGCTCATCCAACGCAATCCTCGCCGTATTATAAACGACGCCAAACGCGATGATACAGGCGAATAGTAATGTGAACGATTGCATCGTTAGCTGATTCGCGGCGATCGTTTCACGGAATTGCTTGATGGCGGATGATTGGATCAGAACGGAAGCGACTTGCGGTGTTTGTTTCAGTTGATGGTACAACGCTTGCTCATATTTCGAATCGACAGCCAAGAATGCCCCGCTGATGCAGTCACTTTCATGCATCAATTGGTTCAGAGCCGATCGATCCATGTACGCACTGGTGCCGGCGTACTCCGTGGTTACTTTGGAAACGAGTCGTGTACCAAGTGGGCGTTTACCTTCCAGGACTTCAAATTGCAGTTGGTCCCCCGGCTGAACCTGAAGGATGCTAGCGAGTTTATCGTTCAGGACGATTCCCGAGGGTGGCAGCCGAATCGGTTTGGATTCCGTATTCAACAGGCGAAACAGATCGCGTTCCGATTCCAAGCCGAGGATGTTGGTGTGGTGTTCCCGATGTTCTGATATCAGTTTGACTGCAACCGCGCGAAACGGTTCAACCCGCTGAACGCCAGGTAGGTGTCGAAGATCGTGTCGGGCGACGGGGCTGGTCACTTTGTTGAATGTGACTTGAACATCTTGCCTTTGGGCGGTGGCGAATTGAAATTCAATCAAATGTTCGATCGCATCGCCACCGAATCCGCTAAGGACCATCACCGACACCGAAAAAGCGATTCCCAGCGATGAAAAGGCAGCGCTGATCGGGCGGCGTCTTAATCCCCGTAGGATCATTCTTGTCGTGACGGGAATCCATTGAAAAAGGCCAAGCGATTCGAGCAGTGTGCGTCGATAGGTGGCTGGTGCGGCCGGCTGCATTGCCTCCGCCGGCGGCAGCCGAGCTGCCGCCCGGACGGCCCGCCACGAACCGACGAAAGCGGCGAGTAGGCTCAGGCTCAGTGCGACGAGGTTCACTCGCCAATCGGTACGATAAACGAATGTTGGAAAGCGATAGAATTCTGAGTACACCTCCGACAAACCACTCGCCATCCATTGCCCGGCAGCAATGCCACCAAGCCCGCCGATGCCAGCGACGAGTAACGAAGATTGCAGATAGTGCCAGGAGATTTCGAAATTCGTGTAGCCAAAAGCTTTTAACGCCGCGATGGTCGTTCGGTGTGTGCTGATTCGCCGTGCCAAAACCACGTTTAAAAGAAATGCAGCGACCGCCATAAAAATTGACGGAGCGACCATGCCGGTTGCTCGCAATTGCTTTAGCTCATCATCGAGGAACCGCGCGGAGACATGCTGGTCTCGGCCATACGCACCGATACCGCCGTAGCGGGCCAGGGTCGCGTCGAGTCGGTCGATGACTTCGTTTTCATTTGTGCCCCGTAGTAGTCGGATCGAGACGTCGTTGAAGGCACCTTGCATGTCGAACGCCGCTTCGAGTTGGCGACGCGACATCCAAAAAATGCCGAACCTTGGATCGTTAGGGAGTAGTTCACCGGCTCGCACCTGGATCACGTATTCAGGGCTAAGTGCGACGCCAACGATCACGAGAGGTTGCAGGCGTCCATTTAGCACTGCGTTGATCCGATCTCCGAGTTGCAGTCCATTCGCCTCAAAGAAAGGTTCACTGGCGATGATTTCACCAGCCCGATCGGCCTCAGGAAGTCGTCCTTGCCGCAAGTGAATTTGGTTCAGCCCGGCCGACGCATAGTGGGGTAATGAGATCAGTCTTGCCACGGCGGGTTCGTCGAGTCCCGGTACATCCAGCGTGACGTCTGCGACGATTCGGGTCTCCGCCGTTGCAACCCCGTCAATCGAGAGTAGTTGTGATTCAACCGGTAGTGGTGCTCGCGCGACCGAAGCAAAAACTAGCGCGAATCGATAACGATCGTAGTACGCGTCGCGTGTCGTTCGCAGAAAACCGAGCGTATTGAGTGACATCACGAGAACCGCAACGCCCGACCCGATTACCACGGCGATGGCGAGGAATTGTGCTTTGGTTTCCCCCAATTCACGGATCAGCTTACGATTCAGTGCCCGCATATCACCAGCTGATTTTATCCACGGGCGTTTTGGCCTCGATTCGGTAGTCTTCCGCAATCATGCCGTCCCGCATTTTGACGACGCGATCTGCCATCTCGCCGATCGTTGCGTTGTGTGTGATGACGGCGGTCGTCGTTCCAAGTTCCAAGTTGATTCGTTGAATCGCTTCCAAAACTGTAATTCCGGTCGCCGCGTCCAAGGCGCCGGTTGGTTCGTCGCACAGCAAGACGTCGGGGCGTTTGGCAATGGCGCGGGCGATCGCGACTCGTTGCTGTTGGCCGCCGGAAAGTTGCGATGGGTAATGGTCTTGGCGATCGGCCAAGTCAACGAGATCCAATGCTGCTTCAGCCGACATTGGAGAGGTTGAAACGTCGGTTACCAATTGAATGTTTTCGCGAGCAGTTAGCGACGGAATTAAATTGTAAAACTGAAATACAAACCCAACTGATTCACGCCGGTAGAGTGTCAGCTGGCGTTGGCTCGCGCGGGTCAGGTCAGTCCCGCGAAATAGGACCGTACCGTCGGTGGGCGAATCGAGCCCGCCGAGGATGTTCAGGAGTGTTGACTTACCGCTGCCACTGGGGCCAAGCATAACGGTGAAGTCACCGGCGAACAGCTCCAGGTCAATGCCTCGTAACGCCAGCACTTCGACTTCACCCATTGGGTAAATTTTGGTCACCGCTCGGACGTCA
>JARGNK010000178.1 GCA_029213145.1 Rubripirellula sp. | reverse complement strand
TCACGCCGCTGCCAGGGAAAAATACAGTTGGTATCGAGGTGCCCAACGAATCGCGGCAAGTTGTACGATTGCGCGATGTGATTGAGGAATCAGACACGCGGGCGGCGAAGATGAACATCCCCGTTTTCTTGGGGAAGGATGTCTCCGGGAATCCGATGGTCGTCGACCTCGCGAAAATGCCACACCTCTTGATCGCTGGCCGAACGGGCACCGGTAAAAGTGTTTGTTTGAACGCAATTATCACGTCGGTCTTGATGTGTTGTCGGCCGGATGAAGTGCGGATGCTGATGATCGACCCCAAGATGGTTGAACTCAGTGGCTATGGGCGGTTGCCGCACCTGATGCATCCAGTGATCACAGACATGAAAAAGGCGGAAGCCATCCTGGCGTGGGCCGTTGAGAAAATGGAGGAACGATATTCTCTGCTGGCCAAAGCGGGAGTCCGGCACATTAATAGCTTCAACGATCTTGGACGCGATGAAGTGTTGCGCCGGTTGGAGGTTGATGATGAAGACCAAGCAGGAAACGTCCCTGAAAAACTCCCCTTCATCGTGATTGTTGCTGACGAAATGGCTGACCTGATGATGACTGCCGGCAAAGATGTCGAACAGCATATCATCCGATTGGCGCAAAAGAGCCGTGCTGTTGGAATCCACTTGATCTTGGCGACCCAAAAGCCAACGGTGGATGTCATTACAGGTTTGATCAAAAGTAACTTGCCGGCACGCCTGAGTTTTCAAGTCGCCAGTAAAACTGACAGTCGCGTTGTTTTGGATGAAAATGGGGCCGATAAATTACTGGGCAATGGTGACATGCTGTTCTTGTGGCCAGGGACCAGTACGCTGATTCGCGGACAAGGAACTTTTCTGTCCGATGATGAGATCGACAAAGTCTGTGACCAATGCAGTACCGCGGAACAGAACTTTGTCGGTGAGTTGATGAATCTCAAGATCGAACAAGAAGAAGAGGGTGAAGGCACCAGCTTGGACAAATTGAAAAAGCGTGATGAGCTTTACGACAGCGCGATTGAAGTTGTGATTCGTGAAGGGCGTGGGTCTTGTTCGCTGCTGCAGCGCTGTTTGGGGATCGGCTACGGACGGGCAGCCAAGTTGATCGATTTTATGGCCGAAGATGGAGTCGTTGGCGAGTACAACGGTAGTAAAGCTCGTGAAGTCATCATGACGATGCCCCAATGGGAAGCCATGCAAGGCTTGGAGTCAGAGGAGACCGAAGAACCGGTCGCCACCGCAACCGTCGTCCCCAAACGGGAAAAGTCTGAGCCGGCGACGGAGAAGGCTTCGAAAAGCAAGCGTCAGCCAACACCATCCGATAAAGATCAACGCAAGTCACCTGGGGTGGTGGATTCAGCGGCAGAGGTGGATTCAGCGGCACCCATGCAGTCAGCATCGAGAACCGGCTCAGGCGAACTGCCTGAGTACGACGACGAGCAGGATGACGTGGAGGAAGAAGCTGCCCTCGATGCGGACGACCAAGAAGAAGGGGATGAATCCAGAGTTAGCATGGTCAGCCAGGGTGCAGACGAAGATTACGAAGACGAAGATTACGAAGACGCTGAGTACGAAGACGAAGAGTACGAAGACGAAGAGTACGAAGACGAAGAATATGAAGACGCTGAGTACGAAGACGAAGAAGACGCGGCATAGGAACATCGCTCGCGTGTAGGTTTTCGTCCGCCACCTTGCTTGAATGATCAGCGCTGGCCTGATATACCGACCCGACTTTCCTGTGCTGGATGGGTCCTTAGTTGTTTGATGGGTCCTTAATTGTGATGTCTGATTCTGAATCGACGCTGTTTGACGGTTCGATTGCGGCGATTTTGCCAGCTGCCGGATCAGGGCAACGCTTTGGATCGCAGTCCAACAAATTGTTTGCTCAGCTGTTGGGCAAGCCGCTTTGGGTTCACGCTGTGCAGCGTCTGGCGGCTCGCCGCGAAGTTGGGCGGATTGTGATGTCCGTTTCCGAACAGGACCACGACACTTTTGCGAACCAATTGAGCTCGGAAGAGTGGGGCTCGTTGTCACCCAAGTGTTCTGTCGAATTGGTTCTCGGGGGCGCTGAACGTAGCGAGAGTGTTTGGGCGGCCTTGTCCCATCTGGAAGCTGATTCGGCTATCGGTCTGGTCGCGGTCCATGATGCCGCTCGGCCGCTTGTTCGCGATCAAGATTTGGCAGCGGTCTTTGCAACCGCCGCAACCGTGGGTGCTGCGATCCTGGCGACGCCCCTAACTGCCACGCTAAAACGGGATCTGGGTGGCCAATCTCGCTCTACAACGATTGATCGACGTGAACTTTGGACAGCCTTGACGCCTCAAGTCTTTCGAGCCGGGTTGTTGATTGAGGCCTATCGGAAACACAATGGACGACCCGCGACCGATGATGCTCAATTAGTCGAACGTCTCGGGCATGATGTCGCTCTCGTCACCGGGGCGGCGGATAATCTCAAAATCACTTACCCAGAAGATTTGCTGGTCGCCGAGGCGATCCTCACGCAGCGAAATAGATCATGACAGACCCACAACTGTTGGATGAACTCCGTTGGCGCGGTTTGATTCATCAATGCACTGATACGGATGAATTGGCCAAATTGCTCGCTTCCGGTCCACAAACCGTCTACATCGGATTCGATCCGACCGCCGACAGTTTGCACGTCGGCAGCATGATGCAGCTGATGATGTTGCGTCGGTTCCAGCGTGCTGGCCATCGCCCCATCGCACTGGTGGGCGGAGCCACGGGGATGATTGGTGACCCCAGCGGCAAGAGTGAGGAACGCAATCTGCTTTCGGCTGAACAGCTCGAAGCGAATGTTGCTGGCGTCGCGTCGCAAATGAGGCGTTTTCTCGATTTCGAGGGGCCTCAAGCTGCATTGCTGCTGAACAACTTTGATTGGATGCAAGGCTATTCGTACCTCGAGTTCCTTCGCGATGTTGGCAAGAGTTTCCCGATTGGAGTCATGCTTGGCAAAGATTCGGTGCGTTCACGTTTGGAAAGTGAAGCCGGATTGAGTTACACCGAATTCAGTTACATGTTGTTGCAGGCATACGACTTTGTGCATCTCAATCGCGAACATGGATGTCTGATCCAAGCGGGCGGCAGTGACCAGTGGGGGAACGTGACCGCCGGAATCGATTTGGGCCGACGGATGTTGGGGAAGCAGTTGTTCGGCATCACGGCGCCGTTGTTGACCACGACGGATGGCCGAAAAATGGGTAAGACCGAGCAGGGTGCGATCTGGCTGGCAGCCGACCGGACGAGCCCCTATCAGTTCTATCAATACTGGCGCCGGGTCGAAGATGCGGATGTGATGCGGTGTATCGCGTATCTCACCGAAATTGAGCGAGAAGAATTCGATACGCTCCAAGAGGCAACCACCGCGGATCCGGGGCGTCGGGTGGCCCAGAATCGACTCGCCGAATGGATGACACAGTTGGTGCATGGGACGGAAGGGCTGGAATCTGCTGAAAGGGCTTCGAAGATTTTGTTTGGTGGTGAAATCGGTAAGCAAACCGATGCTTCGCTGGGCGAAATCTTTGCGGATGTGCCGAGCAGCGAAATTGCTCGAAGCCAATTGGACGATGAGGGGTATTGGATCGTCGAAGCGTTCCAGGAAGCAGGCCTCGCCGGCAGCGGTGGCGAGGCACGACGTGCGATCAAGGATGGTGGCGCTTATGTCAACAATGTTCGCATCACCGACGGGCAACATCGTTTGACCGAAAGCGATCTCGCAAGTGAAACTGTGATGGTGCTGCGAAAAGGCAAACGCAACTACGCGTTGTTGAAGTTTAAATAGCGTTTAATTTCATCGCGGGATGCTCAACGAGTCGCCCGCTTCATTCAGATCGATTCCGGTAGGCTCTACGCGGTTTCACTTCGATTTGGGCCAGCATGCCGGTTCACGGTTTCCGTTAGCCGATTTTTCGCACGCGTTATGTTAGCGCAGCAAGGTTTGACGACAGACATCGCTGATCGCGTCGGCAGACGCGAGGTGAAACGTGGGGATTCTGGCTGCGATCAGCGGACCAGCGATGGAAGAGTAATCGTTGATGTCGTGGGTGTTGATGATGACCGCCACGGCTCGTCCGCGACGTTGCAAGCTGATCAAAGCCGCAATGGTTTCTGGTTCGGCTTGCTGCAGGATCACCAGCAAGGTTGTTTCAGCGGAGAGTTGCGATTCGCATTCAACCAGCAATTCAGAGAACGTCAATCCATCGGTGATCTCAAGTCTCGCCAACGTCCGCATGATCTCACGTAGATGATTTGGTCCGCGAGCAGGCGCAAGAATGATGGGACGCAGACGTTCACTTTCATTTAGCATCGAAGCTGCCGCCTGGGCGAGACCTCGGACTCGATGATCACCTTGCCAGCCTTCTTGTCGAATTCTGTCGGCAGCATCCCGAGCATTGGTCGCGATACCGACTGGTTCGTTCGATTCGTGCAAGGCCGTTGCGATCGATGCTGCGGCCGTGATCGCGAGGTCACTGCGTACCGGTTCGTGCCGTTGTGGCGTCGTACGCTGGTGCAGGTCCATGATTAAAGTCGCGCCGATGATCGACGAAGGTTCGTAGACCTTACTATGGAGCGTGCCGGTTCTGGCGGTCGCCGACCAGTGCACACTTCGCATCGGATCGCCCGGTTCCCATTGTCGGATTCCCCGCAGTCGGGTCGGATCGTCCATGATGCTTTCCCGCATCCGAATTTCTCCAATCGGTCGTCGGGATCCGATCTCGTACGTTGTTAGTGGCACGACTCGAGGCAGGACTGTGACATATTGAGGCTGATTGCCGGCTCGATAGCGTCGGTACAACCCCATCATATCCCCGGTTTCGAGAATCGTAGGGCCGACTTGAAAGTAGCCGCGTCGATTGCAGGTGATTTGGTACTTTAGTTTGCGGGTCGCTTGGCCCCACATCATCAGCAAACGAATGCGATCTCCACTCACTTGCAAGCGGGGTGGATCGTACGACATTGCCTTCGCCGGCAGCAGATCTTCTACCAGTAACCAGAGTACTGGGAGCTTGCTCTGGTTGGTGACAGTGATCACGACTTGGTGTGTTGATCCGGCTGTTAACTCTGCGTCACCTCCTTGGCGGGACGCGACCGTTGCAGTCGACCAAGTTTTGGTCAAGAAGAAGTTCACCGCAATCAGTAAGCCGACTGCGATTGCGGCCATGATCCAGAGCGCGGCTCCTGAGATCATTCCCAGTAGCAGCAGAATGCTGATCGCGGCGATCAGTGTGAACTTTGGGGCCGGCGCCGACTGGGGGGAGGATTGGTTCATCGCATCAATATCAGGATGCCTCGATCGTCGGCACCGCGATCTCACCAACGATCTCGTGGAGGACCTGTTCGGCAGACACTTTTCGGAGCCGACTCTCCGGTTTGACGATCAAGCGGTGATTCATCACGGGATCGATAATCCGTTTGACATCGTCCGGCAGCACATACTCTCGGCCTCGGATGGCGGCCATCGCTTGAGCACACCGGAAAAGTGCAATCGTAGCTCGGGGACTGCCACCCAACGCCAAGTCGTTATGGCTGCGGGTTTGCGAGACGATCTGCAGCAAGTAGTGACGAACTCGAGGGTCCACATGCACTCGACGGACCGCTTGTTGCGCTGCCGCGATCTCTTCCGCGGCCGCTACCACCTGCAGGCGATCGACCGGGTGAGAAAATTGAAGCATTTCGAGCATCCGCAGTTCTTCATCCATCGCTGGGTAGCCCAGACTGAATCGCATCATGAAGCGATCCAATTGAGCCTCGGGAAGCGGGAACGTCCCTTCGTGGTCGACCGGGTTCTGCGTGGCGATCACCATGAATGGGGGCTTCAATGCGTGGGTCGTGCCATCCACCGTGACGCGCGATTCCGCCATCGCTTCCAGTAGAGAAGCCTGCGTTCGCGGTGTGGCACGGTTGATCTCATCGGCCAGCAGAACCTGGGTAAATACGGGACCGGGCCGAAATTCAAACTGGCTCGTTTTCTGATTGAAAATCGAAGTGCCGGTGACGTCCGAAGGCAATAGGTCAGGCGTGCATTGAACTCGTTTGAATTTGCAGCCAACGCTCTTTGCCAACGCTCTTGCTAGCATTGTTTTGGCCACACCTGGGACGTCTTCCAGCAAGACATGCCCCTCGCTCAGCCACGTAACGAGCGACAGCACGAGCTGTTTGCGTTTCCCGACAATCGCCTGTTCGACATTGGCGATCAACCGTTTCGCCAAGTCCCCCACCTCGGCAGCGGAAGTAGGATTCCCTTTTTTTGCAGCCGGATCAGCGATCTTTTTTCCGGGCAAAACGGTTGGATCTGTGGGGTCGTGGGGATTATCGGAGTCGCCGGAGTTACCTGTGGTCGAGGTCATACGAGCTCCGGGGAAAGTTGGAAAAAGGAAATGGCACTACAGTTGCTGCTATTATGATAGTCATAGAGCCACTGCCTTGGTGGCAGGCCCGGCATCGCAGGTTTGCAAATCATGCAGCTGATCCCCAATCTACTGATGACCGACGACGATTCGGCGTTTCGGCAAGTTGTTGCCGAGGGGTTGAGTCGAGCCGGATTTCACGTCACCGAAGCTCGGGATGGTCAAGAAGCTTTGGACCTGCTGGAAATGTCGGAAGTACATATCGCGTTGATCGACGTCCACATGCCCCGTGTGACGGGGTTGGAAGTGATTCAGCAACTGAGTGAACGCGATCACAGTCCCCCCTGTGTTTTGATGTCAGCCCAGTTGGATGAGAATATTCGCCGCGAGGCGGAGCGTCTGAGAGCCTATCGCTTGCTCAGTAAGCCGATTCGGTTGCATCAGTTGACCGACGTCGTCTGTGCCGTCCTGGCTGATGTCTACGGGTGGCAAAAACCGCTCGCTTGAGTTGTTGGCTCGTGGCAAGCTCGCTTTTGCGAAGACGCTTTGACGCACGCTTTCCGGCTTCTGCCCCGGTCGCGTCCCGTTGGACATCTGTACAAATCTGTGTGCTGCTGCGGGCAAGTCGGCTGAATCCACTTTGGGTTTGAACGCGTCGCGCCGCGCCGCGTTAGGTTGGGTTGGGTTGGGCGAACCTAGAGTGGTTGACTCAGCCCGACATCATTTTCTCGTAGGTTCGACGACTTCGTGAAAGACGGAAGAATGAAGCTGATTCACGCCGTCACTTCCAAGCCCGTCTTGATGAGTTGTGCGAGCGAGAAAATCGGCTCGTATCTGTCCCTCCATTCTCTGTGTTGTCCTTGCCTCCAGTATGATTAAACGGAACACAACTCGGTTTCGCATGGACAGACACAATGATTCGTTTGGCTTGGTTCTCGCTGCTCTGTTTTCTGGTTGTTTCCGCGGACGCGGCTGACCGACCGAACATCCTGATCATCATGGCAGATGATTGCACTTACAACGATCTGCCGTTGTACGGTGGTGAAAACGCCGTGACGCCGAATTTGGAGCAGTTAGCGACCGAAGGTTTGACGTTCAACCGAGCGTATCTCGCCGAGGCGATGTGCCAGCCTTGTCGGGCGGAGTTGTATTCTGGCCTGTACCCAATGGGAAACGGTTGTGCTTGGAATCACAGTAGTAGTTATCGCGATACTCGCAGTATGCCTCATTACTTAGGCGAAGCTGGTTATCGGGTTGGAATCTCAGGTAAGGTTCACGTCAAACCCAAGGGAGCATTTCCGTTCGAAGCAGTGGCTGGATTCGATGCGAGTTGTGTTCGTCGTCCAACGCGTAGCCATGACTTGGCAGGCGTAAAGGAGTTCATGACACGAGATCAGGCTTCGCCCTTTGCGTTGGTCGTTGCTCTTGTCGAGCCACATGTGCCATGGGTGATGGGGGACGCATCCGCTTATCCGCAAGATAAGATTCAATTGCCTGCCAACATTGCTGATACTTCACTTACACGGGAGGCGTTTTCGCGTTACCTCGCCGAGATCACCTACATGGATGGGCAGGTGGGTGAATTGTTGGATGCTTTGGCAGCCACTGGGCACCGTGATGACACACTCGTACTGTTTACATCCGAGCAGGGCTCACAGTTTCCGGGCAACAAATGGACCAACTGGGATACCGGCGTGCACACCGCATTGATGGCTCGGTGGCCGGGCGTCGTTCCTGCTGGGCAGCGGACTGAAGCGATCGTGCAATATGCTGATGTCCTGCCAACGTTGCTGCAAGCAACGGGGACAGAGTATGACCCGCAAAAATTCAATGGAACAAGCTTTTGGGACGTGCTTCAAGGGAAGAAGAAGACTCATCGGCAATATGTGTACGGAATGCACAACAATGTTCCTGAGGGACCTCCCTATCCAGTGCGGACGATTAGCGACGGTGAATATCGATACGTTCTCAATCTGAGCCCCGAACGACTCTACATCGAAAAGCATCTGATGGGCATCAAAGGGGATGGACTTTTGAACAATCCCTACTGGCAAACCTGGGTTTGGGATTCTTGGGAAACACCACGCACCTACGATCTGGTCCAGCGGTACATGCAGCGTCCTGCCGAAGCGCTTTATCACACGGCAGCAGATCCGTATGAGCTTGAAAATCTGATTGGTCGGGCTGAGCACGCGGAACGGGTCAACCGATTCCGACAACAGTTGACTTCTTGGATGACGGCACAGGGTGATCCGGGCATTGAATTGGATACACCTCTGTCGCATCAAGCCGCTCGCCGGGGTGAGCATCGTTTTCAAACGCCTGGCCGCTCCAAAGCTCTGCCTGGTTCAGAGCGTTGAACGAAATGGTTGCGAAGGATCGCAATCGTCACAAAATACCCGCTAGACGCGTGCCGGCCTCTGGGACGACGGACTTTGTTGGCCAAGTTGGTGAACCGATCAGGTTTTACGGAACTGCATGTAGGCCAACGTGTGCACTGGTAAGAGGACCAGGCACATTGTGGCGGCATAGCCCAGCACGACGCCGGAAGTGGAGTAATAGTACCCGCTGATCCACACGGCAACTCCCGTTGAAATTGCTCCGATCAGCGAGGCGCGGAAAAGAGGTTGCGCCCGCTGCGACAGAACGTAAAAACCTTGGACCGAGGCAAGGTGGCTGGCAACGCACCCGAGGCTTAAAACGCCGACCTGCCACCAAGAAATGAAACGTTTTTCCAAGCCCATCTCCAGGAAGGGCAAACAGGCGATTCCTGCGACGAGTGCCAATAAAGCGGTGATCAAAAGGGATGTCGATACCAAAGCAGTGCGACGCCACATCGTGCCTGCCTGTTCTCGATCGCCGGCGCCGTGGTGCGCGGAAACGACCGGGTATTGGGTTTGGACCCAGGCGAGTGCAAGCATTTGGATCGGTGTTGTCACTGCCAGAGTCATTCCCAGCGGTGCAGCCTTCGCATCGCCGTGGAACTTCAAGACGATCACGGTGAAGAATTGCGTGGCAAAATGAAACGCCACGGCGATCAAAGCCAGTCGCCACTGCATGGGCAAGACATCTTGTTTCCAAGCAAACTTGGAAGCTTCGTTCGTTGCGTCACGAAACCGACGAAAAAAGTCTGCCTTCGCGATGAAGGTGATGTAGATCGCCAAAATCGATTGGACCGCAGATGCCACGACAAGAGCCCATAGACCCATTCCACTCGCCAAGGCAGCCCACACCACCAAACTGCCTGCGATCATTTGCACGAGCCGAAACCGATAAATGAATTCACGAAATCCAGCTCCCTCGAGAATCGAAAGAGCAGGAGCGAGCCAAACGGAGATTGCTGCGATCGGCACCAATGTTACGAGTGGTCCCTGCCAGGCAACGGTGGAATCAACCAGGGTGTACCAGCCGAAGCCAATTGCCGAAGCGGCGAACAGAATGCTCGCGGCGCTAAACCATCGAAATGAGGATCCGATTAGGTCCCGCATTCGAGCAGCTGAGGCAATCCACGCCGGATTCGATTCGTAATCCTCGGATTCAGCTGAATCGTTTTCGATCTTTCCCATCGCAGCCGTCTCGTGGCTTGAATGGCTGACCAAGACATTCAGCAAGCCCAATTCAAAGTAGGCTTGAATGCCGATGACACCGACGATGCCGTAATAGACGCCTTGTTCAGAGAGCGTCAGAGTTTTGATCAGCAGCAGAATGGTGATCGGCCCTGACAAGGCCTGCCAAAATCGCCCCCCAATCGCGAACGCGAGCGTCCAATCGAGTTGCAGTCGATCACGTATTTCACGCAGCATAGTGATCGGCTCGCTGATCGAGGTAATGGAGGCGTCGGCTTCGAATCCAGTCGATCGGTGGGCGATGTGACATGGATTGGTGGGCTCGTGTGGTTGCGTGGAGAAGCCAATTTTCACGTTTTTTGAGTTGCGAAGACAAGGCGAATTGAGCGGTCCCCCGTTCGGTAATCGCTGGGAAACCATGCTTGTTGAATTCGCACCTGACCGCTAATTCTTTCTCCGCGATCTGCCAGGCGTGCCTCGGCGGAGATTTCAACTTGTCCGATTTGCCGAAATTAGTTCGAGCCGAATTGACTGGAATCTCTGGAACGGTACGCACCCAGTCGTCAAAACGCCCGATTTTGAGATCGGAATTGGTTTGTATGCGTAAAACGATTCTCGGGTTAGAAACAGGTTGCACTATGAACGGAGTTTTCGCCGAAATCGAACCAGGGCACGACCGGCACGATAAAAAGAAAGTGAAGGCAGCGTTCTAATCTGTAGAGGTTTTCCCGGTCGGAATCTCGCCGTCCGATTTCCCCAGAAGAGAATTGTGTCAGCTAAAGAGACTGCAGCGGCAAGCCAAAACAAACCAGAGAAAGGGTGCCGCCGCAAAGCGACGCTTAGCATCTGTAACGCCGATCTTGGGTTCCCCGATTTGAGTGCGATGTTGATCCAATAGATCCGACGATTCCAATCGTCTTTTTTCGGTGGCGGAATGTCTTGCGTTGGATGTTCCAACGGTGGAAGGCCACGCCGCACCCGAGCCTCATTGTGGATCTGGTGCCCTTGTGTTCTCTGTTCGATATTCACCGTCCAGTTGGCCGACGTCGAATGAACCCGATAGCAAAGATGAATCGCCGGCACGTTGGCAAGTTGACCAACTTCAGCCAGACGCATCCACAAATCATAGTCCTCGGCGCAGGGGTAGCGTTCGTCGTATCCACCCGCTTTGAGGACGGCTGATTTTCGAACGGTGACGCAAGACTGAAAAAACGCGTTTGCCTCTCCCGAAAGATGTTGGCTGTCGATCGAATCACCATCGAGCGGATGGTTGACAGGGCCGATCGCTTGTCCTGTCGCAGTCATGCAGTACCCTTGCCCGCTGACGGCTACGCAATCGGGGTGCTCGTTCAAGTAGGCAACTTGGTCAGCGAGCCACTCAGGCGATGCGAGGTCATCGCCATCCAACCAGGCAACGACATCGGATTCGGCCAGCTCTAACAAACGATTGCGTGTTTTCGCACGACCTTGATTCGGTTGGGTTTCAATGTGGATGCAGTCATCGGTCGCGGCCAATTTTCTCGCAACCTCTAGTGAACCATCCGTCGAACCGTCATCGAGCACGATGATCGACACGGGGCCGTCATATTGCTGTAGCAGGACGCTTTGAATCGCGTCAGCGAGGTAGGCATCCAAGTTGTAAGCCGGGATCACCACCGTCACTCGGTCAGCATGCGTGCTTAGCGTTTTCATCACCAACTAGCGACCTCGTGAGGGGCGAGATCGACGGTTGCAAATTCACCACGATCATTGATTCGGTTGTTTTGTTCGCAGTCATGCATGGAATCGATCGTTGGCTCGGTATTTCGATTGTTAGACGTTGGCCCAATGGGCGTCGGAAGAAATCAAGGGACCATTCGGTCACCAATCTCGTGCCCCGATAACCGCTGGATCGATTCCCGGCCCGACTCTCGCAGTATAAAAGCCGATCATCATCAAAGCAGCTACGGGGTGAAAGATCGATTGATTTCACAACCGAGAGTGTCCATTTCTGACGGTATTGTCTTTACGATTTCGGCATCTTTGAGAGAACTCGATTGCCGTTGCCGAACAATGTGCCCTGGGGTAACGTAGGTTTTTGGTTGACGAATCGTGGCATTGGCTCAGTCGAATTGGCTTATCAGATCGGTTTTCCGCTTGAGTAACACACAACCAGATGCGGGGCGTGTTGGCATCGCCTACGAGCCTGAACTAAGCGGCTGTCCGTCGGAAAACTGTTACGACGATCCCGATGTTATTCGACGCCTCGTCCGTACGGCGATGACCGAATTCGGGCTCGGCCGAAAGAATTCCGGGGTCCCTCTCGCAGATATCATCTCGCCGGGACAGACCGTTCTCGTTAAGCCGAACTGGGTCTATCATCAGAATCAAGCTCCGTATGGCAACGAGAGTCTTGTGACGCATCCAGAGATTGTCCTGCAGACATTGTTGGAAATCACTGCCGCGAAACCAACGCGGGTCATTTTGGGCGATGCCCCGATTCAGGGATGTGATTGGACCAAGTTAATTACTCCTGCATTTCGATCACGACTGAAGGAGATCGAGGCAACTTCAGGGGTTCCAATTGACTTAGTCGATTTCCGGCGAACGGTGACAAAGACAGAGAATCTAGAGGACGGTGTCGAGGTCGATCAAAGGGATCGAGACCGTTACGTTTTGTTCGACTTGGCGAATGAAAGTTGGCTCGAACCAGTTTCGGATCCTCAAGGGCGGTTCCGGGTAACGAACTACGATCCGAGTGAGCTCGCGAAAAGGCACCAACCGGGGCGGCATCAATACTTACTGTGTAAAGAAGCGTTCGAAGCCGATGTCGTCATCCAATTGCCAAAACTCAAAACGCATCGCAAAACGGGTGTCACCGGAGCGATTAAGAATCTGGTTGGCCTGAATGGCAACAAGGATTACCTACCCCATCATCGCGTTGGTGGTTCCAGAGTTGGTGGTGATTGTTACCAGGGGCGTAATCTTCGCATGCGGACGGTCGAATGGTTGCTCGATTCGGCGAATCGAAATTTGGGCCGGCCAGTGTACGGGACCTTGCGAAAATTGGCCGATTTGCAATCGCGATTTATTCGCAAAACTCCCATCGGAGGGTTAGAGGGCAGCTGGTACGGAAACGATACCTGTTGGCGGATGGTGTTGGATTTGAATCGCATCCTCAATTACGGGACGATCGACGGCGAGCTTTCCAGCACGCGCCAGCGCGTGATCTATTCGCTGACTGATGCCGTCGTGTGTGGCCAAGGTGATGGTCCGCTGGCGCCTGAACCCCTAACACTCGGTGTGGTTACCTTCGCCAGTAACTCGGTGGCGGCCGACTCGGTCCACTGCGTCTTGCTTGGAATTGATCCAGAGCGGATTCGTTTGGTTTGCGCAGCGCGTTCGGAATCACGTTGGATGTTGCTCGATCAGGGGAGCGTCCCCTATGCTGCGATTGATGCTCGTTCGTTGCCATTGCATGAGATTCGTGACACGATTGGAGTCAACGCCCGTTTGCCGGAAGGTTGGGCGGGGCAGGTGGAATTAGAGGTGCCGGTCCGTTGATCATTGCAATTCAGACGGACGACTTTCCCTGGCCAAGAGGCGCCCACCCGGATGCCTCAGCACCACGTTGGGCAAAGGAAATTGAGGCTGCCGGTCACCAAGTGCGTTGGGTCGATGTTTACCGACCCGACATCCTGGAACAATTGCGTGGTTGTCACGGATTCTTGTGGCGGCATGCCCATGTCACAGAGATGCGTCATATTGCTCACCGCTTGCTCCCAGTGATCGAGCAAGAGATGGGCCTCGTTGTTTACCCAGATCAGCGAACCAGTTGGCACTACGACGATAAAATCGTGCAAGCTTATTTGTTTGACGCACACAAGATTCCTGCGCCCAAGACTTGGGTTTGGTACGACCGCGAGGGAGCTCTGCAGTGGTGTGCCGAGGAGGCTGAATTCCCGATCGTGGTGAAGCTGTGGGCCGGGGCTGGGTCAGTGAACGTGCGATTGGTCCAAACCGTTGACGAAGCCCAGCAACATGTTCGGCAAATGTTTGATCACGGGATGTACGCGTCCGATTCATCCAGGAGTGCGAGGGAACGGGTCAAGGACTTGCTGCGGAACTCATGGGCAAGGTTGCGGCCGGGAACCGTGATGAACCTGCCCGATCCCTACTGGGATGTGCATTATCGATATGCCCTCTTTCAAGAATGGTTGCCGGGGAATGATTTCGACACTCGCGTTACAGTGATCGGCAATCGCGCTTTTGGTTTTCGGCGTT
>JARGNK010000177.1 GCA_029213145.1 Rubripirellula sp. | reverse complement strand
TGCGAGCCGCAACCTTAACTGAATTACGTCGAACCGACGCCGGAATGGTGGATCACCTTCCTCCATTCTCAACACCCGAGTGAATGCGGTTTTTGAACCGCCCCAGACCCAGCAAGCCCGATAGGGAACAAGCAGCGGGCACGAGCAGCGGAAACCTGTTCACGTTTTGCTGTTGCTGCGAACCATGGAATGTCACGCCGCGGACGCAAGACGCACGGTCTCTCCCAAAACTCCTCACGCGTCAATCTCATTCCACCATCGCGATCGAATGTGATTTCAGGCTATCGGTAGAGACGATCTGCCGAGGACCATATTGACGGACACGGTGGACGGCTATGCTTAGCGACTTCGCGATCGACGCTCCCAAACGGGTTTCATTCGGCTGTTTTTAATCCGGCGACATTTGATCGACGCATTACGGTTGTCCGACAGGACGGAAATCGGCTAGTTTGTCCATCGATGGCTTGTTGATGAACACGCAATGTGATCGTGAGAACTGGAATTGAAACTGGTGATTCCCGTGACTTGATTAGGAGGCTTCGATTTGTTGCCACAAAATGCTTCCAGCACAGGTTTCGGTCCGCGAGATTCAATTCGACCAGCCGTGTCATACGCGTGCAAGCCCTTGCCGGTTCACCGAATTCTTCCTTTGCTACTCGCGATAATTGTTACTTGTTGGGCAACGATTGCCCCGGCGTGCCCGTTTTGTGATTCACTCCCACGTACCCTGAGCGATGACTTGGGAGAATCGTCGGCGGCGGTGGTCGCGCACCCCGAAGCCGTGTCTGCGGAAGCGGATGGCATTCGCGTCTACCGAATGCGGATCACCGACGTACTCAAAGGAGACCCCGCCTTAAAAAATTCGGCTGTCGACGTGACATCCGCGCGGGAGCTTTCCGCGGCTGAAAATTTTTGGCTTGTAGGTTACGGTGAGGCTCGCCTTCAGTGGTTTCCACCAGATGCCATCACGAGCGAAGGTATTTCATACCTTCGCGGCTTAAGTGGCCTCCCGGAGCCTGGGCCACAGCGTTTGGAATATTTCCTGCGTTTCCTACAACACACTGAGGACTTCATCGCGGCCGATGCCTACAACGAGTTCGCTGAAGCCTCATTGAAGGACGTCAAGGGCTTGGGAGACAAACTGTCACGGGATTGGGTGATCGATCAACTCCGCGACACGGAAGTGCCACTGCATCGCCGCCGTCTGTGCTGGACATTTCTGAGTCAATGCGGGATTGCTAAAGACACTGGCCTCTTTGATGATGCGCTCCGCCAGCGTCGATCCGACCCCGCGTTTAACCCAGGCATGGATGCTGCGATCTCTTGTTTCATCTCGCTCGGAGGCGAACAGGCGCTAGCCCGCATCGAGCAAGATTTCCTTGCCAACCACGCCGCCAAAGAATCCGATTGTTTTTCGGCGGTCAGCGCGATTCGTGTTCATGGTACGGAGCTGAACGTCATCCCGCGGGAACGCTTGGCAACAGCGCTACGTCATCTTTTGGCGAGGCCGGAGTTGGCCGACTTGGTCATCCCTGACTTATCGCGATGGGGAGACTGGTCTGCGATCGACCGCATGGTGGAGCTTTTTCAAATGTCAACGGAAGAAACGGCGCTCCTCAAACCGGCCGCTGTGCGCTACCTGAAGACGTGCCCGCTACCCGACGCAACCGCAGCACTTGAGAGGCTGCGTAATATCGATGGCAACGCCGTGCAGGTTGCTGAGGCTTCGATGCGATTCAATCTTGGACGCGCTTCGATTCCGGTGCCACCGCCGAATCTAGACGAGCCCACATTGGATGCAAACGATTCGCGTGCGCCAGAGGCCGCAGACCAATCTCAGGGCCGGTGATTTAGCGGTGAAGCATCCGATCGCGAAGAACCTGCCGATCGAGTTGTCGCCCGCCGGGACTCTCAAACTGAAGACTCCAAAGTAATTCTTGCCGAGCACAAAGGGTTTGCTTTACGCTCACCTCGCCAAGTAACGTCCCGACTGGGTTGAGCTGACCGAAACGCTATCCAACAATTTCATGCTTAGAGCAAATAGGATCGCCGACTACCGAACCTCGTTCGCGATCAACATAAAACATTGAACCGACGCGGCCCAGATTAGCGAAGTCGGTTCGTTCTTAAGCCGACGAACCAATTGGAAGTCGAAACTGCAAGTCGTTTGTACCGGTATCTTATGTGCAATGTATAATCGCGTAAGGCAGGAATACACACTTGCAACAAACCATCGACGTCTTTTCGGATCCATCTCCATTCACGACGCCCGATAGCATGTTGAGCATCGCCGGGAGAACTCTCTAGGATAAAAAACCAAAGGCCCAAACATTCAGGGCGATCTCCTAATTCCGCTAAACAACCCTCCAAGAGATCAGCCGATCGTTATCGAGAATCAGATAGCGGATTCAATAGAAACGGACAGCAACAAATCACAATCTTTCATTACGGGAAATTTCAATTCGTGACCTACGTTGATTTACACAAGCTTGTACTCGCTGTCTGCTTTGCTGCGATATCTTTGTCGTCATCAATCCTGCTGAACGCTCGGGTGCTGGCCGATGAGCGGCCTAATATCCTGCTTATCATGGCGGACGACGTTGGCGTGGATGCACTTGGCTGTTACGGAGGCGAATCATACAGGACGCCCCGTTTAGATGCGTTGGCAGAAGGCGGCATGAAATTCACGCATTGCTACAGCATGCCGGTCTGTCATCCAACGCGGATCACGCTGATGACAGGTCGGTATCCGTTTCGCACGGGCAATCCAAAGTGGGGGACTTTCCCAAAGGAAGAAGAACCACGCAACATTGGCCAAATCATGAAGCGTGCAGACTATGCAACGGCAGTAGCCGGCAAGTGGCAGATCTGCACGATGAAGAATGATCTTAATCATGCAAGTCGACTGGGTTTCGACGAATCTTGTTTGTTCGGTTGGCACGAGGGCGCTCGATACCACTCACCATTCATTTATCAAAACGGCAAGCTCCAGAAAGGACTGGACGACAGCTATGGCCCCGATGTCTATGTCAATTTCCTGATTGAGTTCATGCGACGCAATAAAGAAACGCCGTTTTTCGCCTACTACCCAATGGCTCTTTGCCATGATGTGACGGACGACCTGAAAGATCCTGTTCCGTTTGGACCCAATGGCCATTACGACTCGTTCAAGACGATGGTCGAGGCGATGGATGTACGCGTTGGTCGATTGATCGATGCTTTGGATGAGTTGGGCTTGCGAGAGAACACTCTCGTCATCTTCACAACCGACAACGGCTCGCCGGTTCGTTCGATTTATTCAGCAGAAAGAAATCCGAATCCGAAGAGGAAGGACACGTACATTCGCGTTCCGGTTGTATCGCGGCAAAACGGCGTCGATGTACCTGGCGGAAAGGGATCGCTAACCAACGGTGGCACCCTTGTGCCGCTGATCGCCAATTGGCCTGGCAAAGTGAAGCCAGGGCAGATCGCCAACGACCTGGTCGACTTCTCGGACTTCCTGCCGACAGTCGCCGAATTTGGGCAAGCTGACTTACCTGACGGCGTTACTCTCGATGGGCACAGCTTGGCGTCACGAATCATCAACGGAAAGCCATCTTCCCGAAATTGGCCCTTTGTCGAACATCGTGGCAAGCACTGGGTTCGCGATCAACGATGGAAGCTATACGACAACGGCAAGCTGTTTGACGTTAGTCTTGACCAAGCTGAGCAAAACCCACTGGAGAAAACGGACGGAAGCAACGAAGCCGAAGCGGCTCGCAAGCGTTTGAGTTCAGTCCTAAAATCGCTGAAAGTGAAGTAAGCTGGGACACTCGCGCAATTCCCGGCTCGGCTATTCCTAGAGACGAGAGGTTGATGTGTGATGTTATCGTTATGAAACAATCCAAACAAACGCACCAACAATTCCTCCGACAAACAACCAGATTGCCATGAAGCCAACTACCGACGTTCTTGACGGCATGGGAATCTCCAGGCCGCCAGCCGTTAATAGCATTGGACGATCAATCACTGGCGTTGCCGCCGGTAACGTACAGGGCCGCAAAACTTGCTCGCCCGGCTGCACTGGAGTGCGGCTTAGCTGGTAGAAGCGATTCAACTTTTCTGGACTCACGGGCCGCGTCAATAGACTGACAACAATCCCGACAATGCAGGCGGTCAAACCATAAAAGAGGATTTGCCAAGGCAAGTAGACCACAGCCTTGTTGCCTTCGCCCCACAGCAGTTGAAGCGATTCACTTCCGGGCACCATCCCCAGCCCATTGATGAACCAAGCTTGTGTCGAAACCCACCACGCAGCGAATCCGGTCACGGTAGTGGCCCAGGCACCTGCAACCGTCATTCGCCGCCAAAACAGACCGATCCAAAACACGAGCCCCATCATCGGTGCAATCATGAACCAGATTTCCAACGCTTTGACGACGCTTGGTACCCAAAAAGCAAAAGCGACACCTCCCGCGACAACGACAACGGAAGTCACGCGTCCGACCCAAACATAGTGCCGGTCCGGCATTCCGCATTGAAGCGGCTTATAGATGTTTTCGGTGAACAATGCGGCACTACTAATCATGAATGAGTCGCAGGAACTCATGACTCCGGCTAACAACGCCGCCAAGAACAAACCCAACAATCCAGGCACCAAGCGAGGCAGAAAGGTATGTGCAACTTCGCCGTAAATTCCATCGGCTGTTTGCTTGAGTGAATCAGCATCGAGCAACGCAGGGTCGTTCCCGATTTGGATGTACCATGCAACAGCGGCGATCGCGGTAAGAGACCATGCCGCGGTACAAAGTCGTTTAATCAAGTTACCACCCACAATCCCAACTCGACCTTCCCATTCTGTCTTTCCCGCCGCACAGACGCCCATGATGAAAGGCTGAGCAACGATGCCCACCAGAGCTTGAAGTGACATCATCACCACAAAAAACAAAGAGATCTTTCCGGGAGCGACGAGTGATAACATCGCTTCGTCGCTGATGGTTTCCCGAACACCAGCCATGCCGCCAACCTCCCACAAAATGAAGGGCAACAACATGAAAGAGAAAGCAATTGTCAGAATACCTTGAATGTAGTCCGTCACAATCGCCGCTCCTAATCCACCAGCAGCACCATAAACAACGAACATCACAGTGACCGCGACAATCGCTACATCGGCCTCAATCAGGCCTCCCGTCCCAGCATCGGCTAAAGCACCAGCACCTTTGAGCATCAAGCCGATTTTAATGCACATGTTTGCCATGCCGACAATCGCGAAAAGAACTGCGACGCTTCGGTCGTAACGGAGCTCATAAACATCGGCCGTGGTGATCGCTCGGAACCTTCGAAAGATTGGCGCGATAAGCCAATAAAACGGCGTCACGAAAAGCCAGAGCCACTGATACCAAATCCCACTCAGACCGGACCGAAACGTAGCCGAAGAAACCGTCACTGCCTGATCTGATGCAGTTCCGGTGCCGAAGGCATGCATCATCATCATGCCCTTACCAAACTTTCGCGGCATGAAGAACTCATCCAAACCTGAAACGCGGCGCCCCATCCAGACACCCATGATGGTGATGCCAATCAAATAAAGCACAACCACCAATCCGTCGATTGGATGCAGACCGACCGCCACCGCAATCGGCAATGTCATTCCCAACAGCATCTATATTTTTTTCCTTCGAAGATCTCGAAACGCTTCAATTACGGCGCTATTGTCTGCATCGCCATAACCCAACTCCTCGGCCTGCTGGAGAAGCGATTCATGAATTCGACTCAGTGGCACGCTCGCTCCCGCAGACTCAGCTTCCGATCGAATCAGACGAACGTCCTTGAGGTGCTGAGAAAGCCTGGCTTGAAGCCCATAGTCCCTTTCAACCATCCGTGTGCCTTTTGTTTCCATCACAACCGATTGGGCCGGCGTCTGCTGCAGAATCTCGAGGGTCAATTCTTGATCGAATCCGAGCGATTCAGCGAACACCAAACCTTCCGCCAGAACTGCTCGGTGCAGCCCGAGCACCAAATTGTGAACCAACTTAAATCGCGAAGCATCGCCGACAGGACCAAGGTAAAAATGCTTTGTTGTGATTGCCGCCAATAACGGGTTTACACGTTCCACAACTTCCGCGTCTCCACCCAAGAATAAAGCGACCACCCCAGCGGTAACCTGCGCACTCGATCCGGCGACCGTCGCCTCGAGATAGGACACTCCTAGATCGGCGAGTGCCTGACCCACAGCAACCATCTGCCGAGGATCGCCAGTCGTTGTGTCAACAACAATCTGGTTGGGCTCGAATTGGGTGCGGAGCTGGCGAACAAGAGAAAGCACAGATTCGCTGTTTGGCAAAGATAGAAAAATTTCCTCGCAGCCCTGAACCACTTCCGCTGCGCTATCGCAAGCGATGCCGCCACTCTGCCTCAGAGCCTCTCGTTGACTTTCGTTCGTGTCAAATCCGTGGACGCTGAACCCACTTTCCATTAATCGGTTCGCTAACGCTGAGCCCAGCAATCCAACACCAATGAGGCCAACGGCTTTCGTCTTCATAGTTTCTTTCTAGTAACGATTGGACAAACCCGTTCTTCACAAGCAATTACTGACAGTCCACACGCTTTCACTGCTGCTTAAATCGCCGTTATCTCGCGTTATAACACAGCAGCCTGTGACTGCAACCTTTCGCTCACGCGTGATAAAATGGAACTGTCTCTGACCCACAATATTTACACGCATGTCCGAGGCAAAATCACGAACGCGAGTTCCGGCCTGGGAAGTCGCTTGCGGATCGCCCACTCGCAGATCGGATTGGATACAACCAAGATTGGTGCCAGACGAGATTGGTGCCAGACGAGAGTCCCGTTCTCGAAACGATCAATCGGCTAACTTCTAAAGGGCTCGTCGAGCAGGTCTCCAACGCAAACTGATTTGCGAGAAACGTCGATCGCGAGCAGTTCAATAAACTTTATGCTCTTCGTGATACACGCGAAAGCTGTGCAGCGGGTGAGGCAGCCCGTAAAATCATTTTCGACCTGTTGGGGAACAGGAATTGCTTCTTGAAGAAACGCGGCAGATCTCTCGGTAGGTTACTGCCAATCAACAATTTGATTATGAACATCCAGCGATCGGCCAGCGATTCGATGCTCCGCATGACGCCCCCCGGAAAAAAGGCAAGGTGATGGCTCGTCTAGTTTCCCAGCTCTTCAATCGCTTCGATGCATTCCAAGTGACTTGCGCGAACTTCTTGACCACTTCCGCTGCAACCATTTGCTTGATCATCACATACAACGTGGGTGCGACCTGTGCCCAAACGCCCAACAGGTCTGCTCCTGAACGCCCGAACGTTCTACTCATCGCGATTGATGATCTGCGTCCCGCGTTAGGTTGCTACCGCGACCCTCTCGCCAAGTCGCCTCATATCGATCAGTTTGCCAAATCTGCCAGGCGGTTCGATCGGGCCTACGTTCAGCAGGCCGTCTGCGGCCCCTCTCGAACATCTCTACTGACCGGCCTGCTGCCGGATCACACACGGGTCTGGCACAACCGTAACCGGTTCCGGCAGACGCATCCGGATCACGTGACACTGCCCCAGTTGTTCAAACAGAACGGTTACCGATCGCTCGGTCTTGGAAAGATCTTCAGCGGTAATGAAAAGGAACTCGATCCGATTTCGTGGTCGGAACCTGAAACCCTGAGACGAAAAGGGTGGCGAAACTATGTGCTACCACAAAACCAGGGCAAGGAGAAGAAACAAGCGGCCTTTGAGGCAGCCGATGTGCCGGACGATTTCTATCCCGACGGCAAACTCGCTGACCTGGCCATCGAGACACTTGAAAACCTTAAACAAGACAACGGACCGTTTTTCCTGGCGGTTGGATTTTTCAAGCCGCACTTGCCTTTTAATGCGCCCAAAAAGTATTGGGATCTGTACGAACGGAAGGCATTTGAACTGCCGGCGGCTTCACGTGAGCCAGTTAGCCTGTCACCCGAGATCGCGCTACATTCTCATCGTGAACTTGGTGGATACAAAGGCGTACCAAAGAACGAAAACCTGGACGCCACACAAACCCAACTTCTCCGACATGGTTACTATGCGTGCGTGAGCTACGTCGATGCACAGGTCGGAAAAGTGCTGGCCGCACTTAAACGTCTGGAACTGGACCAGAATACGATGATTGTCATTTGGGGCGACCATGGGTTCGCGCTGGGTGAAACAAATCGCTGGTGCAAGGCGACGAACTTCGAACTTGACACCCGAGTGCCACTATTGATTCGAACACCTGATCTCGTGAATCCAGGTGTTGGCACCGAATCGTTGGTGGAGATGGTTGACTTGTATCCGACATTGGCTGTCCTGGCTGGACTAGAAGTGCCGACGGATCTCGACGGCCGCAGCTTTTTACCACTACTCCATGATCCGCACGCGACTGCCCGAGACGTCGTGTTGAGCCAATTCAATCGGCCCTGGACAAGCACGACACCGGAGACGATGGGCTACTCGATCCGAACCAAGGATGCACGCTATACTCGATGGCTCAATTGGAAATCAGGCCAAGCGATTGCAGAAGAACTTTATGATTATTCTGGATCGCAAAACGTTACGCTCCACTCCGGACACCTGATTGAACGGCGGAACACTGCAGCAATTCAACCTGCCTTGCTCAAACGCATGAGTCACCGGATGGATGGGCTACTCGCGTCACGACGGAAAAAGACAAGCGAGTGACGGCCCCTTATGCTCAACTCCATGCATCTCCGGGTTTCACCATGAAAGTCGACTTCGCCGAGTCACCATACATTTTGCTGATCACGACCGGGAAAAATCTACGTGATCCAGTGCCTCAAGGATTACACAATGATTGATATCGCGAAGAGAATCACCCTCTCATTTGTCATCTTCAGCGGGCTGAGCCTCGCTCACCTATTGTCTGCTGAAGATAAACCGAACGTCGTCCTGATCATGGCGGATGACATTGGGTATGAGTGTTACGGAGCTTACGGCAGCGAGTTTTACTCAACTCCGAACATCGACAAACTTGCGAATGAAGGAGCGCGGTTTGATCACGCTTATTCTGCGCCGCTTTGTACACCGTCACGAGTAAAAATCATGACCGGGCGATATGGGTTGCGCAATTACACCGAGTTTTACAACATGGACCTGAGCCAGCCGACATTTGCGAAAATGGTAAAGCAAAACGGCTACAAGACCGTGATTGCCGGTAAATGGCAATTGAGCCCTGAGAATTTCCAGGGGCCGTTTGAGGCAGGCTTTGATGAATACATGCTCTGGAACTTCCAGGACAAAGCCCCTCGGTACAGAACTCCTACGCTCTACCAGAATGGGAAACGCGTTGCAGTTACTGAAGACGACTATGGACCAGAATTGGTCAGTGACTTTCTCTGTGACTTCATTGAACGGAACAAGAACGAACCATTCGTTGCCTACTACCCAATGATACACGTGCATTCGCCGTTTGATCCTACCCCAGCTAGCCCGGACTGGAACAAGAACCTCCGACGCCGCAATATCGAAAAATTCCGCGATATGGTCGAGCACATGGACCGGATGATTGGCAAGGTGGTTAGCAAGCTGGAAGAGACCGGCTTGCGAGACAAGACATTGATCATGATTACCGGCGACAATGGGACGGGACAGGCGATCATCTCGCCTTTGCCACAGCGTGGATACGTCTATGGTGGCAAGGGCTATTCGACTGATGCAGGAACCCACGTTGCCTTTGTTGCAAACTGGCCCGGTGTTATTCCGGCGGGCACGGTAGTCGACAGTCCGATTGATTTCAGCGATGTCCTACCAACGATTGCTGATGTCACTCGATCGAAGTTGCCAGAGAATACGGATGGCACAAGTATTCTTGATTTAATGAAGGGCGACGAAAGCAGGGCGCGCGGTTGGGTCTTTCAATCTTCGGGCAGTTCAAAGAGAGGTTTTTACTGCTGGGTGCGCACCCAAGACTGGAAACTCTATACCGATGGGCGACTGTTTAACGCCGGCAAAGACGTGCTGGAAGAAGAACCTGTGACTGGTCCAGAATCCGAGTCAATTCGCAAGAAACTGCAGGGAATCCTGGACAACATCGTGATGCAGTTTCCAAACCGGAAGATCATTCGTGAGCCAAAGAACCTGACCCAGATGACCTACAAAATAAGGCCAGGCGATTATCCAGAGATGGAAAAACAAGGCCTGATAAAATTCTATCGTAAAGATGAAGTAAAGAATGCGAGAAAGGAAAGAGGCGATTCGGACTGACACTCAGCATGTGGACCACTTGCCTCCCCAATTCGAATTGCAACAGCGTTAGTGAAAGAGTCTCGATGACGGTGAATACACTGAAAGGACTGTCCCCATCGTAAAAAAACTTCGCGGAGAGGATCAGCAACGAACGCGGTTTTCTGGTACGGTTTGCTTTTTTCCAGATCCAAAACTGGGGAATTAAGCTCTGCTAAGGAGAAGCAACTTGCCCACAAAATCATCCTCACGAGCTGATCTTCCCAGCCTCGGTTGGAACCTCGAGCAGACCTACAAGCAGTTACCCCGGGTGTTCTTTCAAGAAATCGAACCGGCGACTGTTTCAGCGCCGGACATCTGTGTGGTGAATCAACGTCACGCCGAACGCCTCGGACTATCCCTTCGTGACTTGCCGGACAAAGAGGCAGCACGTCTATTGACCGGACAACATTTACCGACCGGTGCGAAACCGATTGCACAGGCATATGCTGGCCATCAATTCGGTGGGTTCACCATGTTGGGAGATGGACGTGCGATTCTGCTTGGCGAGCAGCGCACTCCCTCTGGCGAACTGTTTGACATCCAATTCAAAGGCTCTGGACGAACACTGTACTCTCGAGGTGGTGACGGACGAGCCGCGTTGGGTCCGATGCTACGTGAGTACATCATCAGCGAAGCCTTAGCGTCGCTAGGGATTCCAACCACACGCAGTCTGGCTGTGGCCACCACTGGCGACACTGTTTATCGAGAAACGGCACGCCAAGGCGCTGTCCTGACACGCGTCGCGTCGAGTCACTTGCGTGTGGGTACATTCCAGTACGCAGCAACGCTTCGGGAATTAGACAACCTGCGGTCTTTGGCCGACTATGCAATCGCTCGACATTATCCGGAACTCGTTGATGACTCGCAGAGGTACCTGCAATTCTTGCGTGCTGTCGTGGATTGCCAGGCTTCACTAATCGCGAGGTGGCAACTTGTTGGCTTCGTTCATGGTGTAATGAACACGGACAACATGACGATCAGCGGTGAATCGATCGACTTTGGACCTTGTGCGTTCATGGATACTTACGATCCGGCCACCGTCTTTAGCTCGATCGACCATGGCGGTCGGTATGCCTACGGCAACCAACCGAACATCGGACAATGGAATGTCGCTCGATTCGCGGAAACGCTCTTGCCCCTGCTCAACAAAGATCAAGATGCGGCAGTCGAAATCGCAACCGATGTAATCCATCAGTATCCGGCTGCTTTTCAAAGCTACTGGCTCGACGGAATGCGAAAGAAGCTTGGGCTTCAGTCGGGGGAAGACAGTGATGCTGAACTGGTGCAACAACTACTGGATTGGATGCAAGCGGCAAGTGCCGACTTCACCAAGACGTTCGACGATCTTTCAACTGCTGATCTGAGTGATGACCTGTATCGCGATGAAAGGTTTCAATCCTGGCATGCGAGATGGAGCGTGCGAGTTGATCGCGAGCGATCCGCTTCACTTGCTAGTGACGACCTAATGCGATCTGTCAATCCATCAGTGATTCCGCGCAACCACCGAGTCGAAGAGGCGTTATTGGCGGCCACCCGTGATAACGATCTCCGCGTCATGGAGCGGTTATTGGCTGCGCTGGAATCAACGTTCGAACGTGACGAGAGATACTCCGACCTACGACTTCCCCCGCCACCAGGACAATCGGCCTATCGCACGTTTTGCGGAACCTAGCTTTGTCGCCAACCGATTGGCGTTCGATCTCCCGACTCGCGTGACAAAACCTCCTGCGCGGGCAGACTGGAGACTGGGTGGAGACTGGAGACTGGGGAGATGACAGACTGGGTGACAGACTGGGGACAGTGATTAACTTTGCTTGGAGGAGAGACTGGGGACGAGATTGGGGGGCACTTCAGTCAGCGTTGAAACGCAGCAGGTGATACGCCGCAGCGTCGATCAACTTGACGCTGCACGTTAATCGTCCTTGTTCCATTTCCATTTACTGCGATCCATGTTTGGATTCGGCTTTGGCATCCTTGCACCGGTTGACGACCACCATGATTCGAGGTCAGTCAACAACTTCTCTGCCACTTGGGGCATGTCATGCGAGAGGTTTTGTGTTTCGCCTGGGTCTAGCTTGAGATTGTAGAGCTCCGTTCTGCTGCCGAGGATAAATTTCCCATACAGAGCCCCAGACCTACCAGGCTCACAACCGGTAGGATCGAGGTAGTCGCCGAAGTAGTGAATGAGCTTGTAGTTCCCTTTGCGAACCATAGAGCAAGGTGTCTTTGCGTAGGCAACTACGTACTCAGGATGATGGGAGAAAATGGCATCACGTCGAAAATAGCTTGTTTGCTTAAAGAGCGGGACGAGACTGACGCCGTCCAGGATCTGCCCCTTCCTTGGCTGGACTCCCGCCAGCTCCATGAAGGTAGGAAACAGGTCGACCACGTGCACCGGGTCATTGCAGGTGCTCCCCGCTTTCACATTAACTGGCCAGCGAACAATAAACGGGACCCGAATCCCCCCCTCATAAAGCTGCCCTTTCCCACCACGAAGAGGAGCATTGTCCCAGACCCGAGTGAGGCCGCCATTGTCGGATAGAAAAAGCAAGAGTGTGTTATCAGCAATGCCCAACTCATCCAACTTGTCGGTGATCCTCCCGATCGATTGATCAAGATATTCAATCATCGCAACGTAGTCAGCGGACACCCGCTCCGAGTACAAACCTCGGGGATTGCTACTTCGCGTGAACCCACGGTCCACCGCTCGTTGAACACTGGATGGCGGAACATCCATTGGCATGTGTGGCGAAAGATGGGCCGCGTATGCGACGAACGGGCCATCACGATTCTCTTCAATAAACTCAATCAAATCATCTGTAATCGCGCTGACATATTTGTCATTTCGATTCGGCGTACCGGTCCCAACCCATTGCAAGCCATAGTCATGGAAATAGGCCAAGCCACGATTCTTCAATCCGGAATTAGTGGTGATTGGCCCTCCAAGATGCAACTTGCCACTCATGCCAGTCTTGTATCCAGCGTCCCGCAGCATCTCAAACAAAGTGTAAACTTCCGGCTCGAGAGCCTTAGGTCGGCCAGGCGAAATCATTGGTGCATAGCTGGGCGATTTCGTCTCGACCGATGTCAGCCCGGTTCGTGCACCATACTGCCCGGAGAAAATGGCCGCTCTGGTCGGGAGACATTGCGACATCGCATAGGCATCGGTGAACCGCATTCCTTCTGCTGCCAACCGGTCAAGGCAAGGTGTCTGGACGAACTCGGACCCATAGCAACCGAGTGCATTCCAACCCAGGTCGTCCGCCATAACGATGACAATGTTCGGTCGCTCATCAGCCAAAGTCACCGTGACAAGCGTTAGACAGAACAACAAAAACGAGGCTCGAAACATTCAAAGGACTCGGAAGAAAGAAGGGCTTTAAAACACGGAAAGATTTTAGACTAATCTGACCGTGCCCAGCGAGTAAGGACATTCGCAACTGCGGCGAAAGACACGCTCCGCAGGTTAAAATAACAATGCAACGATTCCCACTTTCAAGGAGCAACCAGCGTATTTTGCCACGGTCGGCCAATGACTCCCGATCGGCTCAGCACGCGCCATCCGATCGAAGTTTTCATGCCGCATGCGGGGCACACGGCAATACCGTTCTCTGCTCCATCGTTTATCAGATGTCACGATTCCTTTCACCGCAAAGAATCGTTCTCACCGCAACGGAACGAAGCCTCATTCTTACTCAGCCAGCCTCCACAACTTTACATTCCGGGAACCACAAACAGCCGCTCCGGGATTCCCGAATCACCGAATCACTGAAGGAACTGGGCCGACACCCCTGTCAGCTGGCTCTGATCGTTCTTGCCAGGCAAGCCAATGGTCACCAACAAGCCGTTGAGCACCTTGGCACGGATCAAACAATCTCAACGAGAAACTTGCCACGAAACGGATCGGGGCCGCCGATGATCAACGCTGTTGCGGGCCATCGGCAAGGTCAGCCATCTGAGTTTCAAAACGTTGGAACTCAGCCTGCAACGTTCCTAAGGTGCGCTCACGTTCGCGGGGGGAAAGAAATGAATAGCGAATACTGTTCGTGATGATTTCTTTCACCGTTGGATAGGGGAACCGGTAGCGGGTCG
>JARGNK010000176.1 GCA_029213145.1 Rubripirellula sp. | reverse complement strand
TCAGTCGTTGGCGAGGTGATTGGAGGTGTGAGGCGAATTTGCGCCGGATCGATGGGGGGCCACGGGTCAAGCGGTTGGATTGGGATTGGCCCGACGATGCAGCCAGTGACAGATCCCCGCAATCAGGCCTTGGGAAACAAGAATGATTCCATTGATCAGGAGCACGTTGGTTGGCTCACCAATCTCGCGTATCAGCATGCCGAACAGGATCAGGCCTTGAACCCCTGCAGTCGTGTAACCGATCAAGGTGCTGAACGTATTTGAGCAAAGCAATAGCCCAATCCAGAGAAACAATGTCGGTGCATTCAATAGCAGCATCATGCCAGCTTGTTGGTCGATTCCCCCGGAGCTTAGGCAGAAAATTGTGAAGGTTAGGTACGCAATGGTTAACAAGGTAACCAGGGACGTGGGTAAAAGAATTGACCTCTTCGTCGAACGGCGTGGTATGGGGTTTGGAGTTGTTGTTGGTGGCGAGTACGGATTTTTGAGCTCAAGGTTCATGGTGAAGTTTGTCGAAGGTGACGAATGAGATTCGATCGGCATGCTTCCCAGTGTTTTTCGACGGATCGATGCGGGATTCGTGCAACGGGCCATCCAGCCCGCACCAATCGGCGTTGGGCTTCCAGAGTCGTCTCCCAATCTTTCGGCTCGCTGCGATCGCAAATGACTGCGAGCAGCTTTTGTTGGTCAGCCAGAGCAACGTCGATTCGGGTGCCGGCCGCTTGGAAGCCCGTCCAGTACTGCAGTTCATTTGCTTGCAGCTCAGCCGAGATGGTTTGCTCCATTTCGCAATTGGTTTCGCTCGGGTTGTGGTTCGGTGACCATGGTTTTTCGGCGTGAACCAAAAATTCGCGGAACAATCCAGGAGGTAACTCATCGGTGTTCATCGAAGTTACGACGACAAGCTCCTTCCGGGCTCTTGTGATCGCGACGTTGAACAGGTTAGGTGACTCTAGAAATCGCAGTGAGGCAGGATGGGAATCCTTATCGATCGATGTTGACAAAATCACGATATCTTTTTCATCCCCCTGCAGTGAATGAGCTGTTCCGACCACCACGGCATGTTTCGCAAGGATCTCCGCCGACAGATCCTGGATGAACCGGTCTTTCAGCGCATCTGCCTGATCCCGAAAAGGACTTACGATTCCAACGCTACCCTGTCGGCCCGACGCGATTAGCGATTTGAATGTTGCGAGAACCCGTTCGATTTCGGCGGCATTGATACTTGATTCGGGTTCCCGTTGGCCATGAACGAGCTCGATTTGGATCGCGGCTTGTGGCTCCTTTGACGGTCGTTCCGTCATGATGTTCAGTGACCTGTCATAGAATTTTCGGTTTGAGAATTCGATGATTTGTGGATGTGATCGAAAATGTTCATCGAGTCGAAAGAAATGCTTAGCGTCGACCATGTCGGATGCCGCATCATACAAGCTGCGACGATAGTGAAATCGCTGCTGCATGCTAGCTGGAATCTCATTCCGCACAAATGAGGCTTGCTCTCTGGCACGGCTAAGAAAGCAAACATGACGCAATTGGTCTGGATCGCCGACGACGACAGCACGCCGACCGCGCATGAGGGCGACCGAAGCAAACGCGAGATCACATTGTGATGCCTCGTCGATGATCACCAGGTCGAACAAGCCGGGAGTTGCGGGTAAGATTTCGCATAAAGCACGACTTGTGCAGGCCCAGGCGGGAAACGCGTCGAGTAGCAATTCGGCGGTAAGCGATTCTTGAAGCCGGATTTTAATGTCTTCTTTGCGGCGTCGCAGTAGCAGGGACAAATCTCGCAACGCCGTTCGATTCTCTGGGTCAGAGATCAGTGTGTTGATGCTTGCTTGTCGGGTGAGTTGGAGCGATTCAATGACTGATTGGCGGATCTGTTGCTCGATTTTGACCAAGGATCCCCAGGCTTGATCAGCTGGTGAGGCGGTGGGTAACGATTGTTCGATGTCGTGCATTTCGACATTCAGCAAATGAAAGTCGAGCAGGGATTCTAGATCTTCGGAGGAAACCTCTCCGGCGTTTGGTAGTTTCAAGAGTCGACTTGCACGGGAGATCTCCCAGCGAGCCAGCCATCGTTGGATTGTCCCTCGGTTCTCATTGATTCGTGATTGGGCTTGCTGCCATAAACGTTCTGCTTTGCGGACATGCCGATCTGAAACCTCCATCACTGGGGTTCTCTGTAGGGGGCGTGAACGATCACTGGATTGGTGCAGTTCACTCCACCGCTGTTCTGCTTCGATGATGCGTCGGAGTTCTTGCTCCAATCCTTGTGCCTGTTGAAGTAGTTCCCGTTGTCGTTGTTCGTGTTGTTCGATGCTGGCGTTAGGGATGGTGGGGTTGCCGCCCCGTGGTCCAGTTAAGTTTGAAATCTTTTTGGCAAGTCGGCGTTGGGCAGATCGACCACCAGATCGAGCGATTGCCAGTGGACCCGCTTTGGATTCGACTTGATCCGCCACAACCTCAACCGCTTTGTCCATTTGCGATGCTAAAAGTACCGTCTCGCCGCGTAATATCGCATCAAGAATGATTGCCGTGATTGTGTAGGACTTGCCTGTTCCCGGAGGTCCTGTCACGACCGTCAATGGGGCCTCGCGGGCACTGTCAACGATGGCTTCCTGAGCAGGCGAAAGTGGCAGCGGTTGCGCCTCACCTAGAGAATTACGCTGTGGTTCGGCTCGCAAGGGCGTTTTTGCGGTGCTCGGGTCAAAGAGAGCACCGAACGCTGTTCGCGAGAGAGGCATGTTGGTCATCGCACGAAGTTCACTAAGTGCGGACATCGTCCTTCCCACTTTCGGTCCATAGAGAACTGCCGTGGCAGGCAGGATTCGAAACGCATTCTCCTTAGGAATGCGTGGCAGATAGAAATCGACCATTTCAATTTGGTCGGGTTCGTTCGCGGTTAAATTGCTTGAGAGCGTCGCCTGTTTTTCTGATCGAAGGGGATCCGCAGCATTCAGTCGAGTGCTGCCCGCTTTTGTTCGCCGTCGCTCGGGAAGTTGACTGCTGACTGCGATTTCGGGAGCGATCAAACGGAACCGTTCCCAAAAGTTTGAAAATTCGGTCGCATCAATTGGAAAATCTGGCACGCACTCAGAGAGTTCTGATAATCGGTCCTGTAGATCGTCGGGATCGCCAGTCAGTAATTCACTTACCAAGCTATAGTTGACTGTAAATTCGATTTCCTCGGGGATCAGTAATACCTCGTTACCATCCTTGCGAAGTTCGACTGGGATTTCCAAGAGTGGAGCGAAGAATTGCTTCTCTTTTTGCTCTTCGTTGGATGGAAGGGTTCCCGCCAGAAAGAGACTGCCGAGAACGAGTGACATTTCGTCACCAGAAAGTGAGACCCGTTTTGCCAGGTCGATTGCATCTGCATCGAGCAGAGGCAGTTGTCCATCTCGTCCAAGCTGTTCCTGTTCTGCTGCGGACAGAGGAAGCGTCGTAAGATCAGATTGCGCCGTGAGATTAATCGCACGCGTCCAGTCGGTTTGCGCAGCCAGGCAATCGTGAAAATGCTGGGCCAGTTGCCAGTTGCGAATTTCGGGATGCTGACGAGAATCAGGCACGTCCCCTCCTCACGTGATCGGCACGGTCAGGCGAGTTTGTCCGATGTTTCATCGGAGACTACCCCAGGGTTCTCGGTGGCGTTTTGTTTGCATGGCGTATTGGACTGATCAGACTCGGTTGTGATTTCAAAAAGCTGTCAGCTGGATTGAAGACTGATTCCAATTCGAGCTAACCAAGCCGTTTCCACAATTGTTCGAAGGAGCGTCGGAACGCGCGAAGTAAGCCGTCGTCGCTTGTGACAATGAAATTTTCTTCATTGTTTGCTGCTGCACTCCGTGTCCAATTGTAGCTTCCAGTGAGCAAATGCTCGCGATCAAAGATGGCGTACTTGTGATGCATGTGGTACTCAGTTCGGTCCACTCGAACGGGAATCCCTTTTCGCTCGAGTTGGTCCACGTCAGAACCGAGGTCAGCTGATTTATCGTTATCGGAGATGATTCGGATTGCAATGTTGCGGCGGTGGGCAGCAAGAATCGCATCACTGATGCGGTTGTCTGTGATCGTGAAGACACATACATCAACGGACTCTTTGGCTGAATCAAACAGTCGGATGATGCGACGGACGCAAGCGTCTTCGGGGCTGAAGTAAGCTTCTGAATCACCTTTGCTAGCGACTTTCTCGGGATTCGGTCGCAATGCTTTGACGACATCTTCCAACCAGTCGATGGCTTCTAATGTTCGGGCTTCGGTCAATTCATTGCGGATTAATTTAAACGCGTAGTTTTGGACATAAGCTAGTTGGTGATCATCATGCGAGATGCGATCAACCAGTTTTGTGATGATTCGTTTTTCACCACGTGTTAATCGGTAATCAGCAAGCGTTGCCTGAATCACTTCTTCGAGTGATGCTTCTGACATGACAAGAACCTCTGAGGGGCAGTTGATTTTGGGTTGCATCATACCTCAATTGATTCGCCAGGCCGAAGCGTCGGCAAGAAAGTCAGTGATTACACCTGTCTCGATGGTGGTCCGGTAATGTTTTTTCGGCGTTGGTTTTTGCCGATTCTGCCGTGTTAGCCCCTGTTTATCTGTCTGGTAGCTGCCTCGTGTATGATATTTTCATCGCATGGGTCTCACTCGTTTCGTGGGTGGGTGTGGATAGCCATTAGTCTCTTCGAAAGATCAGCATGTACAGATTGATCGGAACCGCACTGTTTTTGGTGGTGAACGCTGTGTCGCCGGTAGGCTCTGCGCAGGACGTTGAATCCCGGGCAGATCGTGTTCAAGCGGGATCGTTTGTGTTTGAATTTGCGACGCTGCAGCAGGGCCGCGAAGCACTTGGAAGATCAGACGAATTCATTCGCCAATTAAGTGTGTTTGATCGACAAGTGCGAACGCAGCAGAAGGAGGATCCGGGCGAGAAAGCCTTCTTGGATTTTGTGAGCGGAGAAGTCCTAGCATGGGATCAGGAAGCGCGGCAAGAATTCGAAATCGCCATAGAATCCCTTAGCGAATCCCTGAAGTTGATCCAAGGATTGTCACTCGGTCCAATTTTGTTGATACGGACCACAGGGAATGAAGAATCAGGCGCTGCCTACACGCGCGGTAAAGTGATTGTCTTGCCGGTCGGACGGCGATCGCAGAAGGATCGATTGATTGCTCACGAGTTATTCCATGTACTAAGTCGGAATTATCCTGAATTGCGAGACAGGCTGTATGCACGGATCGGTTTTAGACCCACGCGACCAATCGTGTTGCCAGGCGAATTAGCGGACCGGAAAGTGACGAATCCCGACGCGCCAGAAATCAAGCATGTGATTGATGTGCAACTTGCAGACGAAAAAGTGTCGACGCTTTCCCCAGCGTTATTCGCGAGTCAAAGTTTTGTTGACGATTCCGGGATGACAATTTTCTCAAATTTAGAAGTCAGGCTGATGGAGGTCGAGTCGGCGGGTGAGAATCAGTTCGTTGCCAGGTTGAAGGATGGGAAACCTGTGATGCACCCGTTGAATACGCCAGACTATCTTCGCCAGATTGGCCGCAATAGTCGCGTTATTTTTCACCCTGAAGAAGTGATGGCCAACAATTTTTCGATCTTATTGGTCGATCGTGATAGTGCGACCGATCAATGGGTCATCGATGCGATGGTTGAAGAGTTTAAGCGATTTAACGCTGAAAGATCGAAATCGCTGGGGCGTTAAGTATGGCGACGTACAGCATCTATTGAGCATGATCTATTGAGCATGGAGTCGATGATGAACGTCAATTAAGCGTGTGCTTCGCTAGGAACCGAATTCAGTGGAGTGTCCGCAGGGTGATACACCAGCGACTCGTTACGAGTCATCTCTGTTTCTTTACTAGGGCTGAGAGTTCTTGGAACTTTACTTCCCAGGGATTTGAATCATCCATTGTCGCCAAAATTCTTTGTAAATAACGTTCGATTTCGGTGAGCTGAATTCGACGAGTCGTGACGTCCGTGCTTTGTTTCGCGACGAGCATCTGGCATTGTGCCAAGTTGAATTGTGCTAACAAAAGTTGGTTGGCATGGGCCTCGGTACCAGCAGCCGACCAACGAGTGGCGTAAAGGGTACTGACAAGTTTCCCCCATCCCCAGATTGATGAAAATCCAGTTGGCCCATCGATCGCGGCTTGTATGTCCGATAGTTGCCCCGATGCGACTCCTAGATCTTGTAGCGTTTGAGCAGCTGCTATTTGCAGGGTGAAGATATTTGGGGTTTTGGCCAATACCTCCTCAATCGTCTGAATCGCTTCAGCAAGATTCCCAGATTTGCGGAGGAGTTCAATCCGTCGAAGCTGAGCGGATTGCATGGATCCTGGCGGGAAGTCGGTCCGGGACATTGCGATTTCGTAAATCGTGGCGCCCTGTGCGGCACACTGATTGATCGTGTTGCGATCTTTGGTTTGTTCGGAAAGGCGTCCCCAGGTTTCACCCAGCCAGAGTAGATTTTCCGTCGGGAAACGTTCTTCTTCATCCACAATGGGTTGGGCGATTTCAGCAAACCGTTCAATGTCCTGGGCTGTAACGGTTGGTTTTGCTTTTAGGCGATCAGCAGCTTGTTTTACGGTCGATACTAACCTGGCCTCCAGGTCTATCTCAGCCGAGTCGATCGTCGTGACAAGTTGCTCGAGCGTCTGATTTGCGGCTGCTGAATCTCCGAGTTGAAGGTGCGCGTAATACAGTGCATCAAAAATTTGTCTGGCGGTGTACTCGCTGACCGCGATGCGTCCCTTCTTTTTCGGTGCATCGGCTAAACAAATCTGATCGATGATTGGTTTGCCATTCGCTGTGAGCGCATCTTTTGCTTCTTCGGGCTGGTTTTTCAGGAGCGCAATTTGAGCGAGCGCAAGTCGCACTTCGAGGATCCGCTCATCAAGTGGTGCTTCAGATTTCTCGGCCGCTCGTAAGCCTCGTTTCAGCATTTGCTGAGCCTGTTGCAGTGAATCTTGTTTGGCCGATGTCGTTTCGTTGATTGCTCGACGGCGTGCCATTTGCCAAACGGCCATGCCTGATGCGATTTGGGCGTCAGCATATTGATTTGATTTGGCGGGCAGCCGAGCATAGATTTCGACTGCCTGTGCTGGGAGATTATAAGCCTCGTAGAGAAATCCGAGGTTCATCCAGATCAAATCTAATTGGTCGTCCTTTGGCCAGCGATCCGCAATGATTTCAGCAATGGATTGCATCATGCTTAATTCACCTACATGGTCTTTAATACCCCATTGCGTATCGTTTGCTTCTTGAGTGGCGGCCAATGCAATCATCGCGGCCTCTCGGGTGGATGGGTCGTCAAGCTTGCCCCATCGGGCAACGGCTTGTCCCATAATGATGGCTTCGGGCAGATGTCCAGCGGTGAAGTACATATAGGCCAAGAGGTATCGCAGGCTGTTGACCTGTTCAGTGTCCTTCGCCTCCGTTGCCAAACCATGAACGTGTTGTAGAAGTGCGAGTGTGCGACCCATTGATTGTCTGTAAGCCGCACGGTCTGTATCCGATTTCGTTTTCTCGGCGGTTGCCAGCAGTTCTTGGGTCTCCTCGTACGCATCGAAAGCATCCTCAACACCCGAGCGAAGTGTCATGTAGGGTTGTCGATCTGTGGAAATGGGAACCCGAGGCCGCGGCGTCTGTTGCTTGGGGAGTGCATACAACGGCGCTGGTGGTATTGGAAACGCATTGCGAGCTCCAGCCTTTTCCTGCGCAGATTCCTCGGGGATCGGTGCAGTTTCAGGGAGCGAAACTTCGATCAACGGAACTGTGATCTCGGACGTAGAAGCGCCGCTCAAAGCCTGTAAATCCTCGTTGGTGATTGCGGTCGGCAAATCTGATTCACTAGCCGGAGGTGGTTGTGGTGTGTCTGCTGTTGACTCCGTCGTTGGATTTGCCGACTTGGCCGGCGATTCTGTAAAAAGGTGTTGCCGAGCAAACATCGCGACGGCGACGACCAACAGGATTACGACCGCTGCGAGACCGATTAATGGCAGTGGATCTTTTTTGCGGCTCTTTGAAGCCAGCGGTTCGGACTGTTTCTCCTTAGCGTGATTGGTTTGCTCTGAGGTGTCGATTGCCAGGGTGGCTGCCTGCTCAGGCGCGCTTCGCTTTTCCTTTGCATTAGTGACCGGTGGCGTCTTTGGGGGCGGTGGTTGCAGAGTCGTTCGCGTTTGGGCGGCGGATCGATTTGCTTGGGCCTGTTCATCGTTTTGTATTGCTGTTCCTTGGTGGGAATGCACCGGTTGTCGCAGCAGGATGGTAGGAGCGGTGAAGCGATGACCGCATTCGCACTCGACGGCGGATCCCGCATCCGCGCCAGGTATTTCGTAGGATTCCTGGCACTGTTCGCACACCACATCAAACATGCCTGTCGAGTTGATATGACAGCAAAATAGGGGCACGCCACACTCACATGTGACGAGGTGACCAACATCATCTTCAGTCAATTCGTAAGAGACATGGCAGCGAGGGCATTGGCCAATGTGCGTCATGCCATGGATATCCAGCGTAGAATTGGGGACAAAAAAGTCGCGGCGTTCGGTGACCTGACCGCTGAGCGTATTAGGAGAACAAGCTTGTGAATGTCAGGTCAGCCTGTAGACGATTACTTTATTTAAGATTGGGCTTGGGTTTGAGTGTCAAGCCCCAGACAGGGCCCTTGGCTGAATTACGAGGGCGGGGGATTTTTTTGGACATTTCTTTTGCACCAGCTGCGACACCAACATCTTTGTACGTGCCGCCGTGCGCCTTTGCCAGTTTCTCGAACAAGATGGCATCTTTTGGTTTTACTTCCATGCCGAGGGTATGCAACGGTATTTTCTTCTGTGGTCTTGCGGCAAAGTAGTTTGATGCACCATCGGTGAATGCACCATCACCAAGCACAAAGATGACATCAGGCTGTAGGGCGAATGCGGCCGCGATCGCTTCTTTGCCATTTGTTTTCAAGCATAGTTGCACAGTTTCCAGCCAATACCTCAACAGCTCCTTGTTCTTGGGTGTTGCTTGGACAAGTTTTTGGGCTGGTTTAGGGTGGAACATTGGGTAGGCGGTGTCGCTGTAAAAGAGCACGTAGAACCGCTGTCTGGCTGTGAGTTGACTAACGGCAATCATGAGCTCATTCAGAGCTGTTTCAAATCGTCCCCCGCCCATGCTATTTGAGTTGTCGATGACGAAGACATAGTCAACTGCGGAGACACGTTTTCCGAAGAAACTAGCCCGCTTCATTGGACGTGCTTGGCCGGCTCCGGAAGCGTTTGGCCTCGATGGTGGCTTGATGGCGTCGCCACTGATTGCACCCGTGAAGTCCGGCAAGGCAGCCGTCTCTTCTTTCACGACTTCTGCTTCGGCCGGAGCTTCTGCTTCGGTGCTTTCAGTCGGTTCGGAAATCTCAAGCGGCGTGGGTTCAATGATTACCTCTTCAATGAGGCTATCGGAGGTAGGTGCAGAGCTAAGGACCAAGCCCTTTGGCTCATCGTTCGTTTGTAGAATCAGGCTAGCCAGAATTAAGATCAGAGCGACGTGTACAAGTGCACTGATCGCTGTTCCGCGGGCATGTCGAGTGAAGACGACCCGCCGCTCTTCAAATTTTTGTCTTAGCCAAACGGCGTACCATCGCCATCCCGTCGTCTCTTCGAGTTCTTGTTCGTCTTGTTCTCGGCGTTCTTGTTCTTCGAGTTCCGCTTGACTGAGTTCCGCTAGCAGGAGTGTGGAAGAAGGTGAACTGGGATTGGTAGCCTTTGCAATCGGGGTCAGAGGTGGGCTGGTGACTGGGGCTTGGCTCGGGCTTGCAGGCGGTTCGCCGGCCTGAATGCGATGCCGTGCTTTTCGTTCGGCGAATAGTAAATCCTGTAAGCCATTTTGCTTTGCCGAGGGTAGGTCCTTGATCGGGATCTCGAAAACCAGGTTGTCTTTGCCCACGAGCGTTTGCCCGTGTTCGATCGGCCGATAGAAACCGTCCCGCGTTGCATCGTCCAAGTCAGCGGGATCGATGCGATATACCTCACGGCCATTGGAAACGGTGATTTTTTCAGGCATTATCCTTCTCTCCTTTTCCAAACGGTTCGCGGCGATTTGTCCAATCACCCGGTGGCTTTGCAACTTTCGGCTTGTCGGATTTGCGAACGAGTTTTTTTATCGGTTTTGGATTGGACGTGTCTGTCACGATGTCGCGTCTTGTGGTGATGCGTCGTAGCTTTCGTTCGGTCCCAGTCCGTGACTTTGTGTGGCTTGTTGGCTTGCCTACTGTACGGTTTGCCGTATTGGCCGGTGGTTGGATCGCCGGATTTGGTGGCGGTGGCTTTAAGATGGATTTTGCCGGGGTGCCAGGAGTTGCAGTTTCAGCATTCGTGCGGTTTGGCTGATGGATTTCTCCGGCATTAATTTTTAGTTTCCATCGTCTGAAGGTTTCATCGGACATGCCGTTGGCAGGGACCAGTTTCGTTTTGATGGAGTGATTCAATCCTGGCAGTGTTGCAGAAAGACTCAAGCCGCCGTCAAGTGCGTAGTTGAAACGAAAGTCGACTGTGGTTCCTTTTGGAACGTCCTTGGGTAGGTCTTCCACAATCCCTTTGCCGATTTTGATCGCATTCTCGCCTTGGTCACTCCCGCCTTCGATGATTTCGACCTTAAGGTTCGACTGATGGTCTTTGTCAGTTCGAAATCGAACAGATCGGCTGGCAGGTAAGGTTGTGCTTCGGGGGATAATGACTTGCCGTTGAGCCTGCCCCGATTTTATGTTCTTTGCCAGCACGCTGAGATCAAACGAATTGACATCTTTGACTGAGTAGTCGGAGAATAAGCTGTCTTTATTTTGGAAGCGAATCGCGGCGTAGATTGCAGCGCCATGCGCGACAGCCTCATCACCCGGCAATGAATGGTCGCATTCGATTCCCGACCATTGTGACATTCGTTCGCCAATGACGGGCATTCGTGTTGAGCCGCCTATCATGAGCACCCGTGACAGATCGCTCCAGTCATACATTGCCTCGTCAAGTACATCTTGGGCGATCGTCATGGTTCGATTGACCAAGTCCTTGGTCATTTTCTGCAACTGCAGTCGGGTCAGTTCTGGTTCGATTCGCTGGCCATTATGTGCAAACGGAATCTCAACGGAATGTCGCTTTGACAAGGCTTGTTTAGCTTGCATTGCTTTGCGAATCAGGACCTGTTCCGCCAACGGATCGGTGCGTAGATCGGTGCCGAATTCGGCAATCCAATGTTCTGCGAGGTAATCGACAATCCTGAGGTCCCAGTCGAGTCCACCGAGTTGGGTGTCGCCATTTGTGGCGATCGTGCAGTATTTGTCTCCTGTGATCTCGATAAGGGATGCGTCGAACGTGCCACCACCTAGGTCGTAAACAAGGACGCGTTCTGGTTCTTGATCGATCTGGTCAGCTGAACTGAGTCGTTTGCGAAATCCGTAGCAAAGCGCTGCCGCAATTGGTTCATTGATAATCTCTACGGTTTCTAGGCCAGCTAATTTGCCGGCTACCTTGGTTGCCCTGCGGCATGGTTCAGTGAAGGACGCCGGCACCGTAACGACCGCTGTGTCAAGCTTGCCTAAGGTTGGTTCTGCGTCGGCTTTGAGTTTGGATAACACCAAGGCTTGGCAGACTTCCGGTGGAATGGGGTGGCCAGGGGGTGAGTCGTTATTTCGCTCGTTTGCTATTTCTCGTCTGCCAATCTGCATCATCCGCTCAGGGTCATCGCGACCGGCCTCTAGGGCTTCCGCGCCTACAAGCGGTCCCGAGCGGTCGAGAAAGACGACGCTTGGTGTGGTCAGGCCACCTTCGACGCTGCGCAGGGTTTCAGGTCGTTGATTTGAGTCGAGATAGGCAACCGTCGAATGACTTGTCCCTAGATCGATTCCAACGGCTGGGCAGGATCTTGCCATGGTCGAAAAGAACACTTGGATTGGAGTAGACCGCGCTCAATCTGACGAGCAACCAGAACCCATTTGCCCTAACCCAATTTTGCACAGAGTTCCTGCAGGCTGTTGCAATCGTCTCTGGGGCAGTCGATGGGATAGTTGTCTAGTTTGTCGCGACCTAACCAGTGTAGTTGATCAGTGGCGTGGAGTCACCAAACCCTCAATCGGCCGGGGTATTCGCTGGTGTGTGACAGGGCGATTTGTGGCTAGCTGGTTGCCTCGCTGCGCGGGCTCCCTACCTATTCGGGACCGGATCGGCGGATTCGGCTCCGATCCTTGCTTCGTAATGTTGAAGCCAGGCTTTTTCTGCGTCTGATTGTTTTGGAGCGTTTGTCAAATGCCGTCGCAGGAGCTCTAGCAGTTCGATGACTTTTAGCGGTCGATCATGCGATTGGTCATGACGCTCCAGTCGGTCCTGGGACAGATCGAAAAGAGACTCGGCTTTGTGTAGGGGCGCGTAGAGTTTCCAGTTGCCTTGGCAAATCACGAAGCTATTGTACCGGCCAGCAGTGAAGCTGTAGGTTGATGATTCGTCGGGTTCGAACGGCTGAGAGTAAACCCAAAAATCTTCTGATAACGCCGATTGAAGTTGCTTAACACCTTCTTCGGAAATGTAAGTGTGGTGCAGATCCAGGTACTTCAGGTTCTCTAAAGCACTCAGGTGAACTACGCTGGTGTCATCAATCTCAGTAGCTTCCAGGAAGAGTGACTTGAGCTTTGTCATGTCGCGAAGATGTGCGAGTCCTGGACCCGTAATGCGGGTTCTGGTAAGCCCCAGAATTTCTAAATTGACGAGTGTGCTGAGAGTCTCCAAGCCAGCATCTTCTACGTCCGTGCCGCTAAGTCTAAGTGTTTTTAGCTTGGTCAAATCCTTCAAATGGATGAGCCCTTGATCTGAAATAGCGGGACCGGAAAGCGACAGCGTCTCTAAGTTAGTGAGTCTTTTGAGGTGCCGCAGGCCTTTGTTGGAGATCCGCGATCCATCCAGAAGCAATGACTTCAAATTCGTCAAATTTGCGAGGTGCGCGAGTCCTGCATCAGTCACCGGTGTATCACTAAGGTCAAGTGTTTCCAGGGTGATTAACTTGCCAATGTGGATCATTCCAATGTCGGTCGCTTGCGCTGCATTCAAGTCAATATTCTTAAGCGAAGGTAGTCCCTTGAGAAGGTGTAGGTCGGTATCCGTGACTGTTGTGTTCTCGAGTGAGAGCGACTGCAACGTTGGTTTGTCTACCAGGAGTTTTTGCAGAATTGCATCGGTCGTATTCTTGGTCACCGATGGCTTTGCATTGTGAGCCGGAATTGCGTCTTCATTGGCTGTTTTCAGAAGTCGTAAAAGGATCTGGTTCGATTGAGTGCGTTTGAGAAGTGAGACGCTTCCATCGAATCGAGTGAAGAGGCACTGTTGCCGATCGCCAAATAGGTCCTGGTGGAGCGATTTGCGGTTTAGTTTCCGATCTTCTGGTTTCGTCCATGCAACGGCAGATGGATCGGGAGCTGTAAAAACTGCGAGCGTGCCTGCGGTTCCATTGGGAAGGTCGTGGATCGTTCGCTTTTAGTCGTCACCGATTTTCCAAATTGTCCCATCCATCACTGGGACAACCGCGTGGGTCAATCCCACCAATGAATTTTGCCCGCCTGCTGCTGGCACGATGTCGGCAACCTTGAACACAGATGGCATTAATGCGATCAGTTTGCGATTGTGTTTACTATTCCAGGATTCATAGAGACGGAATTTTTGATGCAATTCGGAGTGTCCGAGATAGGGTAATAAAGCGACGCGCCAACTGAGAAGCGCGTCACCTCCTGGGGATCGACTCACTCGGCTGGGGTAGTGCCCATGCTCGTCTTGATAAAGCCACAGTGCCTTGGAAAGACTGGCAAGGTTAGCACGCTCTGTTTTGCGATCAGTCAATGCGTTGTTGTTCGGCTGGGCTTGGCAGGTTGCCAAGCTTGCCAAGCTCAGAACAAACGCTATAGCGAAATGAGAAGGGCAGCCAAGGCAGTGCATGAATTCTCTCGTTCCCGATCAGGTTAGGTTTGTGCGTGCATTGATAACCGTGCTACACACCCTCTGCTTTGAACGGCAGGCTTAAATGACCGGTCAATCAGCGTTGCCCAACCGAATGTTTGCGGTTGAATCTGCTAGCAGGTTCGGTGGAAAAAGCGAAGCTCTTGCTTCTCCTGATCTGATTCTTAAGCTTGGTGTCCAAACATCGTGTGGAAGTGTTTTGCGGCAGAACATCAATCGATCCAATTCAAGATATCACGAGCAATGCACCATCGAGGTGGCTTGGGGCTGGAATCACGTCCCAGGATCCAGTAGTCGAACAGTTGATCGATGGTTCCATTCGATTTTTTTAAGACCAGCCAGCTGTTGAGGAAATCTTGAAATCGAGATTCCTCCGCGACATAGTAATAGAGCGGGATCTGTGTACTC
>JARGNK010000008.1:44990-95131 GCA_029213145.1 Rubripirellula sp. | reverse complement strand
CAAATTCAACTTCGGTGGCTACCGCGTCGAGGTACAGAGCATTGACTCACAGGGCGACGATTCACCGGACGTGGATGGGCCTTGGAACCAAGTGGCGTCGACGATGGATTTCGCGGGCTTGAACAAACAGCATCCTTCACGCGTCACCCTGATGGAGGATTTGCAAGAACTGATAACGACAACGAACGAACAAGGCCCGACACCCAGCTTCGTCGCGCGGTTCACCCAACCAGTCAAGACGCACATCCTTGGACGCGGCAGCCCAGAAAACCCTCGCGATGAAGTCTTTCCCGCTGGGCTCAAGGAACTCGCGGGCGATCTTAAAATTGCCCCTTATGCGTCAGGCCGCAAACGGCGGGTTGCGTTTGCCGAGTGGCTCACCGAGCCGTCCAACCCGCTCACCGCTCGGGTTGCCGCGAACCGAATCTGGCACCACGTGTTCGGTCGGGGCATCGTCACAACGACCAGTGATTTTGGCGCCGCCGGTGCCCCAGCAACCCATCCCGAATTGCTCGACTGGCTGGCTGCTGAATTGGTTGCCCCCTTGTCGCAAGAGACCACGAATTCAAGACGTGGCCAGAATTCAAGTGAGAATCAATCGATCACTGCGAGCAACCAAGATCCGCCACAGCCCTGGTCCATGAAACACATCATCCGATTGCTGGTGATGTCCGATGCATTTCGCCAAGCGAGCCAACCCAAAAAAGCGGGCCTGGCTGTCGATGCTGGGTCTTCGCTGCTATGGCGTTTCCCGCCCAAACGAGTCGAAGCAGAGGTTATTCGCGATTCAATCCTACAAGCCTCGCAATCTCTCGACGATACCATCGGAGGTCGCAGCTATCGCATTCACAATGTCAAGAAACGCTATTCACAATGGGAAGTGACGGATAATCACGGCCCAAAGACATGGCGACGAATGATTTACCAAGAACGGATGCGACGTGTGGATGACCAGATTTTCACAGCATTCGACTTCCCCGATTGCGGCCAAGTACGAGCCAAGCGACCCGTGTCGACAACGCCCCTGCAAGCATTGAACTTGATGAACAGCGATTTTGTCATCGAACAATCCAAGTTAATTGCAGATCGCGTAAGACGCGAAACCGAAGAAGACGATTCCGCGTCGGTGGATCGCTGTTTCGCCTTACTCCTTGGGCGTCACCCCACTCCCACTGAACGCGACGCATGCGTGGCGATCGCCGAATCGGGAGACTTGGCAACGGTTTGTCGTGCAATCATCAACACCAACGAATTCTCCTTCCTGCCTTAAGTTTCCACACCTAACGCAAACAACGACGGGTACTCATCTCGCAGCTCGGTCTCGCGTTCTCACGGCGACACCTGCTTCGGATGAAAATCGAGAGGAACAAAACGATGAGCTTAGAAAAGCTTTCACTTCATGGGCGTCGCCTGCTAGATCGACGCGGATTTCTCGGCACCGCTGGCCTGTCGGCAGCGGGACTTGGATTGGCAAGCTTGCTGAACACGGAAGGACTGCTGGCCGAGGATCCCGCTACGGTAAGCGGGGAATCCCCGATCCGCCCAGAGATCGATCCGAATCAACCTTATGCAGCAAGAAAAGCTCCTTTTCAGGCAGCCGCGCAACAGGTCCTCGTAATTTATTGTCCCGGTGCCGTCAGCCACGTGGATACCTTTGACTACAAGCCAGCGCTGACCAAACTGCACGGGCAAAAGCCGCCTGGCATTCCTGCCGTCACATTCGAGGGGCCAACCGGCGACATTGCCAAACCCTTCTGGGACTTCAAACCACGGGGTGAGACCGGCAAGATGGTCTCGGATCTGTTACCAAACTTAGCGAATCAAGTGGACGACTTTTGTTTCTTTCATTCACTCTCGACCGAAACGAGTGCTCACCCGCAGGGTGAGAACTTCATGAACACCGGATTCACGATGGAAGGGTTTCCTTCATTCGGTGCTTGGGTCACCTACGCACTTGGCACGGAGAACCAAGAACTGCCGGCCTTTGTCGCAATCAACGATCCGCGAGGCCTGGCGAGGAGTGGAAAGAACAACTTCGGTAACGGATTTCTGCCCGCGGCCTTCCAGGGAACAGACTTCAATGCCAAATCCCCGCCCAATAATCTGCGACGCCCCAGCGGTATCAGCTCGAAGACAGACCGTCAAACTGTCGACCTGCTAGCACGTCTCAACGCCGAACATATGCAAAAGTATCCCGGTGACGCCAATCTTGCCGGAAGGATCGCGAGTTATGAGCTGGCGGGAAAAATGCAAAGCTCTGTGCCAGACGTGATGGACTTGTCCGCGGAAACCGAATCGACCCTGAAGGCATACGGCGTCGAAGGGGGAAGTGAACTACGTGGCGAATACGCCAAGAATTGCATCCTGGCCCGCCGATTAATCGAAAAGGGAGTGCGGGTCGTTCAACTGTTTAATGGTAGCGATCCATCTGGTGGCAATGGCATTACCAACTGGGATTCGCATTCCAACATTCTTAATACGCATGCGATGCAGGCTGAGATCATGGATCAGCCGACAGCGGCCTTGATCGCCGATATGCGTCAGCGGGGACTGCTTGACAATACGCTTGTCGTTTGGGCCACCGAATTTGGCCGCATGCCGTTCTTGCAAGCCAATGGAACCGGTCGCGACCACAACCCCAATGCGTTTACCTGCTTTTTGACCGGAGCCGGAGTCAAACGTGGTTTTAGCTATGGCGAGAGTGACGAGTTTGGATTCAAGGCTGCGGTCGACAAAACTTCCGTTTACGACTTCAATGCAACGTTACTGCATTTGATGGGGCTCAATCACGAACGTCTGACGTTTTATCACAATGGGCTGGAACGAAGACTCACCAACGTGCATGGCCACGTGGTTGATCAAGTTCTGGCATAAACGCTCACCTACCGGCATTCCGAACAGCGCGAGTGATCGCCGGCACACGGTCCCCGCAGTGGGTTACCGACCGACACCCGTGAACAAAGCGGGCCAGCAAATCCTACCGAATACCTTTTCAGTTATGATGTTGCCGAGCCGTGCACATTTCACCAAGTTGAATTCGCCATCTTGATCTCAGTACACTGATTTCGATCGTCCGAAAGCCACTTCGCGCTGGTTCCCCCGTTGTTGGTTTAGAACCCTGCTGCCGGTGGCGTGAGCCATCGGGCAAGGTCGACCGAATAGAACCCCCGCATCCCCCAAGCTGGGATGATGCCGATAGCAGTACCGTACAAGGACTTTTGAATGTTTCGAGTTTTCATTCTGACGATTCCCTGGCTGTTGTTCTTCACCGGTGCAGCGGACGCTCAACAAAACCGCAAAGGCATGCCACGCGAGAATGTCATTGACGTTCCAGCGATCGGCGAAGATCTCTGCGTGAGCAATGCATTTCAATCCAACATGGTTTTGCAACGCGACAAGCCGATCGCAATTTGGGGCTGGGCCGATGCCGGAGAAAACGTGACCGTCTCCTTCGGTGGCAAGCAGCAGCATGCAAAGACTGCCGAAAATCGCGTCTGGAGAGTCCGTTTAGCGGCGATGCAGGCGACCTCCGAACCGCTCACCCTCACCGTGCAAGGTTCTCACAAGACGTTAAAGCTCGAAAACATTTTGATTGGGGACGTCTGGTTGCTGGGCGGGCAAAGCAACATGGAGTTTCCGCTGGACCGTATTGAGAACGGGCAGCTCGAAATCATTTCCGCTAATTACCCAGGCATTCGCATCCTCACCGTTCCGGCAGCAAACGGGCCTGACAACAAACCTGGTTTCCCCCGTTTGCACGAGTGGAGCGGATGGTTTAATCGTCACTTCCGCAAAGGCGATTGGGATGTCTGCACACCCGATGTAGCGCGTGAATTATCAGCGATCGGCTACGTCTTTGGACGCCGCATTCACATGGCGGCAGAAGTTCCGATCGGCATCATTGATGTTTCGCGTGGCGGAACCACCGTTGAAGCGTGGACCCCCGACCCCGTTCTTCGAAAAATCGATGCTGAATCGGTCCGCAACATGCTCGCGGAATGGGACCAGAAAGTTGCTGACTGGGATCCCCAAGCGGATCTTGCAAGTCGCGTCGAAAGCTATCGACAAAAAGTGGCAAGATTCGAAAAAGAAGGCAAGGAAATGCCCGCCAACGAACAGGCCCCCACTGATCTTCGCCCCGGCCCCCCAATGGATCAAAATCGTCCAGGAAACTGCTACGCCAGCATGATTGCTCCAATCCAAGGGCTGCAGGTCAAAGGGGCGATTTTCCACCAAGGATACAACAACTGCTTCAACGGAACGCAAGGCGCGATCATGTATCGTCACGTCTTCCCAGAAATGATCACCGCGTGGCGAGCCGCTTTTAATGACCCACAACTGCCATTCGGCATCCTCTCGCTATGCACTGAGGGCGAAATCCAGACCCTCGACAATTACTCCGAAATGATGGCCAATCCCGGCCCCTACATCCGCGAAGCACAATACCAAACTTTCCTGGACCTCTACGAGGCAGGTGATGCGAACATTGGATTCACAAGCACTTACGACCTGCGGCGCCGATGGTATCACCCGCAATTGAAAATTCCGGCAGGAGAAAGAATCGCCAGATGGGCCCTGGCAACCCAATACGGACTTGCAAACAACGTTCGCTGGAAACCGCCGATGGTGAAAGAAATGACCGTCGAACCAGGACGAATCTTGCTGCGACTGGATGAACCGGGAGAAGCAGTTGATAACGGCGGTCCAATCCTGGGGTTTGCGGTCGCCGGCAAAGACCGCAAATTTCATCCTGCCGAAGCGAGCCACTTGATCATAGGTGAAGATGATCGCGGTCGCCCTAAAAAAGACACGAAGGTGATTGTCTTGCGCAGTCCGATGGTCACTGAACCTATCCATTATCGATACGCTTGGGCCCGCAGTCCCCTGGGAAATTTGCAGGCAAGCCGTAACGTCGATATCCCGTTTGCAACACAGCGTAGTGATGACTGGTCGCTTGAAAACGCACCCAGCGGATTGTTTGAGGAAGTAACAGGAAAACTAGATCGCAGGCAACGCCGCATCCAACAGGAAGCGTTGCGACAGCTAGACCTCGACCGGCGAGTTCGTGCTGCCCAATCCCTGATCGAATCGGCGAAGTCGCAGTGAGCTTTGGCTGATGTCCAGGCCTGCCAGAATCGAGCTTGACGATCGTCGGAATCGCCAGAGACCCAGATTTACAGACAGCGAATGACCGAATCACCATTCAAACTGACTCACCCGTCCCGCTGCTTTCCACTGATAAGCAAGCAAGCGATTTCAATTCTCGTGATTGAGCTAGCTTGATCGATGGACACAGCTTTATCGAACGGCGGTGTTGAAACGCAAACACACACTCCGGACGTTCCCCAATTCACACAAGGCATTGGTGATGACAGTCTTTGAACAAATCAAAACGCTCTTAGACGAACAGTCGATCGAATACGCAGTATCCCACCATGAACCTGTCTATACGAGCGAAGAAGCGGCTCGCATCCGAGGAGTTGCTCTTCAAACCGGCGCCAAGGCATTGATCTGCAAATGCGACAAAGAGATGTTTCAATTTGTAATACCGGCAGACATGCGGTTGGCCGGGAGAGCTGTGCGGCGACAGTTTGGCTGGCGCAAACTGCGGTTTGCGACGCCCGAGGAAGTTCTGCAAATCACCGGCCTGAAGCCAGGCTCAATCCCGCCATTCGGCAGTTTATTCGACCTGACGACCTATTGTGACGAAACGTTACTGAATAATTCTCGCATCAATTTCAACGCTGGAGACCACGCGATTTCCATCAGCATGCGGTGTGACGACTACATCCGGGCAGAAAACCCACACTTGGGGACAATCGCCGAGGCTACCCCGCCAAGCTGAGCCCTAATTTGAATCCTGTGCTGGTGGCTGCAAGCAGTAACCATCCTGCTCCGTTCTTGGATGTTTCCCATTTAGTGGTAGACTGCTTTTCCGTCCCTGCACAGGAGAATTTAAATGCCAATTCGATGTCTCGCCTTTTTCGGTTGCCTGATCGCTGCCAGCCAACTACCGGCAGCCGAGGCTCAATACGACGTTCGCGAAAAAATCGTTTACAGCCAAGTTGGCGAGCGAGAGTTACTAATGGATGCCTTCGTGCCCAAAGACGAGGGAACCTACCCTGCCGTGCTAGTTGTGCATGGTGGTGCTTGGCGCTCGGGCAGTCGCATCCAATTACGTGGTTATGCGATTGCGTTGGCCCGAATGGGATTCGTTTGCTTTGCCATCGATTACCGCTTGGCCCCCAAACATAAGTTCCCGGCACAGATCGAAGATTGCCGTGCAGCCGTTAAATGGATCCGCAAAAACGGCTCGAAATACAAAGCTGACACGACCAGGCTTGGTGCTATCGGCTATTCGGCCGGAGGTCATTTGGTCTCCCTCTTGGCAACCACGGGGGAGGCGCCTTGTGAACAGAATGGGAATATCGATACGCGAATCCAGTGCTGCGTCGCCGGTGGTGCACCAACCGACTTTCGCTTTTTCCCGGATCAAGGAAATTGGGCTGAATACTGGATGGGTGGCAATCTAAAAACTGAGCCCGAAAAGTTTCGTTTGGCCTCCTCCACGGCGTTCGTCGATTCAGCTGACCCACCCACGTTCTTTTTTAATGGAACGAGCGATACGCTGGTCCCAGTGACGTGGAGCGAAAATTGTTACACCGCGCTAAAGGAGGCTGGTGTACGAACTGAGATGTATACCATTCAGGGTGCTGGGCACATGCAAGCTGCCTCCGATCCAATCGCGTTAAAAAAAGCGTACGAGTTTTTGCAGGAAGAGCTGAAACCAACAAAAGCGAAAACAAGCGAAGCAGCAGCTAACAAGACAAAGGCGTCACCCAAAAAAACAAAAACCGATTCGGAACAACCGGAAGATGAGGCCGAAACGCCCAAGCAGACCGAAGCGGTTGAAAACTAGACGCTCTTCGCAGGGCCAGCCGCACAAATTTCTTCTTCAAAGCCTGAGCCCCAGATCTGTTGGGCTTAGAACCCATTCGATCATGGATAAGCGCGAAGTGTCGTAGCGGAATTCGTCAAGAATTTCGGCGGTTTCCGGTGAGGGGCGAAAGCCTTCACGGCTTCCGCTACTAGTTTTCGGATAGGCTCTTAGCTCAACTGGGCACGGTTGATTGACTGACGAATTCACACCAGACTGATTCGAACCGCCCCGCAGCGTCAAACCGCTGATCGGGTTCGATTTATCGGGAAGGCTACTATTTTGGCTGGGGATTCTACCGGAGATGACTGGCGAATTAACATTTGCCATTGCGTTCTGTGCTCCGATGGTGAACTAAATGATCGAATGATGTGAGCTGGCGGATGCAAATACCCAATCATTGCAGAGCGGAGTGAGAGGATCATGAGTCGTTTCATTGCGGTCGGCGATATTCATGGCTGCAGTCGTACGCTTGCGCGACTGCTCGAGATTCTCGAACTGCGTCCCAACGATACATTCCTTTCCACCGGGGATCTTTCCTCAAAAGGCGAGGATTCCAGAGGGGTGCATCAACAATTGCACGAGCTTGAACAAAGTGGAGTCAGAGTCATTTTGTTGCTTGGCAACCATGAACTGATGTTGTTGGCGATGCAGCGAATGATCGGCGCAGACCTCGACCTTTCCACCTTCCCTGAATCACTCTTTGAGGGTGCCGATGTCAGCTTCCTGGTCAGAGACAATGAGACGTGGGCAACGCTTAAGTCCTACGAATTGCAGCATGCCGAAGACCCCCAATACTGGGCTTTTCGGCATGATGATCCTCAGCAACATTTCGAGAGACTCTCGCAGATCGCCTTAGGTTCGCAATGGCACCTACCCCAAACTCACATTGATCTCTTAACTCGCTGCAAAACGCATCACGTAGAACGCAACTGTCTGTTCATCCATTCCGGGATCCGCCGCAAACATAATCACAGCACGAATGTCCACGCTGCCGTCGAAGCCCAACTTCAAGAAGATGCGAAAGCAGTGTGTTGGACACGAGATTTTCTCGGCCAAAAACCAAGCTTTCCAGAATTGGTCGTTCATGGGCACACGCCCCTTTGCTACCTCCATTCGTACGGAGTCGATACGACGCCATGGCGGGATCCGGACCTAGTTTTCAAGTCGGTGGTTCACAACGGCGCCCTCAATCTCGACAGTGGTGTGTTCTTGGAGGCCGGGCATTTGACAGCCGTTGAGATCCCTGAGGATGGAAGCCCGGAAAAAATTGAATTTATCCGTGTCCCGCGCCTCGACCCCGTCTGCAAAGACCGCCTCTGGCACTTCCATTATCGCTAAGCGAGCTTTCGCAATTTCGCCTGAATCACCATTCCGCGTGATGGACCGATCTCTAGTTCAACAAGTCATCAACGCTAGAAAATGCCGGACTGGACTTGTATCTAAAATCCGAACGGTGGCTATTTGGACGAGCGCACAACCCCGTTCTTTGACAGTCAAGAGTTTAGGCTCGAGCACTGATCCGATTTGTTTCGCCGTGCATTCAACACTCCGGCGGTAGCCTGTTGTGAACCTGACTGCCGCCGCACAGCATCCAAACGCAGAAACCAGACATCATTTTGCCACCCAAGCAAATGCGGTAACACAGGCCCACGAAGGACGCTCAATTTGGCGGCTTCACCACCCCCCATCATTCACATGCATTTTTCAGACTTATTTCGACCTGTCACCACGTATCATTTCATTCAGATTCCTAAATTGCGTCATCAACCAGCACCAGGAATTTTTTTCCCACCATAGGTTCTCGGCTGAATTCGTCGGACATGAGCGATTGACTTCGAATTGATTCTCGTTAGACATCACAAAATGAAACTATTGCCAGGAGCAGGAAAATTGAATCGACTGCACGGGACAATTCAAACGTTCGCGTACATCCTTTCTTCGCTCGTCATGTCGACGCAGTGGTCAAGCTCGGGATGGGCTGAAGAAACCGGGACTTCCCCACTCTCGACAACCGGCCTCGAGTCACCGCTTCGGCAAGCCCCGCGAGTTTTATCGCCGAAACCATTGGGTGTGGGTCGTTCGATACCTGACCTCGCATTCACGGACATCCACGGAAAGCAAGGAACTTTAAGCAAACTTCCGGGCGATCAGGCGACTGTCCTGGCAATGACGGGAACGGGTTGCCCACTTTGCAAAAAATACGCGCCAACCTTAGTCGATCTCGAACGGCGTTACCAAGATCGGGGTGTCTCCTTTGTCTTTTTGAATCCGAATGAATCTGAATCGATCGAAAGGCTGCAAACCGAACTCAAGAACAAAGGCTTTACAGGCCGGTATGTCCGGGATGACGAGGAATCGATCACACGTTCACTCGATGTGAAAACAACTACCGAGGTGTTCGTGTTAGACAAGAATCGCACCCTTGTTTACCGGGGGGCAGTCGATGACCAATACGGCTTTGGTTATTCCCTCGATGCACCACGCGAGACTTACTTAGCTGATGCCATCGATGCTGTTCTCGACGATCGCCAGCCGGTGATTCAAGCGACGTCATCACCTGGCTGTGAAATGTTTTATCAAACGGACCGGCCTGAACCGCGGGCAACCGAGGTAACTTACCACAATCGCATCTCAAGAATTCTGCAGCGACATTGTGTTGAATGCCATCAGGATGGTGGTGTCACTCCGATGTCCCTAACGAACTATGAAGAAGTAAGAGATTACGCTGGAATGATCCGCAGTGTGATCGACCGTGGCGTGATGCCGCCATGGTTCGCTGCTCCCAACGAGACGAGCTCGCAGGCGGAAACAACAAAAGAGGGCTCACTTTCTAGTCGAGAACGGCACGCTCTGCTGTGGGCGAATGAGCGAATGCTCGATGATTCCGAACGAGTCGATTTAATGAGTTGGGTCGAAGCTGATGCACCAGAAGGCGACCCCGCCGATGCCCCCGAACCTCGCTCTTTCGTGGATGGTTGGATGATCGGCAAGCCAGACGCCGTGTTCGAGTTTCCACAGGCGATCCCAATCAAAGCTACTGGGATTCTCAATTATAAAACCGTCACCATTGAAACAGACCTCGATCAAGATCGATGGATCCAAGCAATCGAGATCGTGCCCGGTGATCGCCGCGTTGTGCACCACGCCTTGGCATTTGTGCTGCCGCCAAACGCGAATCGCTCCGAACGACGTGAGGCAATTGATTATTGGGGAATCTATGTCCCGGGGAACAGCACTCAGGTTTACCCACCAGGCTATGCGAGGTACCTGCCCAAGGGCTCAACCCTCAAGTTTCAGATGCACTACACCACGATGGGCGAAGCCACTGAGGACAAAACAAAAATCGGCCTGATTTTTGCCGATTCGCCTCCAAAGTACGAAGTAAAAACAGCGAATATCACGAACCCGTATTTGAGTATCCCCGCAGGAGCCGAACGCCACAAAGTCGATGCTTCCATCCGTGTGCCAAGCGATATTCAGCTAATCGGGTATTTGCCGCACCATCACCTCAGAGGGACGGCCTGCAGGTACGAATTGACAACGGTTGATGGTGACAGCGAAGTCTTGCTTGATATCCCCCGCTACGATTTCAATTGGCAACTCTTCTACCGATATACTGAACCCAAGCTCATCCCGAAGGGCAGTCGGCTAACCTTCACAGGCTGGTATGACAACAGCACCAACAACCCATCGAATCCAGACGCAACCAGATCAGTTCGCTGGGGAGAACAGACGTTCGAAGAAATGCACGTTGGGTATATTGAGTACATCGTGCCCAACAACCGGACCGTCGCCGACAGCACAAACGCAAATGGGGACGCTTCAGCTAAACCGCCAAGAGCTACTTTTCTCGATCTTCTAGATGTAAACGGCGACGGTGAATTGACCAAAGACGAAGTGCGGGAACGCATGCCGTCTAGAACAGAATCTGTCCTCCGTTTCTTTGACATGCTTGATCGAAATCGCGACGGAAAGCTCGACAAGGAAGAAGCTGCGAGACTGCAACGCGGACGCTAAGCGCAACGCGATCAAGCCACCCTCTGCTGCCCCGAAAGGGGCGGCAGCCAACAGCGCCCGCCGCGTTTGCAAAGCCCGCCGCGTTTGCAAAGCCCGACCCGAAGAAATCGTCGCCCAAAAATGGTGGCTCAGATTCAGCAAATACTTTTTTGCTGGTCGTCGCTCCCGGCTCAACGCAGATTGCCGCTTCCGATCTCCCATTCAATTCATCGCGTTATTCGCTTCTTCGCGATGGAGATCCGTTGCTTTTCTTGCAACGTGAACCCGAGCCGCGTAAAAAGGTGGCCGACAGAATGCGCTCGGTTCGAGAACTGTCTGGGTCGAAGTATCAGGTGGATGCAATGAAAATGGGAATGACTGCGGTGTTCTTTCTGGTCTGCATCCTTAGGCCCGTCTGGGCCGATAATGGAATCGCGACCGAGTACCCTGGCGATGCAGGGATCGAAAAACACCCAGCCGTTGTTTTCGTCGAAAACTTCAACGAGCAAACAATCACCGCAGTCACCAAACGCTGGACGTCCATCCAAAACCCAGAAATCCTTTCACTTTCCTCTGACACACCCACAGCCGGCAGCGATGACCGATCCTTGCTGATGACGCATGTAGGTGGGCAAGGAACGGGCAGCCATCTTTACCGACCAATTCAGCCCGGCTACGAAAAACTTTACGTCCGGTTCTACGTCAAGTTCGATCCCAACTGTGCCCCCATTCATCATTTCTTTCACGTCGGTGGATACAACCCTTCGACCGAGTGGCCACAAGGGGGCGCGGGAAGTCGCCCCCGTGGAAACGAACGCTTTAGTACGGGCGTTGAACCCCATGGCGACAACTGGACATGGGACTACTACAGCTACTGGTCAGAGATGCGGGGCAGTCCACCTCGTGGTCAAACCTGGGGCAACAGTCTTATCCGCGATCCAAGCTTGACCGTCAAACGCGGCAAATGGACCTGCTTAGAATTAATGATGCAAATGAACGATGTCGATGATCGGAACGGCGAGATGGCGCTCTGGATCGACGGAAATCAGGTCAGCCATATCGGCAAGGGCTTTCCAAGCGGAAAGTGGATCTTCGACAAATTCTTGCCCGGGCAAGGCGGCGCCGGCAACCGCTGGAATGATGCGAAGAGAAAGTCAGAACCTCTCACCTTCCCAATTGGCGGGACACCCTTCGAAGGATTTCGTTGGCGCACCGACCCAGACTTGAACCTGAACTTTCTGTGGGTCCTGCTGTACATCACCAAAGCGCAAAAAAATCATGTTAGCCGAATCTGGTTCGACAATATTGTTGTCGCAAAAGACTACATCGGGCCGATGCCCGCGTCGCACTAAAATGTTTACCCGAAACGCATCGTCTCGATTTAGCAAACCGAAGCCACAAAAATATTTCAGCAGGCCGTATTCCAGCGTCAAACCATCCCAGCATCAAACCGCTGCCGCCGATGGGTCATCTACAGTAAATGCTTTCACTGAGGAGAATCCCTTGCAGGACCAATACCGAACGAATGCATTACGGCACAAGCCGCCCATGTGGTTGCTGCTCATTACGCTGGCACTTGCACCAAACTCGCTCCGTGCTGACGAATTAATTGACGCAGACTTGCTGTTCGAAAATGGCGAGCTGCATCTTGGGGATGGCCTTCCAGCACAAGTTGGTGATGTGGCAATTGCCGGTGATGAAATCGTTGCTGTGGGAGACTTCAAAACAGGGCAGATCAAGCGTCGAGTCGACTGCAAGGGCTTAATCATTTCGCCCGGCTTTATTGACTTACATTCTCACAGCGACACTCCAGCAACGAAGAAAGAGACTCGTTTGGTCGCAAATTACCTGACCCAAGGCTGCACCACCCTCGTGACCGGCAACTGCGGAAGCGGGCCAGTCAATGTTGCAGACTACTATGAAAAATTGGACCGATACGGTGTCGGGGTCAACATTGCCCACCTGTTACCCCAGGGTGGGTTACGTGAAAAAGTCATCCAACGTGACCGCAGAGATGCCACACCAGAAGAATTAGAGCGGATGAAATCGCTCGCGCGGCAAGCAATGCGGGACGGCGCTTGGGGAATATCAACCGGTTTGATTTATGTTCCAAGCTCCTATGCCGATACCAATGAACTGACCGAAATCGCCAAAGTTATCGGTCGCCATGGTGGCATCTACGTGAGTCACATTCGCGGAGAGGGCAGCAGCTTATTGGATTCCGTCGGTGAAGCTTTACAGATCGGCCGCAATGCCAAACTGCCGGTACATATCTCTCACTTCAAGTCATCCGGAAAAGACTCGTGGGGGCTGGTTCGAGTTGCCATCGATGTAATCGAAAAGGAAAGGGAGGCGGGAGCCGAGGTCACGGCCGACCAATATCCTTACATCGCATCAAGCACCTCTCTGTCGGCGACCTTTCTTCCCGCTTGGGCACGCGAAGGGGGATCGACCAAAATGCTAGAACGATTGAACAGCGAACAAGATGTCGACCGAATCGAGCAGGCGATTCGCCGAAAACTCGCCTCCACAGATCAAGGCCAGCGAATTCAAATTGCCCGTTATCGCCCCAACACGTCTTGGGCGGGTCGTCGTTTGAAGGAAATCGCTGACGAAATTTCGATCGATCCGTATGACCTGATCCTTCAGATCCTAAACGCGGATCATGGCACCAAGGTGGTCAACTATGGAATCGACGAGTCGGACGTACGATACGTGATGCAACGCCCATGGGTCGCAACCGCATCGGACGGGTCAGCAAGGATTCCTAGCGAAGAAGTCCCTCATCCGCGGAACTATGGTACGTTCCCACGGAAGATCGGCTACTACTCCGTTCGCGAAAACGTCATCCCCTTGCCGCAGGCAATTCGTAGCGCGACGGGATTGCCGGCTGACATTTTGGGAATGCCAAACCGTGGCTACCTGCGAGCCGGTTATGCCGCTGATATCGCGATCTGGCAGCAGAATGAATTGATCGACCGAGCGACATTCGAAGTCCCGGATCAATATTCGGCAGGTATTCGTTATTTATTGGTCAATGGCACGCCAGCGATTTGGAACAGCAACGTGACGGGAGCCTTAGCCGGCAAAACACTTCGGCATCAACCAACTCCGGAGCAACCCGAAACCAACAGCAAAGAATCAACGACTTCTTCAAGGGCAAGTCAATAAACGGCATCCCCCCAACCGTTTGCATTCAATGGTCTAACTGACCTGGTTTCACCACAGTGACACATCTCACGAAGAGTCAAACGTGGCCTCCAGAAAGAGGGAGCCATGACTTGCGCTGCCTCGCCAAAGTGACTCTTGTTTGCCAAAGACCACCACCGTTGAGGAGCATTTACTCGGGATGCTTACTCGGGATGCTTACTCGGGATGCTTACTCGGGATGCTTACTCGGGAGATGCTTACTCGGGAATATAGTTCAACGTGTAATAGGCCTTCGCGTGCAACAGCGGCAGCCCGGCCTTGGAACGAACACCATCGCTGTGCAGCTCATGAACGTGACCTTCCTGCAAGGAATCGACATACAAGCGAACACTCTTTCCATCAGCACCTGCTACCGCATTCGTGATGGTAGGCGTTGTGTGATCGACTTCGGGGCTGCCGTAAGATGATTGATAAATGTATGTATACGAAGTCAATTTGTACGAATCCGTATTTTCAACGGTGGCTACATCAATCGGTTCGGTGAAGGTCAATTCAAAACCGTCGGACTTTGCCCGCATTTCATGAATTTCGAAAGGAACCTTGCCGGTCCAATCGACTCGTTCAACAGCAAACGGGCGTCGGCCACGAGATCCCCAACCGCGATTCGTGCCACCGACGAACATCTTGCCGTTGTCCGTCATTTCAAGCGCGAGCGAACCGCTGGCAAATCCCTGCACGAAAGGAAAGCAGGCGCCTTGGTAGTGGCCTTTGACCTTTTCGAGGAAACAACGCATCACCGTGCTGTCTGATTGATCCGTGACAAACATCTGATTTTGAAAAGGACCGAACTTGCCTCCCGTCGTGTCGCAGGTCACACCGGCCGCCGATTTACCCATTTTGTTGTAGGGGAACAGAATCGCCGGTGGTTCATAATGCGGCAAACGCTTCGCCTCGGTCATGATTCGACTGCCACTCTTCGGTTCCTCGGGCCGCGGCCCCAATACCGATTCAGCGAGCTCGTACCATTGAAAGCCGCCAGGATGTCCAACGAACTTTCCAGGCGAGAGGTGCTTTAAACCACAGGTTCCATTCCAGGGACCTTGATTGTCGGTGTAAAAGATATCGCCCACGTGATTGGCCCCAATCCCGCCGGGTGATCGAACCCCACTGCACGTCGGAACAAGTTCACCCTCGGGCGTAACACGGACACACCAGCCACGGTAAGGCACCTGACTGCTGAACGACCCGGTCAAGCAAAGAACCACCCAGATATCGCCGTTCTTGTCGAACTTTGATCCGAAAGCATACTCGTGGTAGTCACCCGAGATCCCCCAACCATCGTTGACAATCTCAAATTCATCGGATTTCCCGTCACCGTTGGTATCACGCATCCGGGAGACATCCGAACGCTGGGTCGCGTACAACCAACCATCGCGGAACGCCAAGGTCAGTGGCTCATGCAAACCATGCGCAAAGCGTACGAACTGCGAGGCCGAAACCGTTGGAGAAAAAGGATCGTTGATCGTCCAAATTTCACCGCGGCGTGAACAAACCGCTAGTTTTCCACCCGGCATCATCTGGAATCCGGACGCCTCCAACACGACTCCTTCAGGGACCTCAAAGGTCGTGATGGGGTAATAGTCAGACTCGCTTGGCGGATCTTGCGACAGACCTGCCGTTGGCAGCAAGAGCAAGGAAGCAATTACGCAAAGGCATCCCGCCATCGGCAACGGGGTGCTTCGAAATTTCCTCGTACGAAAGCATTGCGATAACATCGGTCGCATGATTCTCAACTGTCTTGGGGATAGATACGTAGCGAGCCAATCCCGTCCACAACTGGACAGGACAAATGATTTCCAGGCGGCTTCAAACAGCCGCCACCATTACCAGACGATTCGTTGGGTAATCTTCGTTGGGCCGTCAATCGGAACAAGCAATTCCGCAGCGTCATTGCGTAGCAAAGGTGCTGCGCCAGAGGTTTCGATTCCGATACGGACTCGACCATCCACGAGGTAATCACCATCAGGTTGCTGCACAATCGAACCGGACGCAGCTCGGAAGTAAATGGTTCCTGATGCTGATTCTGACTCGACCGGTGTAATGGTCAATTCGCGTTTGAACGTTCCGTCAAACTCACTTGGCACAGGAATCGGTTTATCTTCAACCTTCGCAAAAGGAGCGCGATAGCGGAACGTCGGTCGTCCTTTTTCGTCGAGTCGGTAGCCGAGGAATTTAATCCCCCGTTCTGCCGCTGACTGCTGCGGCCAAGCAGCTGCCTCGTCTACGAGCAGGGCTACAGGTGAGGTTTTTTCGAACGTTAGCACACTGCCACCCAATGGTGTTTGCCTACCCTGGCCTCGACCGACCCAATGTTTACTGGCATCGATGAAACGGTTTTGCCAAATCAACGTTAAGGACATTTCTTGCGCGTCCCAGCACAGGTTCGCTTTTTCGGGATAGCCGACTGCGATCCCACGCGGTGAGACCCCTTCGATAAAGTTGCGATAGATCACCGGATCGGAGTCGGGCTTTAATTCGATCATTCCTCCAACGATGCCATCCGGAACTCCGCCCGAGGTACCCTTTTCGAGAAACGCCCACATCGCGCTGGTTTGCTCTGCCGGGTTGCCGCCATAAATGTGCGGCACGGTACTCTTACCATCGGGGAATCCGGTCGGCATCCGCGTTCCAGGACGATAGGCTTGCGGGTCAAGCATGTAACGGTGAAACCAATCTTCACGAAGCCGCTTGGACATCGTGTCCAAAGCTAACGCTTGAATACCGGTTGATTTAAATTTTCCGTAGGTGTGGCAACTCACACAACCGAGCCCCTTGGCACCAACAAGCAACCTGCCAGCAGCAACTTGCCGCAATTCAGATTCATCGGTTGATTCGGGATTCGCCTCAGTTCGTTTGTCGAGCTGTTCGAACACCTCTGCAAGCTGTCCCCCGTTTGCATCCCCAAACTGTGGCATATGTGCCAGCATGTAAGGACGGCTCTTGTTGCCGCGACCAATCACTTGCCGCGTCCAATCGGCACGCAGCTTGTCACCAACACCATCTAATGGCGGTGGCAGACGGCCCTCGTCTCCCATCTCGGGAATCGAGCTGACAAAGAAAGCATTGCGATCCAATTCAACTCCCCCCACTCCATCGCGGCGATGACAGGCATAGCAATTCAACGATTTCATCGTGTGGTTTGCTTGCACGTCCGGTGTTGGTGCAAATCGGTCGGTCGCGCGGTTGACCACCGTAGCCAACGCCAGACGCTGGATTTCAGTCAGATCGTAATTTGGCACTGAATCCTGGGCGGATTCTGCGAGACAACCCTTCGTCGAATCACAATCGGCCAACTTAGGCGGCTTGCTCGCTGCTACCATCCGCTTCCCTTGGTCGGTTTTCGTGTGGCAACCAACGCAGCCCAGGGAAGTGAACAATCGGCGTCCCGTTTCGACCTTCGATTCGTCGTACACGAATTCCTCCGGATCGACCGGTGGTGCTTCAACTTGCACAGGTACATCGACCCCATCGCGACTCATCACGAGCGATTTATCGATATGCCCCGACTTGATCCCTGGCCCCGCCCAGACAAGCGACAATTCTTCTTCGCCACCCTTCTCAAACCAATCGACCCGAATCGAATGCGCTCCCGCGCCGAGCGAGATCGTTGCTTCTTTGGACGTCCTTGGATGCACCCCGTCATTGTCGATCACCAACTTGTCATCAATAAAAAGTCGGCTGCCATCATCCGATGCCAACTGGAAGCTGTACTTCCCCGCCGTCTTGATCGGCAAAAAGCCTGAATAACTGATCAACACATTTTCGTTGCGTTTTCCAACACCGATGTCCAAGCCACGAGACACACCGGTCAAATCTGGCTCGAGCTCGTCCATATTGGGGAACTTATCAACCCCGATAAAATAGGCGGCAAACTTTAGATTCGGCTCCTTCGGTAAATCGCGGGCAGTCCCAAAAGTGACCGAAGCATCCCCCGTCAAATATTGAGCAACATGACGCCAATTATCGCCCCCAAGGTCTAATTGTGGCATTCGCCCCGATGCACGAACGGCCAGTGGGTTTTTCAAAAACTCTTCTAAGCTCGCACGACTGTATTTCTCACCCAAGTCAATCAAGGGAACAGACGTTGCGGCAGAAACTTTGCGACCGTCGCGTGATAAGTGACAGGCAACACAGCCAGCTTCATGAAACAGACGCTCACCGACACCCGCGTTACCACTCTTGGTACCGCTTTTAATCGTGGCTGTTCCAACCAAAAAGTTGGTCAATGCCAATGCCGCCTCACGACGCTCTTGCGGACTCATCCCCGACATCACATCTGGCATCGTGGTTCCTGGCTTTACCGCATGCGGATCAGTCAGATACTTCACCATCCACTCTGGATGAACCCGTTGACCCACTTGATCCAGTATCGGGGCTTGCTTGGGTGCTGTTGATGACGCCAAGTCGTTTGGTGTCTCATGGCAAGAAACACAATTCAATTCACCGAACAGCAAACGACCACCGGCAAGTGAATCCTCTCCCAACCCGTGAAATCTCTCAAAACCAGGAACAATCGGTCGGCGAGCCTCAGCATCGATGTTTCGGGGCCTCACCCAAATGTTTCGATATCTAACCGGGTTGCCATGCTGTTGAAGATGGATGGGACCATTCGCAGCACTTTCGGCCAATTGACCACCAGGGGTTGGCCCCGGCAATTCAACATCGCGCTGCACCACCACTCCATTGAGCTTCACGGTGATCCGTGCGTTCGCAATTTTTTTACCCGCTTCATCAAAACGCGCGGAGGTTAAATCGACGTCGTAGGTTTGCCAAACCAATGGTGGCAGGCACATGTTCAGGTCGGGGTCACGAACTTGGTAAAGCCCCCCTGTTTCGTTGTTCTTTCCCTCAAGCCCAAACGAATCAAGGACCTGAGTCTCGTAACGCCCTTGATGGTAAACGCCACTATTGGCACGCCCCTGGCCCGTTGCCTTGGGCATGAACGGCAAGCGAAATTCCAGATGCAGTGTGTAATCGCCAAACGTGTCGACGCTGGTACATCCTTCCTGGAGCAACCCGTCATCGGTCATTTTGGCGCCCGGACGCCAATGCTTTTCGATCGAACCTGGTGTACCGTCGAACAGGACAACAGCACCGACCGGTGGCTTGGCCCCCAACGTCGGACTTTTCCGCTCAACGCGATCAAATTGCTTGACCATCGATTCAACTTGCTCAGATTCCAGCTCGAGCCGTTGTTTATCTTTCCCGGTCCATCCAGCCCCAGGTAACCCGCCAGGATAGATCACCGCCTCGAATCCGCCCTCACCGCGGGCAATGATGTGCAAGCCACGGGTCGAGTCGGCATACTCGCCTTGTAATATAAAATCAGGATCGTCGTTCGCCGTCTCCAAGCGATCATAGACTTGAGCCAGTGCCGCGGTTGTTGAGAGGCCTAGCAGCATGGAGAGAATGGCGAGAGCACGTTGCGTCGTCTGCATGGATGGTCGCTTCTAGCGTCGGGATACCAAGGTGAACAAAAGCGTTTCCCGAGAGTCGGCGTTCCCGTTCGACAGGACGGTTAAGGATTCACGCCACGAGACCCTCGGGTCAGCAGTATAACCTCCACCGAAGTGTCCAGCGACGAGAGGAAAAAAAGAGCAAAAGATAAGCGATCAACGGCTTCCAGCGTCGTGATGCGGCCTATCCCTCGGCTCCCCAGATCCCTCGGTACTCCAGAGCAATCGCAAGGCGACAGCTGCGGGAACGCATGATCACCGGAGGTCGCTCGCGGAGGATCTAGTCGCAAAACATGGCCGGTGACCGAGCCTCGAGCGGAACGTGCGCTGGACAGGTCGCAGCCCAGCCAATCTGGATCCTCACCAACTGGATCCTCACCGATAGCGAGCCAATCGGATTGACGACCACGACCAGCACTTCACAGTTAAGGGTGAATTCGATTACCTGCCTCAGAATCAAGGCACCGGGACGCCACACACCGGGTTATTAGCCAGTTCCTCCGCACTACTTTCAATCTGAATCCGGCGCCGTTAAAAAGGATGGGATGCGGGCAACGCGAGATGCCCGCGACACTTGCAGGGCTGGCCCACCCGAAATCCCTCAGCAGACGCAATAAGAATGTCCACCCAGCTCAATCGCTCCTTCTGGCTTTCCGACCAACGCATTCCCCAGCCCAAGCGGCTCGGAAGACTGACTGCCTGGGTACTCCTGATCGGATTCGGATTGGCTTCGAGCGCGAACATGGCGATCGGGCAACAACGTGAAGGCGACCGCCCGAGCGAAGCTGGACAACGATCCTCTGCCGAAGCAGCAACCGGCCCGAGTCGTTCAGCCGAAAGAGATGCCGGCCCAAGACGGTCTGCCGAAGCCGAGGCGGGACCGCGAAGATCTGCCGAAAGAGATGCCGGCCCAAGGCGTTCCCCGGAAGCTTTCCAGGGAGGCCGCGAGCGTGGCACGGCATACGAGCGTGACCCACGCAGCCAACGCGGATTGAATGAATCACTGCGCAACTTCAAACCGCAAACCCAGCGTGAAGCCGCCCTGCTGCAAATGATCACTCAACTGCAAAACGAAATCACCACGCTACGCCGGCAAACCCAATCGAATCGCGAGACCCGAGATCGATACCCAGAGGCTCGCCGCGACAGCAACGAAACACGCGGGCAGCGAGACAGGTTTGTCCTCTCGCCACGCTGGCGTTCCACCAAGGATGGCAAAGTTTTCAAAGCATATGACAAGAACGGTGACGAAGTGGTTACCCTTGACGAATGGCTGCTCATGTTCAACGGCAACATCAGTCCTTCCCGCCGAGAAATGCAGACGAAACGCTTCAATGATGCTGACCCAAACCATGATGGTAAATTTGTTCCCGCCGAATTTATTTATTGGTACAGCATCGGGCGTCACCGCGAAGTAGAACAGGGGCGCCGGACGGAAGGACAGGAAGGAACCGCTCGCCGTGTCCCGCGTGACGGTGAAGGACAAACCCGAGGTCCGCGTGACGGTGAAGGGACAACCCGGGGTCCGCGTGAAGGTGAAGGGCAAACCCGAGGTCCGCGTGAAGGTGATCGCGGATAGTGCTCGAAGGAATGCAGTTCCCTTTAGAGCAGAGTCCCTAACAAATCAAACAGCCACCAGAACCATCACGTTTCCCTGTCGAAGCCCCACTTTCCCCACGAAGTATGGAACATTCCAATCTCTGGCTTCAAATGAAGCGTACACCAATCCGCCTCAACGCCTGACGACAGCAAGCACGTTGCCCGCTGATGATCGCCGCACTGGAAAGTCAGCCAGAGATTCCTTCCAAAAAACAAGAAGTATCTAGTTTGTTGACTGAGCGAATCCATACTCCACAGGATGCCGCCCGGATCATTCGCGATGGGGGCCTGGTGGCGTTTCCCACCGAGACTGTCTTTGGACTCGGAGTCGATGCAACCAATACCGATGCCGTGAAAAAACTGTTCACGGCGAAAGGTCGGCCAAGTAACAACCCTTTGATCGTGCACATCAATGATCAGCAAGACTGGACACTCGCCGCATCTGAAATGACGCGACACGCCGATGCCTTACTGACCGCGTTCGCGCCGGGGCCTATCACGGTTGTGCTGCCCAAACTGGCAAAGATCAGTCATTTGGTTAGCGCGGGATTGAATACCGTTGGGCTACGGATCCCAAGCCATCCAATCGCGAGAGAAATTTTTCGCTTGGCAAAAGTTCCCGTGGCGGCCCCCTCCGCGAACCGATCGGGAAAACCAAGCAGCACAACTTGGCAATCCGCGTTCGAGGATTTGAATGGACGAGTCGATGCGGTCTACTGCGAAGATTCCACTAGCATCGGGATTGAATCAACCGTCGTCCATTGCTGCGGCCCCTTCCCGGTCATCCTCCGCCCTGGCGCGATCACGCTCGAACAAGTGCAGCAGATTGTGCCAGAAGCAAAGGAAATGGCGTCCTGCGTTGCTCACGATGAACCGTCGGCGACAGACGCGGTCAGCTCACCCGGAATCTTGCACCCACATTACCAACCGGATGCTGAAATTCACTTGCTGGAAAAACCAACATCAGAATTGATCACACCCAATGCTGGGTCAGCCTACTGCGGGTTAGATCGATTTGCAGGCATCGAACAATTGCCGCTTTCAAACACATTCGAAACTGTCGAAGACTACGCAGCGGGATTCTATGAGTTTCTTCGTCAAGCCGATCGAAATTCGATCTCAAGAATTTTCGTTCAGACAGCACCCGCACATGGAATCGGACGCGCGTTACTCGATCGCCAACGCCGCGCGGCAGGGGGCTAAACTCCACCACTCCGTTGCCGAATGCCACGAACAAGGCTCACTTTCGCCATTAAACTCCACGCTTGATCGGAGATAAACGCGGCGACCGAAATCAAGCAAACACAGGCTCGAGCAAGTTGTCGACCAAGCATTCAGCTTAGCGGCCAAACGGCCCCAAGCTCTCCATTGCTTGCTTAAGTTTCTCTTGCGATGCCTCAAGTTGCTCGACAACCTCGTCGAGTTGCTCCTTCGCACCTTCATCATCATCAATCTGCTTGGATCGCTCGATCAATTTCTGCAGATCTTCACGTGCTGAGCGAAGCTCTCCCGCAACTCGCATTGGATCAAAAGCTCTTGGAGGTTGAGCCGCCCCCTTTGGAATCTGACGCGGCTGCATTTGCAATGGCAAAATATTTCCGCCGGCCTGCAAACCTTGCATTTGGATCTTGATCCCTTGATCCTTGCTGTACTTTTCATACAGCTTGTGCGCTTCCGGTTCATTCTTCTTTAACTCTTCTGCATTCTTTGCTTCGTACTTCTTCGTCTCAATTTTCCCGTTCGTATTCTTCGTCACCTCCATTTTAATTCCGTTGACAGGATCATCGGTAATTTTGACTTTCGTGCCATTCTCTTTGGCCTCAATTTCCTTCACCCCATTCACATTCTTGATGCGCATATTTCGACCATTCCCACCGATCGCTTGGACTTGGATCTGAATATTACCACCGCCGAGTCGGAGGTTACCGGGAAACATTTTTTGTGGCTTCGGCGATTCTGCTTTTGGCTTCAGTGCATCCGCTGCACGAGCCGCCGCAGCATCATCCCCCTCAGCAAGCGATTCCAACGCCTGCTTCGCAAGCACCTTGATTTCATCGTCTTCTGAATCGAGGTGCTGTTTCAAAATTTGAATCGCACGAGACCCAACTTCTTGGCTATCGCTGTGGGCAGCAGCTTTGAGAGGCTCGATCGCTGCTTTTCCCAATGCAGAGAGTTTTTGGCTGCCTTCTTTGCGATCCGCAAAACGGTTCGAATCAAGCTTTTGAATCAGACTTGGAATGTCGATTTTCTCTTCGGCTGCCTTTTCTTGATCAATGGTAGCTGTATCTTGGCAGGCAGCTTGCTGGTTCCCGAAAAATTGCAAGCCAAGGGCCAAAACCAGTGCCCCGATCACAGAAACATTTTGTCCAATTGTCTTGTTCATTTTTCCCATCTCTTCCTACCGTAATTTCGGACGACAGCAACTTCGCCGTCATTCGTGGTAACGACCAGCCTTGCATTAAACAAGCTGCCACCTCCGCTTTCAATTGATCTTGCATGAGAAAGCAGGCGGCTCGGCAAAAAAGGCTGACTTCCTCGCATACCTTGCCCGTTTCACAAACCACACCAACATCCCAAGACCTGCTGACGAGGGGCGAACAAAATGCTCGGACCGACTGAGCGATGACCAAATCGCCTGATATGATTGAATTACACGCAGCAATCATTCACGCCCAGCATTCACGCACAACCCAATGGCTCGGTCGAATTGGGTTCGGTCGAATTGAAAGCCGAAAACGGGTTGCGACCCCGAATCGTTTTCAGGCTCACAAAAGCTCACGTTGACATCCTCCGAAATAGAACGGGATTAAACCATGGATTTTTGGACGAATCTTTTCGACAACGATTACCGTCAGCGTGCTGATATTGAATCCCTAAGACGACAATCAAAAAAAAGAACCGCCCGACAATACAGAAGGATCGGAGACCAACAGGATCGAATCGATGCCCTTGAGGATCAGGTTGGTGAGTTAGCCTTGCTATGCCGGTCCTTGCTTACCCTCCTTCGCGAAGACGGGACGGTCAAGCCAGAACGTCTGGAGGAGGTCATGACACGAATGGATGCAGCAGATGGCGTCATCGACGGAAAAATCACACCGCAATCCGAACCGGACGAGGATCCCAAAACGCCTCCCAAGATTCGCACTTGGCCGAAGAATGAACGTATCGACTGAGCCCCCGCTCCGATTGGTCGAGCTGCTCAGATTGGTCGAGCTGCCGCGATTGGTCGAGCTGCCGCGAACACTCGATACTCGGATCACCAGACTGCTCGACCAAATCGCAACATCCACTTCATGATCGATCTCAAGACAACCATCGATTCGAACGCTGTTACCACGTCGCCTGATTGAATGAACAATCCAAGTTAAATGCCATTCGATCTCAGGGCTTGGCGGGCCTCAACAACACAGCGGTCACGGCAAGAAACGCAGCATCGATGGAAACCGACGCTGCGATGGGAACAAGAATTCCTTGAACACAACAACGAGAACAAGACGAAGATGAGCCGACCATGTCTGTGCAGGGAGAAGATCTAATGGAAAAAGAAATTGCGAAGTTCCTCGCAGCATCTTCCTTTGCAGTGGCTGGAGCATCGGCGAACCAACACAAATATGGAAATCAGATCTTTCGAGCACTATTGTCTTCGGGTCGAAACGTCCATCCGTTGAACCCGTTTGCCGAACAAATCGAAGGGCAAGCAGCCTACGCTTCGATCGCTGACCTTCCCGAGGCTCCGGAATCGGTCTCCGTTGTCACACCACCTCCGGTGACAAGACAAGTGGTTGCCGACGCAATTCGTTGTGGTGTAAAACACCTTTGGATGCAGCCTGGTGCGAATGATGCAGAATCGAGCGAGTCAGCCCGCCGCGCCGGCCTGACCGTTATCGATGACGGAAGCTGCGTGCTCGTACTACTGGCAAGAGAATGACCTTTGTGTCGTCGCATTAACGTGCATGATTCGAATCGAATCGAATTTCTGGGCCCCCATTGCCAAGCCATGGCGGGCAATGCCCTGCAAGTGTCACCCCCCTTGATACACACCTGCATCAAACGTCATTCTTTCCCCGCCCTGAAAGACGCGTGAACCTAGCCTATGCCTTCGAGCAAACGACAGCTTGACCTTCAGACAGCCGACCAAGTGATCGCCGAAATCGAGCATCTTCGATCGGTTGGCTACACAAAGCTGAAGAACTGGAATTTGACGCAAGCTTGCGAACATCTGCAGATGACAATGAACGGCGGGATGAACGGATTCGGTTTTCGACTGCCCTGGATCGCTCGGGCTACCGTCATGAAATGGATTTTTGGATGGATGCTCCGAAACCGCAAAATGTTCAGTGCACCGACGATCAAAAAGCTAAAGCCCGTCTCGCTCCCCGACCAAGACAATGACCCATTGATCGATGAATGCATCGACACCATTCGAACGGCCGAATCCTTCGCTGGCCCGATCGAAAACTACCCAATGCTTGACGACTTGAGCGTCGACACTTGGCAACAACTCATGTGGCTGCACGCAGCCCATCACCTCGGCTTTCTGATTCCCAACCAAGAAGCCGTCTGATTCTGGTAGCGTTCTACCAAACCAGTATGGTCCGTTGTGGTTCGTTACGAACGCTGGTTTCTAACGCGGCAACTTAGTCAAAACCAATCTTCAAGCCGAGATTTCAATGAACGCCCGCCCACGCATCCCTGTTTGGCAAGTCGACGCATTCGCTGCCGAAGCATTCACGGGAAACCCCGCAGCCGTGTGCCTGCTGAACGAGTATCCTGCTGATCGCTGGCTGCAAAATGTGGCAAGCGAGATGAACCTTTCTGAAACGGCATTTGTGGTCCCTACCGATAATCCGGGTCACTTTCACCTACGGTGGTTCACACCCGCGGCGGAGGTCGATTTGTGCGGACATGCGACACTTGCTACCGCTCACGTTCTGTATGACGCTGGATACGCATCAAATGATCAGGTGATTCACTTTCGAACGCGCAGTGGTGAGCTACCCTGCCGGCAAACGGGTGATTTGATCTCCCTGGACTTTCCTGTCACACCAGTCGCCGACACTGTCAACGAGCAGTTGGCTAATGAGGTTCGATCTTCGTTGGCCGTCGAGTCAGCAGACGTCAAGCAATCAAAATTCGACCTCGTCGCAATTGTCGAGGAGGAACAGATTGTGCGAGGCTTGCAGCCTGATTTCCATCGGATGAGAAAGATTCCAACTCGGGGAATCATCGTGACAGCAAAATCCAACACCGCAGACATCGACTTTGTCTCCCGTTTCTTCGCACCCCAGCATCAAATCGATGAGGACCCCGTTACCGGATCAGCCCATTGCTGCCTTACCCCACTTTGGGCCGAACAACTTGGAAAAACCAAATTGGTCGCTTACCAAGCCTCGCAACGAGGCGGGAAACTGCTCTGTGAAATGATCGGCGATCGGGTCCATTTGTCCGGCACCGCCTGCACCGTCTGGCAAGGTCAACTCTTGACAGACCCTCGCACTTCCCCGTGAAGGGTTGGAATTCGATCACTCCCCATGGCAAAGGTTCTGCCTAGCGGAAGATGGGCACCTGCCTGAACAACTGGAGCCTGAACGACTCGCTTGGCCGACCGAGCCCAAACGTGCTGCCGGTCGCGTTCCAACGTTTTATTCGCTGCATGCCGCCGCTCTCGGTGTGACAAATGGATGTATCACCTCCTTGGCTAACCAGCCCAGGATTCAGGCAAGACAGGATTCGGGCAAATGGGGCGATTCTCGCTTGTGAAATCATCGATTGTTCAATGCAGCGAATCGATCGATATCCCCGCAGCGGGCGAACTCCAGTACAAATACCGAGGATTCAAGAGTGACCCTCAAGAATCACCCCCATTTTTGTCACCCGAGCAGTCGATGTTTTCAGGATCATTTGTGACATGTTAGATTCGGACCAAAGCGGTAGCAAATATTCCTTCACCGGAGTCGGGCTGCTCGCATCACTCCTGCTCAGCTTGTTAATTCTGCCGCTATTTGAGGAGATGAAGGCTGGTCGCCCAGTGTTGATCTCTGGGTATTCCTTGACGTTGATATGTGCGGCCATTGCCGCTCGGTCAAATCTGCGAACATTTGCAATTGCATTCTTGTCCGTCGCTCTACCCGCTGGCTTTGCGTCCATGTTGGTCGAGTGGAAATGGCTTTTCGTGACGCACTGCTTGGCAGGCAGCTTGTTCTTTTGGTATGTGGGAGGAAAAATCTTGACGAAGACCCTCCTTTCGCAAGAAGTTGATTTTGACTCGGTACTTAAGGCGCTGTCTGCCTATCTGCTATTCGGTTTAGCGTGGGCGCTCACCTATTGGGCAGCTTACACCGTCAATCCCGACTCGCTCCAGTCTCCACAATTCCAAGATACAGTTGCCTCGACAGAAATTGTCGGCGAGTTTTCGATCTTCGTTTACTACAGTTTTGTCACGATGTCCACACTCGGCTACGGCGACATCATCCCGGCAGGGCGTATCACCAGAACGTTGGCTTGGATGCAGTCGGTAACCGGCCAATTTTACGTGGCGGTCGGAATCGCATGGCTCGTCAGTTCGCTTCCGAAAGTTTACGAATTGCCCCGTAACAATCCTGACAAGGATTAGATGACACGCGTTGAACCGACAATTGAGTCTCGTGACGCCAACAGTAAAGTCGTGGCCGATCCCGTGACGATCAGGCGGAATCTGCGTTCACAGCCAACTTCAGTGAGGCAGAAAATTCGCTTGCAGAATTTCTAAGCTTCGTTTTGTTCGAAAGCGATCATGTTCGTCGGCCCCACTCGCTTCGATACTCCCCCACGCTTGAACATTCAAGCTACAGCGACAGAGACTCGTTGAGCAGTGCATCCGTTTCGTTACTTGATTCCGCGCATGCCTGGCAAGACTCCTGCAGGTGCAGGTTCAAAATTGCGATCACTTCTCGAATCGCGTCGGGGTGCTTATTCACTTGGGTGTGGGTTGCCTTGACAATTCGTTCGGTGATTGCGCGGCTCTCTTTCGCGCTACTCACTGGCACGACGCCATCAGATCGCCCTTCTAGTAACGTGCAACATCGACTGCCGATCACCGAGTGCATGCGAACTCGACTGCTGGCGGGGACGCGAGAAATAGCCTTAAGCAACAAACTGTTAGGCTCAAGCAAGTCAATACTTGTCGGAATTCGCTCCTCGAGTTCAGGGCGAAAGACACCAGGATTATCACGAATCAATTGAGCGTGTTCACGCTTCCGAGTCCCCGACTCGGAAACCAACGAAGACCCCAGTCTTCCAATGCAACTACGCGCGAATGCAGAACCACGGTGCGGGGTTGCCATAAAGATCACGCGGGAAACACTGGGGGATGGTTCAAAATAGAACGATTCAATCGCTCTTTGCCGGATCTCTTCAGATACAACGACCTGCTCGATCGGTATCCTGGCAACGGATCGCCAAAGATCATCCCCACTTTTGGTCACCTGCAGCTTTGCGAGCAACCCACCCATGCTATGTCCGATCAAAACCGTTTCCGCCAAGATTGGATCTTTCCCGTCAGGATCGAACAGCCGACGCGAGGCCCGCAATTGCCTGCGCAAACCAGCCGCGCTGTCTAGAAATGGTTGCCCGGTTGGATACTCGAAAGCCCAGATCTGGAAGTCGTCAAGAAAACCAGGATGATTTTGCAGTTCATTGACCATCTCAACCCATGTGAATGGGTTCGAGAGCAGCCCATGAATCAGGACGACAGGCACCTTTCCCGGTTGATAGGGCTCCAATGTCCTGAGTCGCCCCTCGCCTCTTGTTGACCCAGAACGAACAAAATCCTCTAAGATGTTCTGAGAATCATTGCGTAAACGGTATGCGAGTGCAGCGGAAAGATCCTTCGAAATCTTCTCGGGTTTCTCCGTTGCGATAGTGCAATCCTTTCTTAACGGATCGTACAACTCCAAGCGAATCTCACGTTCCAACGGATGTGAAATGCAATCGCCATCCTCCGCCTCCGGGCCAACATGCATTTGTAATGTCGCAGGAAAGACCGCCTGATCAACCAGAAATGGTTCGCCCAACGGAGCTCGGCTCGCGACAACCAGCGGAATGCCTACTCCCCCCCGGCGATACAGATTGCGGATCCCATTCGTATCGTAGTTTCCAACAGGAACTAACTCCTCAAATCGATCCGTTCCCCAAACAAAACCTTCGTGTGTGATTGGTATCTTCTGCTCATGCCCCTCGCGACGAACCAGCAGTCCACTTCGCGGATCGAGCCTGCAAAACCGCTGGCCAGCCACGACCAGCCTGATCAAAGCCGATTTATGCAATCGACGCCTGCGACAGGTGTCACAAGCAGGACCGTCATGATGCCTAGTCGCCATCGCGACCTCGAAGAAAAGGTCCACACAGGATTCACAACAACGTTCTTCTAATTGCAAGGCCTGCGTATACCGCGCTTCAATGCGATTGAACGAGCAATGACGTGTCGTCCAGGCCTGTGGTTGCGTTCCGGCGAAATGGGGGTCGGCCCAATTCACCCGTGTGGATAGACATCCGCTTGTGCAAACGAGTCCTGCTACCAGCAAGCCGGCAACAGCGATCGGATGGAATAAACGGAATGCAGCCACGGCACGACAACAACAAGCAGGTGCTCAGCCCGACGTCCGTACCATGGCAGAGAGAATGAGAATCTCGATGATGCAACCGAGTTTGGAGATCGCACCAAGTTGGAAGATCGGAGGAAACGCGAGCATCACCGCAACTTTTCCGGTCATTGATGACTGTAGGGATTCCATCGAAAAAACACCCAACGGCAAGCGAACACGCGAAAGAAAAACGAGCATCAAGTCGAAACCAGCGGTTCACACAACCGAGCCAGCCTCACCCTGCCAGCCAGTCTTAAACCGCTTGCCAATCCCACACCGCTTGCCAATCCCAAACCGATTGCCAATCCCACAATGCCGACCTCACGTCATCTACCGGGCATTAACCTTGCGTCTCTAAGTCCAATGGCTCGTCTGCATCGGCGAAACGTTCCTGTGGAAGACCGAGTCGTTGAAGGATCGAAAGGTGCAATTGCGACATTGACAGATCATCATTGCTGTCGCGCAATCTACCCTGCCGAATACCGCAACCACTTCCGCCAGCCAAAAGCGTCGGCAAGTTTCTCGCCTCATGCTCATGCCCATCGGCAAGACTCGACCCGTAGACGATCATGCTGGTATCCAATAAACGGCCGTGAGGTTCCTTAATCTCGGATAGTCGCTGCAACAAATACTGCACCTGTTCGGTGTGCCAGCGCGTGACGCGATTGTACATGTCCCGCTTCTCCTCCCGGGTGCTCCAGGATGTCATGCCGTCATCATCCTCAGTGCGCCCGCTGATGTCTTTCCAATGCGACAGCGCGTGCCAGGTACCCTTCACCTGATCGATAAAGTTGAAGTATCGATTACTTTGTCCATGATCCATCATGAAGGTGCAGACTCGAGTCGCATCACTCCAGAACGCGAGCACAATCATGTCCATCATTGATCTCATGTAATCTGCATGATCCTCGGGAATTCCCGGACCAGGACGCTGCAGAGCATCCTGCAACCCAGGGACTTCAACCGCTCGCCGTTTCTGCGACGCTGCGAATTCGAGCCTTCTCTCGATAGCGCGGACTGATTCGAGATACTCATCAATCCGACCCTGGTCAGACCGACCGACCCGCCGCTTCATGCTCCGCGAATGATCGAGGACGAGGTCGACAACTGATGGGTCACCTAGCCCGGTGGTGCCACTGCGAAACATGCGGTCAAACACAACGCGTGGCTCAATGTCCCGCGGAGCGGGAGTAGCTGCATCCACCCATGAAACAGAATTCCGTGGCAAACTACTCGTGAATATCCCTTCGCCTTTCACTGAAAGCTCCAGTGATGGCAACAGCGTTTTCCCTCGAAAATATCTCGCCGCCAACTGATCCACCGAAGTTCCACCCGCTGTAATTCGTTGACCATCGAATGCACCACCGGTCAACCAAGTCGCCGTACCTGCGATATGTCCATTTCCCTGCGGTGTCCATAGATTTCGAAACACCGTCAGATCCTCACGGTGGGAATCCAACGGCTTCATCCAGCGATTCAGTTCCAAGATTTCGCCTTGGTCGCCGACTTCCTTAGGCTGCCAAGATCCATCAGCGACCCCATTAGGAATGTAAAGGTAAGCAACTCTCGTCACAGCTTTCTGCTCCTCCGCCGCACAAAGGCCGGAGCTAGGAAGCATGGCTTCCAACAGAGGCAACGAGACAGAAGCACCGACCCCTCGGAGCATTGCCCGCCGTGACAGTTTCCAAGGACGACTCATTGTTCACTCTCCAGAAAATCATTCGCTCGAAACGTGTCGGTCTGAACGATCTCATGGACCAGACCACGTAAACTTCGTTCGTCGTTTTCAAAATCCACTAACAATTCTCGCACGGTCGCTTCGTCGTAATACTCCAGTTGACGTCCGAGCGCGTAGGAAAGCATTTTCGTGATCGCTTGGCGACTCAAATCTCCGATCCGGTCGCTGGTAATCGCTTCACTCAACCCCCTGAGCCCCTGAACCTCGGTGCCATCGGGAAGGGTACCGCTGCTATCAACCTGCCGGCGGTTACCACCTCGCACCAACCTTCCAAACCAATCAAATTCCGACAATGCGAATCCAAGGGGATCAATCTGACTATGACAAGCGTAACAATTTGGGTTCTGGCGATGCAGTTGCAATTTCTGGCGTTGAGAGAGTCTACGCTTCTCTGCAACACGTTCATCGAATTGACTGACGTTAGGAGGTGGAGGAGGAGGTGGTGTTCCCAGCAATTCGCTCAAAATCCAGTTCCCCCTCATGACCGGACTGCTGCGTCCCGGAAACGAAGTAATCGCCAAGACGCTTCCATGGCCTAACAAGCCACGACGTTTTGAATCGGTCAGTGAGACACGTTGCATCTCAATCCCCTCAACGTCATCACGACCATAGTGCCGGGCGAGTTCTTCGTTCAAAAAAGTAAAATCAGCGTCCAACAAACGCTCGATGGGCAAATCCTCGCGAATCAATGTCTCGAACAGCATCGCTGTCTCTGCCTTCATGGCTTGAATTAATCCATCTGTTGCCCAGGGGTTATCAATTTGGCCGGGCCGCACTCGATTCAGATTCTCAGTCCCAAACCACTGCGCGGCAAACTGTATTCCGAGTGTTTCTGAACGTGAATCCTCCAGCATTCGATCGACTTGTGCCCGCAGAATTTGCGGATCGGAAAGCCGCCCCAAGCGGGCTAAATCAAAAAGCTGATCGTCAGGCATTGAGGCCCACAAAAAGTAAGACAAACGAGTGGCTAATTCGTAATCGGAGATCCTTGAATTGTCCGAAAGCTGTTCACTGCGAAACAAAAACGCCGGAGAAATCAGCACGACTTTCAACACATCTCGAATCGCCTGCCGTGGCTCAGTCCCGGCAGCCGCCCGATTTGAAAAATGATCAGCCAAACGCCTTTGTTCGTCAGCGTGCAAAGGACGCCGAAAGGCTTTGGAGGCAAATCGACGAATGATCTCGTCTGGGCGACCGATTTCCGGATCATCGGCAAGGAGTCGTTGCCAAGCCTGCCGCTGCGCCACCATCACCGGCTCGACGGGATAGGCTTCGTCGACAACCGCTTCGGCCGCTCCGACGAAACGCTCCAAAGTAATCGGTTGAAAGAACAAACTATTGGCGCTGTTTCGAAACCCACTCGATGCTGTCATGTCGGCGGGAAATCGATCAGCTGGCCGCAGGTCAATACCGACCAGGTCCCGAATCGTGTTGTTGTACTCCTCCCGCGTTAGCCGCCGAGCCGGTTCGTAACCGACCCGCTGAACCGATTGATAATCAAAGTTATCGATGGCGCGGGTCAACCATGCCGCGAGTAACCTTCGTTCTGCTTCCCCAGGCAATGAAGCGTCCGGAGGCGGCATTGATCGGACCTTGATTTGCTGGATGATATTCAGCCAATGATCACGATTGATGACCAACGGCTCGTCCTTCACGATCTTTTCAAGATCAAGGTCACCGAAACTGCTAGTCCCGTCGTGGCATTCAAAACAAAAAGTTTTTAGTAATGGGATAACATGTTGTTGGTAATCCTTACTCGCGACGGCAGTGAAATCATCTTCGGTCAACTCAATCGGTAAGCTGGCACCGTCAGGTACAGAATCTCCCTCCTGCTCTCCACCCATCACCCGCTGGCGGAACGATTCTATCTCGCGGAGCTCTGCTTCTAATTCATCCGCTTCGTTGTCATTTCCCTCTTCTCGAGCATAGTGAATTTCAATTCGAATTCGAATCGACTCCACCGTCTCCTCGAAGTCCCCTTCCAATCTCTCCCACAGCTCCTCGACGGCATCCCTAACCTCCTCTTCGCCAGCCAGCCAAGCTTGGAACTGTCTTTCCATCAGCTCAGAAGCGTCTCCCATCTGCTTCAACTGTCTTTTCAACTCAAGCTGAGAGCTTTCTTGGTCGATCCGTGTGACTTCATGCAGTAACTCCAGCAGCTCACCTTTCAGTTCATGGATTCCTAACCGACTCTCCTGCCGTCCGATCGAGATTTCGATCTGCTCCAATCGGCGTTCGATCCCCTCGACTGCAGCGGGCTCCTCACTTTCGACCTGTTCCAACTTTTCCCGCAAAGCGTGCGATGCAACGAGCAGTCGACGCATCTCGGACAGCAGCGAGACTCGCTTCTCCGTGTGACTAGCCCGCTGCTTTTCGTTTTGGAGATTAACCTTCGCCTCGCGAAGCTGGCTATCAATTTCCTCAGTTAGCTCACTGGGGAAATTGTCTGCGGTTTGCTGCGCCTGCAAATGGCTGCAACCAAGCAAGAGCAGGCCAATGCACACCCCTTTCATCAACCGCCAGCCAGCAAAAACTGTCTCAATAAAACATGGCGTTGAGACATGAACGACGCTTTGAAGCGAAGGCAGTAAAGGGTCGCTCGCAGACACTGATCCACAACGCACCGCTTCGTTAGGATCATTGGGCATCTCTATCAGAGGTCTCTTCATAAAGCTGTTCACAATCGAGCTGTCGCCAAGGACCAAGGTGGTCGCATCGGCAAACCACGTCAAAGGATCGTGTCCCACCCTCGACACGAATCGCAATTCAATGCTCACCAAATCGGACCGGATCGCCATGATTCGATTCGCTGCATGGAATCGCAAATCTCTCGACCTGCACGATATGGCCAATTACCGTATTGCACAAGCAATAACCTACCAATCGATACATGGTATTTCGGTGCCTTCACAACCAGGGGATGTGCAAGCCCGGCTGTTCATCCTGAAGAGGAACCGAACCGGGAGAACCAACCGATGAAAGGCCGAAGCGGTAGGCCGCAACGAGGGATGCCGCCTCGCCACGAACCGCACCGATTCGTTTTTTTCGAACCCTCAAAAGTACGAAGGCAGGTACTTTTTAGGCAGGTACTTTTTTAGGCAGAGGCATCCGAGTTTGGACCGGCATCTTGAACAGCGCCTTGAACTGCATCTCGGAGCCCACGAATTGTGGCCGCGATTGCGATGAGAGAAAAACCGGTCATCAGCAAATCGACTCCCACCAAGACACCGACGGCCCAGAGCCCCGACATGGGCCATTGCTTCCAAATCAGGCCCCCCAAGGCGAGGGTAATCACACCGCTAAACAACATCGCCAACCATCCTGTCGCCGGGCGATAGCCGAACGAGGCGATAATTTTCCAGATTCCCTCGATGATAAAGAACGCCGTCAGCAAGAGCGTCAAGAATTCCAAACCAAGCAACGGATGACCTAATACACCGAGCCCGGCCAGCGTTGTGATCAATCCAAGCACGAGTGGTGGCAACTTATCAGAGAAGCCTTCGGAGCGTAGACCAGATACGATTTGGACAATCCCAGCCACCAGCATCAACACGCCGATCACGATCACGACCGCAGTGCCAGCGACCGCCGGCGTACCAATCGCCAAAACACCAAAAATCACCAACAGAATTCCCATGATGGTGAGGGCCGAGGTAGCGGGGGTTCGATTTTCGTTCATGACGTTCCTTTCAGGAAACGGATTCGGGTGCGGCGAGCTTGAATTGCGGCGACACGCAGGGGGAGAATATTTTGCAGACGAGGCCCTCGCGAGAAGGACTGCCACATCGTAGAGGATTTTCTGGCTTGGTCTACTCTCCCGCTACGGTGACGGTTCTGTGATTCAAGAGCGACTCTCGATCAACCCATTCGCTGTTGCGATCACAAGACACTCCCGCTCTTTTACATCGCACAACGCCGCCATTTTCTGCCAAAGCACCACGGTCTGCATGCTGAATGGACTCGGCAAATCCCCGCGCCGCCTGATTTTTTTCGCGCGAGTTATACATGCGGGACGGCCAACGCAATCGGCTATGATGAAAGACTCACATCTTCGATGACTCCTTCTTGCTCCACAAAACGCTGCTGGTGCGAACAGGTGCCTGGATGCTGATTCACCGACTTACATCCCTGCAACCCAAACAGCAAGATGCTTGAAGGTTCGATGCTCACGCTCGGTGGACTGGGACTGTTCTTGCTGGGCATGTCCGTGATGACAGACGGATTGCGAGCGATGGCGGATGACCGTCTTCGCTCCCTGCTGGCACGTTCGACCCGCAGTCCGCTCAGTGGGGCGGTTACCGGTGCCATCACCACGGCAATCGTGCAATCCTCCAGCGCAACGACCGTGGCAGCAATTGGATTTGTTGGCGCTGGATTGATGACCTTCCCCCAGGCAGTTGGAATTCTACTGGGTGCCAACATCGGCACCACCATTACCGGTTGGTTGGTGGCACTTGTCGGATTCAAATTGAAACTGGGAACCTTGCTCCTGCCGACAATCTTGATTGGGGTGATATTCCGCTTGTTCGGCAACGCGCGTTGGCAGGGACTCGCAAACGCGATTGCCGGGTTTGGTCTGATCTTTGTTGGTATCTCGATGCTTCAAGAAGGGATGGCCGACTTCTCCAACATCATCACCCCCGATCTTTTTCCACCCGATAACTTTGTCGGTCGGTTATTGCTCGTGCTAATTGGGCTTGTCGTCACCGTGATTGCCCAGTCCTCCAGCGCGGGGATTGCGATGGCCCTGACCGCCTTAAGCGTAGGCAATATCACGCTTGCACAAGCTGCCGCAATGATCATCGGCATGAACGTCGGCACGACCATCACAGCAATGATTGCGACGATCGGCGGATCAGTGCAAGCCCGACGAACAGGCTTGGCGCATGTGGTTTTCAATTTGCTGACCGGAGTGGCAGCATTTTTGATGTTAAGCCCTTTTCTGCGACTGGTGGAGAGTTGGTTTCCACGCATCGTAGACTCCGACCCCGAGTTAGTACTGGTTGGCTTTCACACACTCTTTAATTTTACCGGTGTCGCTGCAGTTCTTCCCTTCACGTCGAGGTTTGCCGCACTCATCACGCGAATGGTGCCGGAACGTGGCAACCCGCTGACACGGCGATTGAACACCGAATTGATGGACGCCCCCGACTTGGCTGTCGCCGCGTTGCAAGCAACGCTCTGTGATTTAGTGGTCACAATATTCTCCCGTTTGGCGCACTCACTTAGAGGCGACGCACTGCAACAAGAATCAACCGATGTCCAGCAAATCAACGCCGCCATTGAGCAAACGCACCAATACCTCAACACTTTGCATGTCCCACATGAAAAAGAGGAGCTGGTTTGCAAGTACCAAGCCTCGATTCATATCCTGGACCATCTTCACAGGCTGATGGTCCGAATTGACCAACGGTCCAAGATCAAAACCATTCGTTCGATGAGTGCGTTGCGTCCGGATGCAGATCAATTAGCGCAAACAGCAGAAACGATCGCGAACTGCCTCACCAAGATCGACGCTAAAGAATTCGCTTCGATCCGACGCGATTATCAGCGTCTGAAAACGCTGGAAAAACGGGTCCGACGTGAACAGATCGCCTCCGCCGCAAGAGGCGAGTACGACGCCAAGACCGCAGTGACTCAGACCGATGCAGCCCGCGGCCTGAAACGCATTGGCCACCACGTGTGGCGAGTCGCCCGCCATTTGAAACGTGGCTACGCAGACATGCCGATTCCCGCTCACAGCACAGACGACACCGACCAACAGCCTCCATCTGACAAACCTGAAGATGCACTGGACTCACGGTGAACTGGCACCCCGTTGAACTGGCACCCCGTTGAACTGGCACCCCGTTGAACTGGAGCTTCGAACTCACCGGTCACGACAATGTCTCAAGCGATCGAACCAAACACACTCACTTAGATTCCTGGCTTGCTTCAAAAAGCTGCTTCACGGCAGGCTTGGTGACCTTTCCCATCGCATTGCGAGCCAGTTCATCAACGACAATCAACTGTCGCGGAACCTTGTAAGCGGAAACCCGATCTTTTGACCAGGCTCGCAGCGAGTCGAGATCGATTGCCTCACCAGCTTTCAGCACAACCGCCGCAGCGACGATTTCTCCCCATGTTTCGTCGTTGATTCCAACAACGGCGACCTGATCGATGGCGGGGTGATCCAATAGTGTCGCTTCAATTTCGAGTGCCGACAACTTGTAGCCGCCACTCTTGATGATGTCGACGCTGCTGCGGCCCATGATTCGAAAATATCCTTCTTCGACAACAGCAATGTCACCGGTGCGAAACCAACCGTCGACAAAAGCATTCTCAGTCGCTTCGGGGCGATTCCAATACTCCTGAAAAACAGTTTCTCCGCAGACTTGAATTTCGCCCGCGATGCCGTCACCCGGATTCGATTCACCCGATTCAGCCAGCAGTCGAATCTTGACGCCGGGCAACGGCTTACCGACAGCCCCCGGACGCCGTTCACCCTCATACGGATTCGAGAGCCCCATGCCGATCTCAGTCATACCATAGCGTTCCAGCAGCCGCTGCCCTGTCAGTTCGGTCCACCTTTGATGAATCGTCGCTGGTAGCGCAGCCGATCCCGAAATCATCAGCCGCATCCTGGCAAACCCAGCAACAATTCGCTCGCGACTTTCGCGTTCCATCCCCTCCAAGGCCTGAATCATTTTGACATAGATCGTTGGGACAGCCATGAACACGGTGTACGCATCCTCGGCAACACGCCCAAGAATCACATCCATCTCAAAACGGGGATAGGCTTCGATCTGTCCACCCGACCATAAAGCACAGGACAGTACATTGATAATCCCGTGGATATGATGCAACGGCAAGAACAGCGGAATACGATCACCTGATTCCCAACACCAGGCTTCAATCAGCGATTCAATTTGTGCTTGGATACAGGCATGGGTTGTGACCACACCCTTGGGCTTGTTGGTCGTTCCGCTGGTGTAAAGGATCATCGCTCGACGATTTAGATCGATCTCCGGCAACTCGATCCGGGAAGAAACCGGCAGATCATCAGCTTGGTGCAAACGAATCCCGTGATCTTCACAAAACGCCATCTTGTCCGCACACTCCTTCGCGACAACCACGGCAACCACTTGTGAATCGGTCAGCGTATAGATCATCTCCTGTTCGGTCGCCGACTGACTGAGTGGAATCGCGATCCCGCCTGCACGCCAGATCCCCCACTGCACTGCGATGTATTGCTCACCCGCCGGTACAAGATAGGCGATACGTTTCTCGTCGAGATCACGGTCTTGTCCGAGCAACAATGCTGCGACACGCTCAGATTTGGCAACCAAACTCTGGAAGGTGTGAGTCCCGGTCGCCGACCGGACCGCGATTCTGTCACCGTGGGCAATCGCCCGCTCAATTATCGGCAATTGATTCATGGAAATTCGATTTTCCTGATGCTAGGTTCCAACGACAGCGCGAATCACAAAAAAGATCACCGAGGGTCCCAACAGGCATCCCAACCCGGTGTAGAAAGTCGCCGTCATGGCGCCGTAAGGGACTAATTTTTCATCGGTCGCTGCAAGTCCCCCGGCGACCCCACTGGTTGTCCCCATCAAACCACCAAAAATCAACGCCGACCGAGGGTTATCAAGTCCAATCGACTTGGCAACAAATGGGGTCAATGTCATCACCAGCATCGATTTCACCAACCCAGCTGCAACACTCAGCGCAATCACATCACTCGTGGCACCGAGGGCCGTACCGGTCACCGGCCCGACGATATAGGTGGCCGCTCCCGCCCCAATGGTTGTCATACTGACAGCATCCTGATAACCAAATCCATAAGCCGCCAACGCTCCGATCAGGAATGACACGAACACTCCCGCCAACAGCGAGATGATTCCACTAAGACCAGTTTTCCAAAACTCTTCGAATCGAACCCCAAACGCTGTCGCAACAATCGCGGTGTCCCGCAACATCGCTCCGCCCATCAGCCCAATCCCGGCCAGGCATTCAATGTCCGCGATTCCTTTCTTGCCCCCGGTCACAACACCGCCGATGTACGCCAACAGCAATCCAATCAGGATGGCGATTGCCGAACCATGCATTCGCCCACGGGTAATGCGAACTGAGATGCTATAGGAAACCCCAATAACGACACCAATCAACGCAAAGGCTGTGACCAGCGAATATTTAATGAATACCGATTCGACAAGCTGCCACAACTCGTTCATGCGTTATCGCCCCCGGCCGATGAATTCGTTGCAGAATCGAGATCACCCTCGGACCGCCCAATACGGCTGATCATTGGCACCAGAGCGAAACAGACCAAAACGACGAGCGTGCCTGACACGATCGCGACCGTTCCACCACTCACCGCCGTCCGCACATTCTGGCTGGCCGCCATTGCAACAACGATCGGAATATAGATCGAACTCCAGAACAAGATCCCACCTTGCGTTGGCGGTGTCATCAATCCCTTGGCCTGCAACTTGCCGCACACCAGAATCAACAACAACATCGCAATCCCAACGCCACCGACATTGGCTTCGATTCCCATTGCAAAGCCGATCAACTTGCCGAGGATCAGGCCGACAAGTAAGCAAAGCGATAACAATGCGGTTCCGTAAATCACCATCCGCTCTACTCCTGCATCGACATTTCGAGGCTCACCCTTGCACACGATCGGCATCTAACTTGCCCTGTGAACAAGGCCAATTCCAGCGCAACCACCACGATGCAAGCCTCGCACTTTGTATACAATATCCGGTCCGCGACAAGCCGATCGCCATCACAATCCGCAACAACCCGTCTTTATCTCTCACCGCGGGATGCCGGAGAACAAGACACTCCCAAGGCTAAGCTATTGCATTTCCAGTCGACTGTCGCTCCGCAATCCTCTGTCGCTCAGGCACGTCATAAGACGACAGCAGAGCCCCGCACAGCGGTTAACTCAACTACCTAGCATTCAAGATCCTCATGCCCGCTAAGTTTCCCGAATCAATTCAGAGAAAAGGCCCGCTTCGCGTCTCCGTGCAACTGAAGTACATCACAGCATTGGTTGCATTCGTTTGCACTTTGATCTGTTTTCACGAGACTTCCGCCGACAACGGATCTTCAGCAAGCGTGAATAATTCCGCTTCCACGCCTCTGGTCCTTTCCCATTACATGCCTTGGTACACCGCCAAACCCGCGAGTGATCATTGGGGATGGCACTGGACAATGAACCACTTCGATCCCGAAAAACAATCGGACGGCAAACGCCAAATCGCTTCGAAGTATTACCCTCTGATCGGCCCTTATGATTCTGGGGATCCAAACGTTTTGGAATACCACCTGTTGCTGATGAAGTTGGCCGGGATCGACGGAGTCATCGTTGATTGGTACGGCCTGACAAACTTCAACGACTATGCAATCTTGCATCGCAACACGACCCGTATGCTGCAGCAGTGCGAGCGATTGAAGATGAAGTTTGTTATCTGCTATGAAGATCAAACGATCCCCGCATTGGTAAAAGGCAATCGGCTTACTCCTGCAAACCGAGTGTCGCATGCAGCAACAGAAATCAAGTGGCTGAACAAATACTGGTTTCAGTCACCAAGCTACGTCCGACTGCACGGAAAGCCGGTATTACTGTCCTTTGGCCACACAGGATTGACCAGTGACGAATGGACAGAATGCATCAACGAACTTGAATTTCCAATCGCCTACTTCAGCCAAGACCTACGCCGCAAAGGAGCGTTAGGTGGATTCGGGTGGCCGTCACCCAACGCCGGCATGCAGCAGGTAGACCGCTTCCTGGCCGAATTGGCGAAGTGGCCACATGCGATTCCAGCCGCCTTCCCAAGATTTGATGACATTTACCTCCAAGCAGGTGTAAGCAAAGGTTACCCGCAACTAGCCGATGATGATGGAGCGACTCTCGAAACGACGCTCACGAAGGCGATTCAATCCCAAGCTTCCATCATCCAGATCGCAACCTGGAATGACTGGGGCGAAGGGACCCAAATCGAGCCCAGCCGTGAACATCAGTATCGGGATCTCAGACTGATTCAAAAATGGTGCCGAAAAGACAACCCGAAAGACAACCCGAAAGACGAGGCAACACGGAATTCCGAATTTAGAATGCCCGGTCAAATCTTGAAACTTCGTCAGGACAAGACGCAGACACCACCAGAATTAGATCAAGCCGTTCTGGAGTTGGCTGCTGGAAACATCGAACAGGCGAGAGCTCTCCTGCAGACGATGCAAAAATGACGGCGCCTCGTGTGAGCCGATCGACCGATTGAATCAGCAACTCCTGTAATCTGCTTGGTAGTTCTCCACTGGCCCGCTAAAAACCTGCCAACAGCAACCCCACCGTCCTGTTCGCTGTTCGAATCCACCTCCACTAGGCTTATTCCACCTCCACTGGGCTTATTCCACCTCCACTGGGCTTATTCTGCACGACTGCCTCGCCCGCTGAGATCAAGCCCCCTCAATTGCAATCAGGCTAAACTGTCAAATAGATTGCGATGCACGGCAACCGGCTCGATCAGCAACGATTGCCATCAAGCTTCAGTACCCATGCGGTCGCAATTCCACTTTCAGACGCAGGCGTAACTTACGCCGAGAACGACTTTCCAACAAAGCGAACAGAGACAAAGCGAACAGAGACGATGTCCCCCGAAACCAGTCCAACCGTTGATGAAGCACCGTCGCGATCCATTCGAAAACGAATCATCGCTGTCCTACTGGTTATCTTCTTGCTGGTTCTATTGGCACCCACGATCATCGCCAAAACGGGCTTGCGTGACCGATTGATCAATGCGGCAATCGCAGATGATTCACTGAACGCATCGACACAATCGGCCTCTCTGGGCTACCTCGTGCCACTATCGGTACAAGGATTCGATTTACGGGCCGACGATGGCTCGTTGCGAGTCGAAATGGATTCAATGAAATGCGAGAAATCATGGCTCATGATGCTGTTTTCAAACGGTGAGCTGGGCACTTTCCGTTTTCGTCAACCAACTTTGCGAGTCGTCACAGGGATTCAGAGTGACGATGCGAACCTTGAAGATGACGGTCGCATCGAGACCGATGAAGATACTGACAAAGCAGCTGAACCAAGCCCTATCAAATCGATTCCGACTCTGATTGCCGATGTTGAAGATGCCCGAGTCCAAATCCGGAACGCAAGTCGCACGGAACCCGCCATTGATTTGCAGGGCGTGAATTTCACCATTCGTTCCGAGCAGAGTGATTTTGGTTCGATTGTCGAAATCGATCCAACCACCATACTAGATGAACAACCACTCACACCAGAACTTTGCAACCAAGGAGTTCAGCTCGTCGCCCCGATGCTGGCAGACGCATTATCGGTGCAAGGCAGTGTGTCTTTTCGGCTCGATCACTGCTCGATCCCCGTTGGCGATCTTGATAAACAACAACGGTTGATGCACACCGACATTGATGGCACGTTGCGTCTGTCGGATGTCTCCGTCAGTCTGAACAATCAAATCACGGCCGTACTTACTTCACTCCTCAAACGGTTCGGACGGGTCGACGACGACATTCAATTGACAGTCAGCCGGTCGAGCGAAGTTCGCTTTCGAGTCGTTGAGGGACGTGTCCACCACCAGGGGCTGATGTTTCTGCTACCAGTTGGTGGGGCTGACTTCGAACTCAATTCCAGCGGATCAGTCGGATTCGATGATTCCTTGGATCTGGAACTCGCTCTCGGACTCCCTGATTCCCTGCTTGGCGGAGGGCCAATCGCCAAATTCCTGACAAGCAATCCAATTGTCATCCAAGTGGTTGGAAGTGTCTCTGAACCCCAGGTTCAACTGGCATCAGATAACGGGTGGCAGAATCGATTGCAGAGCATGCTGGATGCGATCGGATCGGGCGTGGACGAAGCGTCTGACTCGTTGAACTCCGACGCCAACGACACCAACGATCCAAACGAGGAAACGCAAAACTCAAGTGAATCCGCGATTGAGACAGCCGGCACGGTCTTGGACATTTTCGGCGATTTATTGAATCGCGGAACCGCCCGCGAAGAACAGTCCGCACCAACATTACGGGACCGAATCCGAAACCGTGGCGACCAAGAATCTTCACCGCCTCGCCGCCCAGGACTACTGCGTCGCCGTCGGCAGCAGGAATAACCCGAGAATGATCCACGCCGCTCGCCTTCGCCAACTGGCCCGGCGTTCTGGCACGCAAAGGCAATGCAAACCATCCAAGGGCAACAAGTTCAGGTAACGCCGGCATTCGCAAAGTAAACTTCACGAATCTCTGACTGGCGAAATCATTCCACTTGCTAACGAGCCCTCGCTCGATTGGCGAATACTTACTGCCGACTCCTTAAACAACTGCAACCGACACCGTGCTCGAGCGTCGACATGAATGTCATTCCGCTTTCTTGACCTTGCCAATAGAACGGGGCTCGTGGTGCACGACTACCAAACCGGTTCATCCGATCTGCTTCATAAGTTTCGCCATTCGCAATCACGAATTGGATTTTCTCGCTATCCCGAATTCGCTTGGTTGGGTCGGCCCCCTTCTGAAAGACAATTAAATCAGCAAGTTTGCCAACTTCGATTGATCCGAGGTCTTTGTCCAAGCCAAGGTACTTTGCTCCATTGATGGTTCCACAGGTCAACGATTGCATCGGTGTCATGCCGCCCTGCACAAAGCTCCACATTTCCCAGTGCGTACAGATCCCACAAAGCTGCCCATGCCCGCCAGCTTGCACCAATCCACCCTGGTCAACCACTTGCCGAGCAATCTCGGCCACTCGCATGTGGTTGTAATCCTCATCGGGTGACTTTTGCCGACGCCTCGACCTCGGATTTAAAACATGCGGCGGGATAAAGGTCTGAAGCCTCGGGTGCAACCAGAGATCATCGATCTGATACCAATACTGCTCTCCGGAGATACCACCGTACGCGACACTCAAGGTTGGCGTGTACCCTACTTGTGTGTCACGCCATAGGTCCATCACGTCATCGTAAGCGGTTTGAACAGGCAGCGTGTGTTCGATTCCCGTATGGCCGTCAACGATCATCGTCATGTTGTGCATGAACGTTGAACCACCCTCGGGCACAACCATCATCTCCAATTCACGAGCGGCTTGCAGCACTTGCTGACGTTGGTCCCGCCTTGGCTGGTTATAACTCTTAACCGTAAAAGCTCCGACCGCTTTCATCCGTCGCAGATGGAACTTGGCATCTTCTAGGCTATCGATTTCAGCTTTGCTGGCCCCCGTGGCCCCGTACAAAATCGTCCCCGTCGAAAAGGTTCGCGGAGCGGTAATGACGCCGGCCTTTGCCATTTCGCTGGCAGAAAAAATGTTATGCGTGCTGTTGCTGGGATCATGAATCGTTGTCACACCAAACGCCAACCGCGCGTAATCCACCCAGTTCTGTTGCGGCGTAATCCCGGCGGATGCTTGAGCGCCATGTGCATGCGTGTCGATAAAGCCAGGACTGACGGTCTGTCCCTTGGCATTGATTCGATAACAATCCTCAGGAACTTTGACCTTACCCGTTTTCCCAACCGCTGTGATGCGATTGCCGTCGATCAAAATCGTCCCGCTCTCAATGACACCCGCTTTCCCCATCGTCAATATTCTCGCATTGACGATCGCCACCTTCCCATCAGGCTTGGCGTGCTTCGCCTGAAACCCGATCGCCGTTTTCGTTGGATCCGCCTCGTCAGCATCAATCTCGCAGGCATAGAGATCCGGCCCCAAGCTCCAATACAGTTTTTGACTGTCACCGGAAAAGTGAATGAAGTCCCCGGCATCATCACTGACTCGCTTGATCGGCAAACTCTTTACGTCAGGACCGACCGTGACCGTCGCTCCTGTCTGAACGAAGGGGGCGACATAGACATGAAACCTCTCAATAAACGCGATGGAGTGTTCATCCGGCGAGACGCGAAAATCGGTTGCCCAAGCACTGGTGTAATGAATTCGCTCCTCGTTCCCGCTCAGATCCATCGAACAGAGCTTTCGATTGTCGGCATCCTTATTGCCTTCACTCTTCGAAAAGAACACCCGTGAATTTGATTTACCAAACTGCGGACGCGAGCCAGTTTTCGAAATCCTTTTCGCTTTTCCGTCGCGAACCGCAATGCTGTAGAGCCCGGTATCGCGTGACCAGAGTGGCGACGTAATACTGCCGCCACTTTGCTTGCGAAAAACCACCATCTTTCCATTGGGCGAGAATACCGGTTCGGTGTAGTGACCAGGCTGTTGAGTGACCTCCCAATTCTCACCTGCATCGGGGTCGACCGAAGCGATTCGAACGGAACCAAGCGTCTGATCATTCCAGGTGGTGTAAACGAGGTACCGACCGTCGCGCGAAAAACTTGGATAGAACTCGAAATGCCGTTGCTGCTGCGTCAATCGACGCGGCTTGCCAGCGGGCAGATCGCGCACGTAGATATGGCCCAACGCTTGGTAGGCGACCCGGTCTCCCTGCGGAGCAACCGAAACCCAACGAAGCATTTTGACATCAAACTCATCTTCACCAACCGGAATGGGAAAACGAACTACCGGCTTGATCGTACGTTTGTCTTTAATTCGGAATGGAATTACCTCGGCTGTTCCATCAGCAATCTGGATCTTACGAATCTTGCCCTTGGCCCAAGCAATGATCGACTGACCGCTCGGGTCCCAAGCGAATGCTGGATAAACACCGTGGATCGCCCATGCCTCCTGCATATCACGTTCCAGCAGTTCGTAAATCAAGCGAACTTGCCCCGATTCCAAATCCAACAGATGCAAGCCCGTCTTGGCGCCGACCCGGCGAACAAAGGCCAGACTCTTGCCATCCGGTGAAGGTGTTGGGCGGCAGGCCCCACCGGGCCCACGAATTAATGTTTCCGTCTCACCCGTCGCCAGCTCCAATCGCTTGACCGCGTAAATTCCTTTTGTCGAATCCTTGTCGTATTCAAAGGTATCGCCACCAGTTGCATCCAATGAATAGTAGAGATACTGACCATCGGGTGAGAACACCGGTTCGTTCACATCCTGCTGGTCATTCGCGCGCTTCGTCAATTGCATGCCAGTCATCGCATTTTTGGCAAGTGCATCATGATGAAACATCCACATCTCACCGGCGCCAAGCGAGCGTCGACTGGTGAAGTGTTTACGAGCGACGATGTACTGACCATCTGGCGACCAAACCGGTCCATTCAGCAAGCGATACGTTTCATTGGTAACTTGCGTTGGTTCACCACCAGCGACGGGAAGTGTCCAAATGTTGTCCCCCGCTTTCTTACTCTTGCCATGACGGTCACTCGTGAATGCAATCTGCTTTCCGTCTGGGCTGAACTTTGGCTGCATATCCCATGCAACGCCTTGCGTGACTTTCTTTGGATAGCCGCGGTTCTCCTGACCATCGGCTCCCTCCATGGGCATTTCGTACAGATCACCTAGCAGGTCAAAAACAATCCGCTTCCCGTCGGGACTGACGTCCAAGCTGATCCAAGTTCCTTCGTCCGTATCGATCGGTTGTTGACGGCTTGGCCCAGGTGCGGCTTCGATATCCCACTCAGCGGCATCTTCCTCTGCTGGCTCTGCCTTTTCCTGACTAGGCTTTGCGGACTGTTTTTTCTTCCCCGCCTTCTGATCAGCGTGGGCCACGACACAGGTAAGTCCAAAGCAGCCGACCAAGCAAGCTGCGATCGTTAACATCAGTCTTTTGTGCACGGATTCGACTCGGGGTTATCTCGGTGAACGCTCGATTGTTGCGAAAAAGCTGGAAGGTCGGGTGGATCGCGTCGCGGAAGCTGGCACTTGCCACTGGTTCCTGACACAGGAACAGACGCCTGGCCCACCAGCGCGGCTTGCCGCTAGCGCAGGGAACCAGTCGCACCTCAGGCTCGGGCGATAGGCTCGGGCGATACCCACATCCAATCTCCTGAAAACGACAGCTTAGTCAGACAGCTCCGTCCCTAGAATGGGATTTTAACTCACAAGGGCCAAACTTGCCGGTTCCACTTCGAAAGCGAAGGGATTGCTGCGGCCCGGGATGCTGACGACGAGGTTACCGGGAAAACGTCTGGGTTACCGGGAAAACGTCTGGGTTACCGGGAAACGTCTGGCGCGGGACAGACCGATTCATCGAAAGCAGACATCAGATCAGCGGAGAGCGTCAGCGGACGCTAGTGATTCAGAAACAATTCGCAGGGGTCACCAACGAGACCAACCATCGAATAGCGAATGGACGTGGTGGCTTCACACCGGTGATGCGATCTGGCGACTCAACTCACTCCCTCGGCGACAGCTGAACAAACATCCGGTCGCACACTCGAACGCCTGGAAGCTCAAACTTATACCTGGAAGTTCAATCCTACAGTTTGCCCCGCACACCAAATCCTACCGATCCAAACAAGGATGGTGATGGCGACGCTTCACATCTCTTTATCGATCATGCTTCAGATGCATCCACACGCCGAGCTCAAATAATCGAATGCTCAAAAGCTGAATTGGACTTGGCTGCGCAAAAGCCAGCCTCGATCTCCCGGGGAAAGATCCAGGGCATCGGAATCGACCGGTGCGCCATTCAAGTAGGCGGCATCGATCACTACCTTGGAATGGTTCTCCCGAATGTGCCAAGTGACCGCACCACCAATCTCATCGGAACTCAAGTCATCCATCCCAAATGATCCTGAATTGCCAACGACGCGAGACCAGCGTGCGGCAAGCTGAATCTTTCGGGGGACCACAAACTTTCCGATTTGCAACCAAAACCCGTGATCGAATAAATCGGGCACATCCGCACCGCGAAACTTGTTCACATGCCTGAAGTAATACTCGATCGTCGAGGACCAGCCACGGTACTTCCACGACGCATCAACGGCGAACAAAGCAACGTGATAGCTTTCGACGTCAAGCTCAAAATCTTCGAACAAACTAACCAGCGTTTGTCCCGTATCAACAACACGCAGTCGGCTGAATTCAGTCGTTCCCGATTTATCAATTTCGGAATACGCGAACCCACCACCCACTCGCATCGCGAGCTGCCGATGGTTTTCGAAATCCGGGAGGTGTGAATTGCCCCAGTCGCCAATCGGCAAAGCAAAAATACGCCCCGAGTAGGCAAAATTGCCGTCCAACGAGCCGCTACTACCAGTTTCAGCACCCCCGGTCACCAAACCATTGAAGATCGCAATCTCCCACTTGATCGGGAACTGAGTCGCCATTGTTTGACCGAACAACCCCCAGGCAAAACTTCGATTGACGTCAAAGAACGTGCTCGACATCGACCGATCGGCAAACTCAAAATCTCGCCCGGATAGCCATCTCGCAATGGTAAAGGGAACTTTGTATTTCCCGGTTCTCAAGCCGATCGTCCCGCGCGTTAAGCCAAACTGATCGTGCCCAAAATCGTAGTCCAGATAGTAATCGAGCAAACGCATGTCATCGCCGCTGCTACTACGTCCATCAAGCTGGATGAAGAAAGTGAAGTCAGGATTGAATGCACCACCGGAGAATAGAAGCCTGCCTCGCTTGAGCTGAAACTGATTCAAATCTTGATTTGGTGCATCGAATTCCGAAATCGAATGCCTCAATTGCCCCCATCCGTTGAACCTGAGTTGAAACGGATAGCGATCAGATCTCAAATCTAATTCACGCCGACTCGCGATGACAAAGCCTCGATCGTACCCAACTTTAATGCTTTCCAGCCAATCAAGCTCGTCCTCTGAAAACATTTCGTAATCGTACGACATTTTCCCCGCAGGATCGGGAGGATCGCGCAGCGGCACCAGTTCCCCTGTTGGATCGAACCCGGGCGTCGGAGCAGAAAGAAATGATGCATCGGAGACAAGTGACGGATTGAATTCCAAGCCACTATCCTGTCCAACCTCATCGCAGGAGACCTGCGCCGTATGACTGGCGGGCACAAGCAAGTCGTCCTCTATCAAATCACCAGCAACAACCATCCCGCCCTGGATAAGAGCGATGGCAATCGTGCTGCAAGCGAACCAATGAAGTACAACCGTACGCAAGATGCATCCCTATCCGGTCGGGAACCAAAACACCACTTTCGAAAGCAATGGGCCTGCGGCATGACCTGTTGCCGGGCACACCAGCATTGCGATCCCACCACGGACTAATCACCACCAGCAAAGCGGCGTTTCTCACCGAGCTGGCATTTCTCGCAGAAGTCATGCAATCGGAATTATCGGCACAAATTCCCCCGTTCCTTTCGTCGTCATTCGCAGGAAGCCAGCTTTTTTGGAAACATCACACGTGAAACGAGAACAGGAAATCATGGAAGCATTGAACGGTTATTGCCGAACTAGCCGAGTTTCACGCCAGAGACGTCTGCTTTTTTCCACCCCTACCTCGAGACCGCAACCAGTACACTCTCAAGACTGCAACCACGGTACGTTCGCCAACCCTGTCGATCTGGTCGTCGGCGAACCACCTTTGAATGCAACACAGCTCGATCACTCTCTGCACTGAGCCCCAAAACGGCAGGTCGAGTCGCAACGTCAGGTCGAGTCGCAACTTCAGGTCGAACCAAAACGGCAGTTTGAACCATGTCTGGAGGCCGAGCCATGTCTGCAGGCCGAGCCATGTCTGCACGCCGCAC
>JARGNK010000008.1:0-44890 GCA_029213145.1 Rubripirellula sp. | reverse complement strand
CCATGTCTGGAGGCCGAGCCATGTCTGCAGGCCGAGCCATGTCTGCACGCCGCACTATGCCAGCAGGCCACCAGCAACTGACAGCAGGCAAACGTGCTTGGCCAACGGACCGTTCGGAGGACTTTCCCAATCGACCAAGCCGCGATTGCGTGCCAAGGTGATCCCTCGCTGGTTCGTTTGATGAAATGGAAGCACTAGACGTTCGATCGCCCATTTCTGATGCACCCAGCGAAGCATTTGCTCGACAAGCTCCGCCTCATGGTCAAGGGCATCATCAATCACCCAAAAAGCTAATTGCCCGCCATCAATCTCTTCGCAGCGTTCCAGGTAAACACACCCTAAACACTGTTCACGATTGACCGACAAAACGGTGTAGGCAAACGCTTCGCGACGAACGAACTCACCATAGTGTTCTCCCAGGTCCTGCCGATTTAGATCCAACGTAAAATCGGCTGGCGGCCAATCACCCCATTGAAGCTCTATCCGCAGCCTGCCCCGGCAAGACATCAATGCAGCAAAGTCCAACGCTGCATGCCGTGGCGCAAGCGGTTCGAGCACAAATCGCTCTGTCTCGAGCGGCTCGGGGATTGAAGCCAGTGTCCGCCATGGTTCATGCTGCCTGGGAGCCTGCGTCATCTGATCCGCCTGAGTCTCTTCATTAAATAAGCTTGTTTGAGTGTGACAATTAGCAATGAATTGTGAAAGGTGCTTCCCGCCGAAAACTGACTACCATGCCGATGGGCCCGACGATTTAAGGCGAACGAGCAAACCCTTTCGTAACCATCTTCTGCAAGCTAACAAGACTTATCCAGGCGTCCACCATCCACTGACATTCCACGATTACCCGAGATCATTTCAACATTGCGACAGGAGCTCCCTAGCAACTCATCCGCACTTGATCGCCCGTGTCCCCATCCTGATCATGTGCTACCATTCCGACGCTGGCGGATTCTCAAGGAACACTCGACCGCCGCTCAACAGATCGAAAAAAGGTTGACTGGAACAACAGAATGAATCGTTTCCTCTGGATTGGTCTAATCGCGGTAACTTCAATGACCGACGGCGTCCCAAAGGCAAAAGCCCAATTCGGAAACCTGCTTGGCCTCGGGCCGAAGATCGAGGTCATCCAAACAACCGACCTGGCGTCGCTGCTCGATGAACAAAAGCAAATCGAAGAAACTGCCCGCCAGACAGGCCAGCAGCCCAAGCCGGCTAAATTCGTCTTGGTCGATGTGCGCAGCGATGCCGAAACGAAAGTATCAATCATCCCTGGCGCCATTACGAAGACCCAGTATGAAGAGAATCGCTCCAAATACGAGGGCCGAACCGTCATCGCCTATTGCACGTTCGGCGGCCGAAGTGGCAAGTACGCAACGCGACTCGCCAAAGCTGGGATCCAGGTCAAGAACTACGAAGGAAGCATTCTCGATTGGGTGAAGAAGGAGCTACCCTTGGTGACTCGACAAGGTGTTCCCACCAATCGAGTTCATACCTACAGCGATCAGTACGATGCTCCCGCCGGCTATCAGCAAGTGACGGACTGATCGCTATGCGAGAGCCACGTTCAGCACTCGCACTCAAAACAAAATGGGCCGCAACCATCGGTCGCGCCCCATCTCGTGGTTCTAAAAGTTCCGCGGAATCGCCTGCTACGTGGATTCCAGTAACGGATGCCAAGGGCCCCCAATTCGCCCCTGACCTACCTCATTGCCTCCCTCATTACCATCTTAGAAATCGGATCATTTGCACAAGACACACAAGCTCACGCTTTAGCGTCCAGAGCCCTGTTGCTCGGTAATGGATTCCATCACCTTGTTTAGATTGAAAGAACCCGGTGCTTGGCGCGGCGGAAACTCATTGAAGCTTCGCAGCCAATTGCCGGCATAGCTCGAGGCGGGTGCGATGGCAAACACATCCTTTATCCACCAAAGCTCGTACCCCATCGCTTCATATTCGGCCCGTTCAAAAAGATCCGCGCACAAGTCGCAAATCATCGGCGCCCGCCATTCTTCGAACGGAGTTCTCCATACATCCGCGTCATGTGCGTTTTGCTTCAAACGTTACTATCCAGTTTTTGTAACGCAAAGCCGCGACATGGCCATTATCGGTCCGGGAAAGAAACTCTTCCCGTGGCCACTGATCCTGGCGGCCCTGCAAAACAGGCAGCAAACTGTAACCATCCAAGTGCACCTTGTAGTTCCTGCCGCCAGCAGTCTTGCACTTCAGCAGATCTTCCTTGACCGTCGAGTCGCTTGCCGCAGCAAGCAGCGTCGGCAACATCTCCTCATGCCGGCGGATGCTGTTGACGATCCTTCCCAGCTTGATGACTCCAGTCCAACGAATAACGTTTGGCACGCGGAAGCCACCTTCCCATTGCGTATTCTTCTCACCACGGAACATCGTGGTCCCACCACCAGGCCAAGTAAAAGCCTTGGCGGTAAGCATAAAGCATTTAAGGTTCCGCCCAATCAACTGTGTTAAACTTCACCGTCGACTATACCGCTGCTCGGTATGTCGGTCGCCGGAATCTGCAGCCGTCGCGACGACGGTTGATTGAACTCGCAAGCCCCCACTCAACACATGACACGGTTTTCCATATCGGCCCTGCTCATTCTGGTAGGCGCCGCCCATTCGGCCGCGGAAAATCACACCAATCAGCCCAATATTGTCCTCGTGCTCTTTGACGACATTGGCTACGGGCAACCAACTAGCTTTCGAGTTGAGAGTGAATTCCGGATGCCCAACCTCGACCAAATGGCAGCCGAGGGAATGCGTTTTACGGACGCGCATTCCGCAGCAGCGAACTGCACACCGACACGCTATGGAATCCTAACAGGAAGGACGGTATCCCTTCCGCATCGGACAGTTCGGTGTGCTGAAAACCTACTCGCCCCCCATCATCCCCAGCACGCAACAGACCGTTGCCTCGTTTCTGAAACAACACGGTTATCACACTGCCTGCATTGGAAAATGGCACCTTGGAATGAATTGGATCGATGGCGAACCGGGTCCGGAAAACCAACCTCCCATCGGTGCCCAACCTCCCATCGGTGCCCAACCTCCCATCGGTGCTCGCCATACTGGTGGCCCGAATGAGGTCGGGTTCGACTATTTCTATGGCTTCACCCATGCCCGGAACATTGGATCGATCATTGAGCAGGATCGATTCGTGGCGAACGTTGATAGCGTCGAAAACCAACCTCTTATGATCCAAAAAGCCACCCAGTATCTCGAGCAGCGGGCCAGCAAAGAGGGTCCCTTCTTTCTCTATTTTCCAATGTGCCCACCTCACAACCCGATCGTGCCAGCCCCGGATTTCGTAGGCAAAGGAGGAATCAAGGGAAAGGAAAGTCGATACAGCGACTGGATTTTCCAAGGCGATCACATGCTTGGACAGATCCTAGACACCTTGAAACGGACCGGCCTAAGTGAAAACACCTTGGTGATTGCAACCGGAGATAACGGCGCGGCAAAACGCGACTACCCTCCCCTACGTGACTCAAAAAGCAGCATTTACGAAGGTGGACACCGCGAACCTTTTGTAGCTCTCTGGCCAGGAAAAATTCAACCGAACACTGTGAACCAACAAACGATCTGCCTGAACGACCTGTTTGCAACATGCGCAGACTTGTTGCAGATCCAGCTTCCCAAGACTGCTGCTGAAGATAGCGTCAGCATCCTGCCATACCTATTTGGCACAGCCACCAAGCCTGTCCGTGAAGCCACGGTGCATCAATCGCCGGCGGGGTTAGCCATTCGCAAAGGCGAGTGGAAGATGATCTTTCACCGATCCGGGAAACGCGAATTGTTCAACCTAAAATCGGACCTTTCAGAAACCGAAGACTGTAGCGCAACGCATGCAGCGATCCGTGAGGCCATGACCGAACTGATGCAGAGCTACATTGATCGAGGCCGCAGCACACCAGGGCCGAGCCTTAAAAACGATTTTGAATTTTCGCTTTCATTCCAAAAACCGGGGGGATGAGCAGAATGCGAACCAAGCACCGGGCTGTATCAAGTCAACGGACCTTCGCGAAGAACGCTCGCACGCAGGTTTCTGGAGGGCGATTTCTGACCAGCGGCATCCCGCGAGTAATCACCCCAAACGCCAACCTGGAGCATCAAAAGCCTCACAACCACAATCCAACCCAAAAAACGGGTGAATCGTGCAGAAACCCCGCCCGCGACTCTTGCCCATGCAGGTCAGGGTCCGCTGAACTGCAATAATGAGCCTTCCGGCGGATGCCACCCCTCAGCTCAGCAGGTTCTGGCCGAGTAAGTGTTCCGCCAACGCCGTCTATTTTGTCTTGCCAACGACTCCCACGGATCATCATCCCAGTGGTCATCAATCCAGTGGTCATCAATCCATCTAGCCAAGCCACCGCACCCCGGAAACTCATGTCAGATTCATCACGAATAAAAACGACCAAGCTTGCCATGACCGCAATCGCATTGGCATCTTGCCTGGGCTTACCGCGATCGGTGTCGGCTGAAAACAAACGTCCCAATATTCTTTTCATTGTGGTCGATGACCAGTCGCCATTTGACTTGAAGGTCTACCGCCCGGAATCCAAATTAAGAACACCCAATATCAATCGTCTGGCCGCGGAAGGTACTGTCTTTGATGCGGCATATCACATGGGATCCTGGTCAGGCGCTGTCTGTACTCCATCACGCCACATGATCATGTCCGGGCGAACCCTATGGCACCTCCGCAATACGCGAGGTCGTCAAACCGCCCCAAACACCAAGACCCCAACATTGGTTCCCAAGGATCTGCCTCAGTACACGATGCCGGCAATATTCAATCGGGCTGGCTACGACACGATGCGGACATGCAAAAACGGCAACAGCTACGAAGCTGCGAATCAACTGTTTACCGTTCGGCGAGACGCCACTCGACGGGGCGGCACAGACGACACCGGGAGTGCGTGGCACGCAGAACAAGTCCTGGACTATCTGAATGAACGGGAAGCAAAAACCGATCACGCCCCGTTCTTAATCTATTTTGGTTTCTCGCATCCTCACGACACTCGCGATGGCAAGCCAGAATTACTGGCCAACTACGGCGCGGTGAATCACAGGGACAAAAGCACGATTCCGCCGGCTAACTCCAAGCAGCCTCTCCTGCCACCGAACTATCTTCCGGCTCACCCATTTGACAATACGCACATGGGGGTCCGCGATGAGATCAACGTCAGCGGAGTCTGGAAGAATCGCGACGAACGAACGATACGCAACGAACTTGGACGGGAATACGCGTGTAACGAAAATATCGATATCCAAATTGGGCGGGTTCTAGACAAGCTCTGTGCGATGGGTGAACTCGACAACACCTACATCTTCTACACAGCCGATCATGGAATGGCGATCGGCCGACATGGCCTGCAGGGCAAGCAAAACCTCTACGAGCATACGTGGCGCATTCCCATGATCGTCAAAGGACCTGGCGTCAAAAAAGGTGTTCGCGTCCCGGGAAACGTTTATCTACTCGATGTCCTGTCAACCATGTGCGACCTAACCGGTCTTGACGTCCCGAAAACAAGCGAAGGCATCAGCTTCAAACCTGTACTGCAAGGAAAACAGGCGACAATTCGAAGTGTGCTCTACGGTGCCTACTCTGGCGGTGCAAAACCAGGTATGCGGTCAGTGCGCAAAGGCGACTGGAAACTGATCAAGTATGATTCGACAAAGGATGGCGTTCAGGAAACCCAACTGTTCAATCTCGCGCAAAACCCAAACGAATATCTTCAGCAGCACCACAATAAATCCGTGACAGCACTTACGGGCATCACACCCAATCCAAAACAAACAAATCTAGCAGCCGACACGAACTTCGCCGACAAGCTCGACGAAATGGAAGCACTACTGCTCGAGGAAATGCGACGCCTGAACGATCCTTACCGTCTCTGGGATCAACCCAACGATGGATTGATTCAGCCGACCTCAAAACCACAACCTCAACGAAACTCCGAGAAGACCCGGAATCGCAAAAGTCGCCAATCACGGCCTGAACAACCAATCAATCAATGACAGAATGGTCCTGTATTCATAGCTCGATTGAGTCGCCACTCGCATGGAATCAAAACAGAACCTGGCATGCGAAATACGACCAAGACTAATCATTCGATTCAACATCAAAGCAGACAAGATGGCCAGACAAGCAATCGCAGCCAGACAAGCAATCGCAACGATCGCATTCATTTTATTGACCAGTCCAACATCGTGGGCAGTCATTCGGATGCCGCGCATCTTTGGTGACAATCTTGTTCTGCAACAACAAACAAATAACGCCCTTTGGGGATGGGCCTCACCCGAGGAAAAAATCACAGTCAGCACAAGCTGGGGCACAACCGACTCAACAAGTGCAGATAAAAACGGTCGCTGGAGATTTTTCCTGAGCACGCCTTCGCATCGAACAGGCCAATCGGTGATCGTTGCCGGAACCAACACAATCAAAATCACAAACGTCGCAATCGGCGAAGTTTGGTTGTGTGCCGGACAATCCAACATGGGTTGGTCAACTGGCAATTCATTCGACGCGGAATTGGAAACTGCCGTTGACCTGCCCGAATTTCGCATCTTCAAATCCCAACGGGAACATTGGCATGAACCATTAGAAGAGTCGCGTGATCGACTGCAGCAATGGAAACCCTGCGATCCACAATCTGCCGCTGAAACATCAGCAGTTGCTTACTACTTTGGGAAAACACTCCACCAAAAACTCGATGTCCCGGTTGGAATCATCGTGCAAGCTTACGCGGGAACCCCAATCGAAGGTTGGATGCCTTGGGAAATCCAGCAAGACGATCCTCGTGCTATCGCGACCAAAGCGACGCTTGACCAGCTTGCAGAACGCAGAATCCAGCGTGGCGAGACCGTCGAAAAAGCAATCGCCACCTTCAAAACCGAACTGGCTGACTATCGCAACAAAATTGATGCAGGCGAAACGATGAAAAACGCGTTCAAAACCCTGCAACCACCATTCATCACAAAACCCAGTTCGCTTGGCCATCAATATCCTGCCCATATTTTCAACGCCATGATCAACCCGATTCGCCCGTACGGCATCCGCGGCATGATTTGGTATCAAGGCGAACGCAATTCAAAAAATGCTCCGCAGGCCTCTCACTATCGACAGCAGATCGGAAGACTGATTCGCTACTACCGAAGGTCCTGGCATGAACAATCCGGCGGAAACGTTCCTGATGATTTTCCAGTTCAACTCACTCAGCTACCAAGCTGGAACCCGGCTCAAACGCAACCAGTCGAGGGAATCGAAGCACCTTGGGCGGTCAATCGCGAGGCGATGCGTCTGGCGGCAGCAGAGATCATCAACACCGGTTTGGTCGTATCGATCGATACAGGAGATGCGATTGCACTCCACCCAAAAAACAAGAAGCCAATCGGAATTCGTCACGCTTTATTGGCATTGCAGCAAACGTATCGACAACAGATCGTAGGCAGTGGACCGCAATTGCGAAACAGCCTACTAAAGAATGGCACAGTCATCCTTGAATTTGATTCAGTCGGTTCAGGTTTGATGCCGGCAGAGCCAGGATCATTAACCGCATTCGCAGTCGCCGGTCAGGACCGCCGATGGCTTGACGCAAAAGCAGAGATCATTGGCAATACGGTCGTGGTCTCCTCTTATGAAATCGCAACTCCGGTCGCCGTGCGTTATGCGTGGGGGATGAATCCTTCCCAACGCAACTTACTCTACAACAACGAAGGACTCCCCGCTTCACCTTTTCGCACCGATAATTGGCCGCTGTATGAAGCCGACGATGAACTTGTTGATGTCACAAAACCTGCGAAACCGGATGGTTACCAAGCCACGGACTGGGAGCGCCCGCGAATGATTCAATGGAACCCAGTTGGGCAATGACATGGTGTTGACCGGCTGAATCGCGGCTCGATCAACAACCCGCTAAAACACCACCCAATTTTCTGAAGCCGCGAAGCTGAACATTCACTTAATGCTCAAGCAACCCACGGTGCTTGAGCAAGAGGCTTGCGATCAAGCTCACCTGCTAACCTCACATTGCCCGCCGCATCTATCAGCTAAAAGTCCATCTCTCAGCTCAAATGTCACCGTATCTGATTCTCCTCAGGTCAGAAAAGTAGCGACGTCCTCTAACGTCTTCCTGCGCAAATCAGGAACGGTCGCATCGGCAGCGGGATAGCCGATCGGAAACAGAATAAAAGCGCGTTCGTTGGCGGGCCGCTGAAGCATGCGTCCCAGAAATCCCATTGGGCTGGGAGTATGAGTTAGCGTTGCCAGTCCCATGTGGTGCAATGCGGTAATGAACAGACCACATGCAATGCCGACACTCTCCTTGACGTAGTAGTTTTTGTGACGTCCCTGTTCATCTTCGGCAAACACTTCTTCGAAAACCACCACGATCCAAGGGACGGTTTCTAAATAAGGCTTCCGCCAATCAGTACCAATTGGCTGAAGCGCGTCCTTCCATTCTTTTGACATCCGTTTGGTATAAGAGAGATGCTCCTCCGATTCGACCTCCGAACGGATGTTTTTCTTAAGTTCAGGGTTTGAAATCGCAACGAATTTCCAGGGCTGGCGGTGCGCACCCGAAGGCGCGGTTGACGCCGTTCGAATGGCCGCTTCGATGAGCTCCCGAGGCACCTCACGGCTTGAGAAATGCCGAACACTACGGCGAGCATTCATCTCAGCCTCAAATGCTTGCGCTCGTCGCAGCATCTCCGGACCATCAAAAACCTCTGGACAATACGGAATGGTATCAGCTGTCATGAGTCCTGCTTAACACGTACACGATGCTCGCCTGAATGGAACAACATTCACCGACCACGGCTTGAATCTTCGTCGAGTATGCACACCATCAAGGCAAAAAACCGGATAAGATGGTGAGGCAAGTCACCGACCTAATCAGAATAACATTTGCGTGTCTCTCTGCCACACAGGCACGTATCTATTTCAGCCACCAAGCAACAAAGAAACTAAACACTGATGAACCGATTCGTTTTTCTACTTTGCCTGGCAATCCTATCCCTTACCAAAAACGCGACTGCCCAAACCGAAACCCTGGCGTCACAAGACGTAACCTTCGGGCCATACGAGTACGAAACGAAACCAGACCATGATGCTTTCCGAAGTTTTAATCCTCGCAAAGCTCCCCAGCCAGGGCCGCTGCTGCTGCAACAAGGGGATCGCCTAGCCATCTGTGGAGATTCGATCACCGAACAGAAAATGTACTCTCGTCTGATTGAGACCTATCTCACTGCTTGTGTGCCGCAATGGCAGATTACCGTCCGGCAGTACGGTTGGAGTGGCGAAAAGACTGACGGTTTTCTGCGTCGAATGGAACGCGACTGCCTCACTTTCAAACCCACCGTTGCGACACTCGCTTATGGGATGAACGATTCTCGATATCGCCCCTTTGATGCAACCAATGGCCAATGGTATCGGGATCATTACACGGCAATCGTGCGACAATTCAAGCAAAATGGGGTTCGTGTCGTTGTCGGATCTCCTGGCTGCGCAGGAAAAATCGCCAACTGGGTAAAAAGCCGAGCGGGCACGCTCGAGCAACATAATGTTCACTTATGCGCATTACGCGACATTGCCATGGATGTTGCAGAGCGTGAACAGGTTCGTTTTGCAGATATTTTTTGGCCGATGTACCAGGCCCAGGTTTTCGCCCCGGAACAGCATCAAGCGACACCAGACAATCCCTATTTCGTGGCTGGCAAAGATGGCATTCACCCTGGCTGGGCGGGCCAAGTCATCATGGCGTGGTCGATGCTACGAGCGCTCGGTGTCGATGGTGAAATAGGGACGATTGCTGTCGACACCGGCAGCGGAAAAATCGAAGCCTCTGCCGGACATCAGGTTGACGGATTTGCCGATGGAAAACTGACGCTTACCAGTTCACGCTACCCTTTCTGCGCCCAGGGTGACCTCAACGACCACAACTCGGTCCGCTCTGGTATGACATTGGTTCCATTCAACGACGACTTGAATCGTTTGATTCTTAAAGTGCGAACGCCGGCCTCAAAAAAATGCCGGGTGACGTGGGGCGCGGCATCACGTGTCTATTCTGCTGAGCAATTGAACCAAGGCATCAATCTGGCCGATGATTTTCCCGACAACCCATTTTGCGACGCGTTCAACCGAGTGTCTGAGGCGGTCGGCAAAAAACAAGCCTACGAAACGCAGCAGGTTAAAAAAGACTTTCACAGCCGGGATGCAAAAGCCGACTTTGATTCAGTTGTTGAACGCACCGAAGCGGTTCGCACCCCTCTCGCTGAAGCAATCGCAAATGCAATGCAACCCGTCACGCACACAATTACGTTGGATTTCATCACCGAACAGTGACCTGATCCAAGCCGCCCAATCCCAGCGTCGCTAGCAGAAAAATCAAACAACAATCTGCGCAAGATGCCATACACGATTCGGTCGCGCGGCAATATCTCCGGCCAAATTGAAAGACGACTGCAGTGAAGCATCCGCAGAGGAAATATCGTTAAGAGCCTATCCGAAAACTAGTAGCGGAAGCCGTGAAGGCTTTCGGCCCTAACCGGAAACCGCCGAAATCCTTGACGAATTCCGCTACGACACTCCGCGCTTATCCATGTTCGGATGGGTTCTAATTCAAAAACGACAAAGTTGATGTCGGCTCCAAGACAGCATTCAGAGAACCGCTTGATTTCCTCACAGCTCAATTTCCGTACAATTCGTTCTCGGCTGTCGAATCCGATTTCAGCGTATCGTTTCCATCGCTGCACAGCTCTTGAAACCTTGATCGTTTGTTTTGGCAATGTGTTCCAATGAGCGGCAAGCAGTTGCATTTAGAAGAAAATGGAGAATCCCTACGAATCACCACCAGAACTTCCTCGCACGTCACTGCTGAAGCGACTGCGACGAGGACTGGCCTTGGCGCTGGCTGAATACCGGTATGGACTGAAACGCGACAATTTTTCTTTTCCGAGTCTGATTCGCGCTTGGGCCAGCCTGCTTGTGGTAACGTTGATCATGTTTGCCTTTTTAGTATTCGTCGTTTTATTTTTGCTCGACCGATTTGGAATTCTGGAAGTTGTCCAGGGCATGCTTGAGTGACGCTGCAGATGAACAACACAAACTTACAGCCACCAGTGTCTGTCGAATTATGGACAGCCCGTATTCCTCGTGCAGGCGGATTTGCTGAGCACCATTGGCTGGAAATCGCACGAGGTGAACAAATCGACCGCTGGGAAGTTTGGCAGGAAGCCAACTTTGGCGGTGAAAGCTGGGGGCACGTGCATCACAATCTGCTTGCGCCATCGGAAGGGGTCGGCAATGGCCCCGGACGCCGACTGGAATCCTGGCTCAACCAACCTGCCGAATTACTTGCAAAACGAATTGAATCGTCGCCGCAGGAATATCCCTGGCGAGATTGGTACCGAGCGGTCCCCGGCCCAAACAGCAACACCTTTGTTCAATGGGCACTTCAGGATCTGTATTATTTGGGTTGGCGCGGGATTGGACGCGGGTACGCCCGCTACGCCTGACACGTCAGACGTGACTCGTCGATCGAAAATAGCATGAGCGACCGCGGCGTTGCCGCACCCTCACTGAGAATCACGCTTCCCACCCTCAGAGTCGCCAACCCTCACGATACTCCCCATTGACGATCGGCTCCGCTGAAGGTGTTCCGATCGCTTTCATTTGTTCAGCATCCCAATCAATCACTTCTCCTGTCTGCAAGGCAACTAACCCCAGTAAGGTAATCTCGGTCAGTTTTGCCGCGTACTGGAATTCGCTACTTGCGGGCGGGCCTCCTTTAATCGCATCGACCCAATCTCGATGATGCCCAGGAGAGCGGGGCAAACTGGGCTCAGGAATCGTCACCGAATCACGCAATGCCAATGGAAAAACATCGGGCTGTCCGCCGGCACCACCACAAACCATCACACCTTTGGTGCCGACAAACAAGACACCACGCGATGGCAATTTCGTCCCGGGTGCCAACGCATCAGGTGTTGGCGGCCGAAGTCCGCCGCTATACCAAGTGATTCGCAAGTCGCCTTGATCCCCGCGGTCAAAATCGAAGTAACCGATTTCGCCATGCGGAGCCATCTCGGGGTGAACTTTCCCCGCAGATCGCATTTCCACTCGTTGAGGTGCATCCAATTCCAGCGACCACACCGCTGAGTCAAGATCGTGACAACCAAAATCCCCCATCGCCCCGCAACCAAAACGCCAGAAGTCTCGCCAAGACACAGGTGCATAAGCAGAATGAAAACCAACCGGCGTCCGTGGCCCACACCATAAATCCCAATCAAGCCCCTTCGGAATCGCTTGATGTTCAGCGGGTGGTGATAAAAGGGTTGGATTCCAACGAGTCGCCGGCACCCAGGCGTGAACCTCTTGAACATCACCAATCACACCACCACGAATGAATTCAACCGTCGACCTCATCGTGTCCCGTGAATGCCCTTGATTTCCCATCTGGGTCGCGAGGCCCGTTTCCCGCGCAACCTTCGCAACCAATCTCGCCTCAGCAATGTTGTGAGTGAGAGGCTTCTCGCAATAAACATGCTTACCTGCCCGCATCGCGGAGAGTGATACGTGAGCGTGCAGATGGTCCGGCGTAGCGCACAAGATCGCATCCAGATCGGCTGCCGTTTCAAGCATTCGTCGATAATCGACATGCTGCTGACAGCGAAACTTCGGATCACTCGGCCGATAATGCCGTTCTATTTCAGCGGCTACCACCGCCCGGCCTGCAGTACCACGATAATAGTAATCACTCAAATCCCACTGTTCTGCTGGATCAGCAACGGCGACGACACGCACATCAGGCAATTTCATCAACTCACGTACGTTTTGGAAGCCTCGGCCGCCCGCACCAACCAGCGCAACGTTCACGCGGTCGCTGGGAGCAACATGTTTCGGGCCTCCCAGCACCGACCGCGGTACGATGGTCGCAGCAGCAAACACCGAAGAAGTTTTTAGCCACGAACGTCGGGATAACGAATCAGTCATTTGTGAACTCCAGCGTAAAACGGTACCACCCTGATTGTAGATCGTCTCTGAACCGCGGTGGGCATTGAACTCTCTCGGAAAGTGTGAACAAACCGCCAGCAACGCAGCACTCTGAACGCCGGCAATCAGAAAAACCAAGTTCTCTTAAAAATCCGGACGGCGCAGCCTGATCGTGATAAACGTGCATTGATCCGTGACAAGAAACGCGGCCCTCATCGTCGAACGGCCAATATCTCAACACCGTCATCTCAATACCGTCTCAGCAGTTCAAAAATCAGCAAGAACGATGCCAATTGGTACCGCCAAAACAGAAACCAATCTTTCTATCCAGTACGATAACGTGGCAGATTGATGATCGGGCGCACCATTCTAAGAAGAGCAGTATGCTGAATCAAAGCTTCATCAGTTTGGCGACAACTGTAGTGTTTGGAGTCTCATGGGCTGCAAATCTATGTGTCGCCGAGGAAATGCTCGGTCCGATCCGAATTGCAATCAGCAGGGCAATCCCGTTGCTACAGGCCGGAGCACAAGGGTCATCTGAGCAACGCAAATGCTTCACCTGCCACAGCCAGGCGGTCCCAGTTTTGGCGCTTGCCCAAGCCCGTGCCAAGGGGTTTGCGATTGATGAACAGATTTTCGATCAGCAAGTCGAGCATACCTTGGCCCATTTGAAACGCGGACAAAAAGAATACGTCGCAGGACGGGGCCAGGGGGGTGGCGTGATGACGGCCGGATATGCCTTGTGGACGCTCGATACCGACGAACATGGACCAAGTGAAGTTACAGCTGCTGTTGCCAATTTTTTATTGAGTCACCAGCAGAATTCCAATCGGTGGAGGCAAGCCAGCAAACGGCCACCCACCTCCGGCAGTGATTTCACAACGACCTATGTCGCCTTGCGGGGCTTGCTGACTTTTGGAACCGAATCACAGCAACCTGCAATCGCGAAACGCGCGCAACAAGTCAGCGAGTGGGTCCTGAAGCAAGACCCGGTCGAAACGGAAGACCGCGTCTTTCGTCTCCTAATAACGGCACTCATCCAAGCCGATCAAGCAACCATTCAAAATGCGATTTCAACTCTGGTTGACAGCCAGCAAACCGACGGGGGCTGGGGACAAATCGAAAACGCACCAACTGATACTTACGCGACTGCCACTGCAATGTTCGCGTTACAACACGCGGGGAAATTGACGCAAGAACATGCCTGCATTCAAAGCGGCATCGAGTATCTGCTTCAGCATCAACTCGACGATGGCTCGTGGCACGTCGTATCGCGAGCTGACCCGTTCCAAACCTATTTCGAAAGTGGCTTCCCCCACGGCAATGATCAATTTATTTCGATCGCTGCCAGCGGTTGGGCCACTCTTGCCTTGTCGCTTTCATTGCCAACCGATTGAACAACCAAACGTACCGGAAGCACTCGTTAAATATCAAAACTGAGTGAATCCAATCCGATCGCCACCGGCCCAGAAAGAGACGCAGATGAGTCCATTCGCCATTGTCATGACCGTCATCTCCGTCTTGCTGGTGCTTTGGCTCTGCTATGACGTCATGCAGAAAAAGCATGCCATCCTTCACAATTTCCCGATCATCGGGCACTTTCGATATTGGCTGGAAGCGATTGGCCCGGAGTTGCGGCAATACATCGTGACCAACAACGACGAAGAGCGGCCTTTCAACCGCGATCAACGACGCTGGGTCTATGCATCTTCAAAACAGCAGAACAATTACTTTGGTTTTGGCACCGACAACGACCTGGAAACTTCTTCAAACTACCTGATCATTCGGCATTCGCCTTTTCCGCTGGATGATCCTATACCAGATGACGAAAACTATGATCCCTCCCATCGCTTGCCTTGCCGAAAGGCTCTCGGAGGCTACCGCCAGCGTCGCAAAGCATTTCAACCAGATTCGGCGATCAATATTTCGGCGATGAGCTATGGCTCGTTGAGTTCTGCTGCGATCGAAGCATTGAATCAAGGAGCGCAATTAGCAGGCTGCCTTCACAACACCGGTGAAGGCGGAGTCTCGCCCTACCATCAGCGTGGTGGCGAATTAATCTGGCAAATTGGCACCGGCTATTTTGGTTGCCGCGATGTCAATGGGCGTTTTGATATCAGTCGTTTTGCCGATGTTGTCGCAGCCAATCCCATCCGAGCGATCGAAATCAAACTCAGCCAGGGAGCCAAACCGGGGCGGGGCGGCTTACTGCCGGCAGCTAAAATCACGCCCGAGATCGCCAAAATCCGCGGCATCGAAATGGGAAAAGACTGTGCGAGCCCAGCATCCCATGCCGAATTCTCGGACGTCGATTCACTGCTCGATTTCGTCGAACGCTTGGCAGACAAGAGTGGTTTGCCGGTGGGCATCAAATCCGCTGTCGGACAAATCGATTTTTGGCAACAACTTGCGGACAAAACGAACCGCACCGAACGCGGCGTCGATTTCATCACAATCGACGGTGGTGAAGGCGGAACGGGAGCAGCACCGCTAGTCTTTTCCGATCACGTTGCGATGCCGTTCAAGTTGGCGTTCACCAATGTGTTCCGCATCTTTAAGGAAGCTGGGCTGGATCAAGACATTGTCTTCACCGGGTCGGGAAAATTGGGGTTTCCAGAAACTGCCCTGCTGTCTTTCTCGCTGGGCTGCGATTTAGTCAACGTCGGTCGTGAAGCAATGCTGGCAATCGGCTGCATTCAAGCGCAGCGATGTCATTCAGGCCATTGCCCCACCGGTGTGGCAACGCAGAACCGATGGCTGGCCGCTGGGTTAGACCCCACCCATAAAGCAAATCGGTTTGCGAATTATGTGGTCGCATTACGCAAGGAATTATTGCAATTGAGTCGAGCCTGCGGCGTCGAACACCCTTCACTGGTATCGCCTGATGATCTAGAAATCGTCGACGAATGCTTCCAAAGCAAATCGGTCTCGGAATGTTTCGGTTATCGCTCGACCGAAACCAAACACTAATTCCGAGCATTCAACGATCTTACCCCGGATGCAAAATAGGCGAATCCAATCGAAAAAATGAATCGACAAAAGCAATCTCCTCACCCTTAATCATCGAAAACACGAGACCGCCTACTGTCCCAATTGCAACCACTCGGGCTTGAAGATCATGACCAACCCCAAGGCTAGAATCACTAAGCCGCTAAGGAGTTTCAACCAACGCCCCTCCCGTTCCTGAAGTCGACGATGCGATAAAGTAGCGACGACGATTACGAGTAAGACCGTGTCGTCCAACATGTAAGCTGAAATATAGAGGCCGAGAAAGGCATAGTTTTTCCAAGCAGGAAATTCCTGCATCGTCAACACTTGCGCGTAGAGCGCAGGCAAACCAGCAGTACAGATCATTTCGACCATATTGACAATGACGGCCAGCAACACGACGCCGGTCAAAGCAGCTGTTAAATATTTTGCCGCGATGATCTCTCGCACCCGTCGATAAAGACCAGGCTTCGCCGACTCCGGAATCGAAAACGAAATTCCTTTTTTGAAGGCGAAGAAATCTTTGACATTGACCACTCCAATCAGCAACGCAAGCACACCCAAGGCAATCTGCACTCGACGCCCGATCCCGACCAAGATCAACAGATTCAACCACGCAGTCATAAATATGAAATAAGCCGCTCCACTGACAAAGATGAAGGTACCAGCGATTAATAAGATTTTTCGTCGGTCACGTATATTCACCAACACCGACAACAGGAACACCAAGATCCACATCGCGCACGGAGTGAACCCATCAATCAAACCAACCAAAAACGTAAACAACGGAAACCCCAACTCAGTCGCCCGCAATTCGCCCAGCAATGGAACGTCAATCCCATCTTTAGCAGACGCGTCAGACGTCGATAAATTGACCTCCCCGACATCCTCAGATCCGGCATCCTCCGGCAACAACAAATCGTCCAGCAGTAGCTCTGTTTCAGGCACCTGCCCTACGTCGCTCGGGTTACTCAAGCCAGATTCAACGGGCGACTCAGCATCCACAGCTTGCCCGGGTGGCGGTTGGATGGCGGCGACCAACGATAACCAGGGCGGCACAATGGATGCGATCGATTGGTCATGTAACGGAATCAGGAAGCTGGACGAATCATTCTTCGCCGGTGATGTTTCGCGATTGCCGTGTTGATTCGTCGTGACGCGATGGATCAAATTCTCGAATTCGACACCTGTGATATCGTCACCTTGATAACCGATGATCACGCGACCACCGAAATCAATGGTTGGCAGTCCGGGTGGCTTCCCCTGCGTTCGGCAAATTGCCTGCCAGCGTCCACGTGCAGCAGCATCATCGCTAACATCATGAATCTGAAAACGCAGTGCTGGCCAACTTGGTTTCAGCTTTTTGATAAATGCCTTGGCCTTGATACATTTTGGACAGGTTGCTCTTGTGTAGACGTCCACCGTCAGCAATCGCTCGAGAGCCAGTTCGGTGCGGTCGGGGCTGTCGTAGCCAAAGTAAAGCCGATCACAGCAATAGAATGCTGGAACAACCGGCTTGGCTCGGTTGGAACGTTTTGTGATCTGCCACAGTCTCGCTAATTGGTCGCGATGTTGAATCACATCATGCACAACCAGCTCAATCCCCTTGTGCTGCTCGACAAACTTCTTGGCAAATGCAACTGTATTCTCAGTAAGATCTGAATCTGAGCGAACAAAGACCTCTAAACGCACAAGGCCCGCACTTGCTCTTTGCGGAGGCTGAGCAGCTGCCAATGAAGCACCACAAACGCCCACCAGCAAAAATAGCAATCGCATATTGTTCATCGAGACACCCAACGCTTCCTTCGGCAATTAGGAAACCGCTCGCTTCAGAGAATTGACCGGAGGAGCAAACAAGGTGCCCTTGCCTCAAAAACCACAAAACGACGCCCGATCACCTACCCCTTACAGCCACCGACTCTCAGGATCAGGCAACCGGTCTTGCATACCTGCCACCGGCTAATGCAAAGCGAATTCAGCAGCGGACGTGGCTGCTACGTTTTCTCATCCCGCGTACCCCATCGTCGATCGAACGCACAGGACAGCGTGACAAGATGCCCAGCCCGTGCGAAAGTGCACACCTGCGAAGTGCGCTGACCTTTCAATGGACAATGGCCGCCAAGCACGACATCCAACGCGGAAAATTAAAATCCACGCTGACACCTGAACCCGCTCATCGACAGCGAGTTGCGTTTTCCGATGCATTCAACGTCTATGAACTTGCCCAGCTTGAGCACGATTTTTCGGCTCAAAATCCCTCTTTGCGGGGATGCTGGCTGGCGACATGGATCCGAAGCTCGAGCAAGTCATTTCTCAGTTGCTCGAGCTGCCACTGCAGGTAAGCAAGACTCGACAAAGAAGACTCTTGGGTCTCGGTATATTCTTGGTTCAGTTGGGCGACCAGTAACACAGCCTTCGCCCGCTCAAAAGCGAGCGCAGCTACTTGGTCTGGAAAGTCTTCGTAAAGCCGTTGTTTTCGTGCGAAATCCGCTTCCGCGTTTTTTCTCGCGATCTCCGCAGCACGTCGATAAATCGCGTGGACATGACCATCCGTTCCCCTCTTTGCCTGATCAAGCATTTCTTGGTCGAGCAAAACATGCTTACGATAATTCTCAACTGCATTTCCTGGAATCGCATTCGGAAAGCGTTTGTTCAATTCAAGGGCGCTTCGCAGGTCTGCTTGGGCGAGCGCAAGGTGAGCTGCCGCCAACCGCACTTCTAATCGCTGTTCCGACTTCCCAACGTTCGATCCTGGCGATTCCTTTACCTCCTGACCAATCAAATCGGTGAGGGTGAACAAACAGACAACACAAAGAGCACAGGCAGCAAACCAAGACAAACGGCGAGAGAGTGACATGGCAAATTCCTCCAAGTCAGCGGAGTGTGATGAGACAGAGCTGCTCCACCCGACGTACCGAAAACCGACTCGAGCTCGAGGCCGCAGCTGCGTTGACGAGGTGACAGCAGGGCAACCGCCGTGCCAATCATTGGAAAAGAACCGGACCTAGCGACAGCCCGGATGGCGATACCGCGTCAAGGAAGCGCAAACGGGCCGAAGCCCAGGTTGCAGCGATCTCATCGGCAGCCCTAAATCGCCTCAAGGGATGAAGCGATGGTGCCCGGCAGTTGCATGCCGTCACGCGCGGCCACATACCTTTGGATCACCTCCATCAAACACTTTGGCTCGACAGGCTTGGAGAGAAAACCATCCATTCCGGCATCTTGGCAGCGAATCCAGATTTGATCACTGCAGTGCGCGGTCATCGCCACGATGGGCAACCGATCAGATCCATGGTCTAACTTGCGAATCTCGTAGGTCGCTTCAATCCCGTCTCTGACAGGCATATCAACATCCATCAAGCAGATATCGAAACGCTGCTCCACAGCCATTGAGGTAACCTCGACGCCGTCGACCGCCATCGATACCGAGCAACCGAGCATTTCGAGGATTCCCGAAATCACCTCCCGGTTGATCGCACCATCCTCCGCGACCAAAACGCGGATCCCCGCGAGTGGACCACTCTCTTCTTCAGCTGCGGCTTGTTTCGTCGAGGGATCAGTTGCTGGCAGGGCAGTTTCGCCTTTAGGTTCATGGCTAGCGACCGATTCGCTGCTTAACGATCTTTGAGCGGAACGCCCCTCGCCACGGAGCAAGCTTTCGACCACTGCGACAATCTCGCCGGACAACGCCGGTTTCCGCAACTCGGCAATCGCTTCACCAGGAATGGATTCCCACGAGGCAGTGGGTGGAATCAGTAGCATGCACTGAGTCCCAGCAACGCGTAATCGCTCGTACAACACAGCATCAAGTTCAATACCAAAAACCGCGCAGTCAAAATGCTGCTGATCGAACTGAGCTTCCAATTCCGCCTTCGTCGCGAATTGACTGACCGACGCATCAGCTCCCATCAGCGCCGAAGCGATGGCTTGACATGACGCGGGCAATGAATCGATCACCGCGATGCGTGATCCGGACAAATTTTTTGTGGGTTGAGCTACCGATTCTGACTCCAATGGTAAGACAAGTGAAAATTCACTTCCGACCCCGAGTTCACTTTCCAGCCCAAGCGTGCCCCCCATCAACTCCGCCAGTTCACGGCAAATCGCTAATCCCAGTCCCGATCCACCGTACCGCCGTGTTGTGCTGCTATCGGCCTGCGAGAATGAATCAAAGACTTTACTTTGCTTTTCGACAGCAATCCCGATTCCACTATCTTGAACGCTTAGCATCAACTGCTTCTGGTCGTTGTCGGTAACCACACGAGCGGTAACGGCAACAAAGCCATGCTCTGTAAACTTGATTGCATTCCCAATCAAGTTCATCATGATCTGCCTTAGTCGGGATGGATCACTGAGGATCTGCTCAGGGACGGAGACATCAATATCGCAAACTAGTTCGACATCTTTCTGCCATGCCGAAGCCGACATCAAGCGACAGGTTTCACCAATCAATTCGTGCAACTGAACAGAAACGTGTTCGATTTCAAGTTTGCCCGCCTCCAACTTCGAAACATCCAATAAATCATTAATTAACGTGAGCAGGGACTGGCCACTTTCCTGCACAGTGTCCAAGAAATTGGCTTGCCGCCGATGCACAACGGACTGTTGTGCCAACCTTGTCATCCCCAGAATTCCATTTAGCGGCGTACGAATTTCATGACTAATGGTTGCTAAAAACCGGCTCTTTGCTCGGTTTGCCGAATTCGCGTGATCAATCGCTTTGCGAAGCTGCTCTTCCGTTTCCAACAACTGCTCATTACTAGCGGTAAGCTCCTGCGCTCGTTGCTCGGCAGCCTGAGTTCGTTCACGCACTTTCTCTTCAAGTGTGTCATTTAAAAGTTGCAAACGTCTGAAGCCATCCGCATTCTCGAGTGCTGCACCGGCAAGCGACGAGACAAAATCGGCGATCCGCAATTCTTCTTCACCGAACAGATTTTTTAATTCGTCATGTACGACCAAAATGATCGCAATCGGTGTTCCACGATAGGCAATGGGGGTCGCAATCACGCTACCACGCGAGGTGTGTTGACTGTTTGCAGTGGAATCACTCACGCTCTGACCACTCGCAACGGCGTCCTCCAATAATGGCAGAAAGGCATCTATCCTGGCTGCTGCCTGGTGTGCATCCATCGGCTGGTATGGTTCGTATTTTCGCTCTTCTTCGTATCCCTCGATTTGAATGACATCAACCCCGTTCCCGCGGAGCAAACGACGGGCCGACTCGCTCGCTTCCTTGTAGATTGCGTCGGGCTCCAATCCCTGTGCGATGCGGCGACCAGATTGCAGCACGGTGGCAAAACGATCGGCCACGGAAAGCCCGGTCGAACTTCGCTTCGTCATCAAATTTTGGTCCCTTGCAATCCCCTGGATTTCACTCAGACAATCGATCCGCGAAACGATTTCGCCAGGCAACTTTCCAATCAAGTCCTCGTATCGTTGATGAATTGACTTCAAAATGATGAGTGTTTCGTACTCCTCCAGCGGCTGACCGTATCTTCTGGCGACAAGCATACTTTGGACCGCAAGCCGCCGTGCCCGCGACACGTTTCCGCAAATCAGCCGCACCAATGCTTGCTCGCGCAGACTATGTGCACGGTCCGCCGGAAAACTGCGGGCAACACGAGTCGCTCTTGCCGCAGATTTCTTTAACGCCTTTAATCGTTGATGAAATAATCTGCCATCACGTGGGTCGGTTGATTCCAATTGTCTCCGCATCGCCGTCGCTAACCACGCATACAGTGGGCTGATGTAGGTGTTCAGGTGACCGGCGCGGCGACACCGTTCTATCGCAGCTTGCAGCCGCTCAATTGCGTCTTCAATTCTTTGATGGTGAAGCAATACAATCGCATGTGCCAATTGTGTCTGAGCGTGGCTTTGAGCATCAGGTCGATTCCGATTTGCCTCTTCAATGACGACTTCGAGTGGTAAGGATTCAGGAGCTGATCGCGCCCAAACATCTAGACTGATTCCCGCGGCTTGCTGATCACCGATCTCACGACCGGAGTAATACATGGTAGATGCGGTTTCCGTTGCCTCGTCAAGATTACCGATTCGAAGAAAGGCGTTGGCCACTTGGTAGCGGCACATGTTCATTTCCCAGAGATCGCCCGTTTGCCGCAATAATTCGACCGCCCGCGATCCCCGCCTGATCGCATCCTCGAATCTGCATTCAGCCAAGGAGACGACGCTGTGGTAATGAAGCGATTGCCCTTGCCCCCAAAAATCACCTTGCTCTTTGCGGATCGCCAACGACCGATTCATATACCGATTTGCTCGCTTGAACCACCGAAGCAAACTCATCACAGGCCCATGCTCGCTGTACACAGCAGCCAAGATCTCTGACGGCTCAAACCGCTCCGCCAAGTTCAAAGAACGAAGATGATTGGCGAGCGTCCACAATTTGTCACGACTGAACCAATAAACATGGGAAAGCCGACTCATGAGTCGCCAACGCAAACAGTCAAGTGGACTTGGTGGCCCCTTACGCCCCACAAAACAAGTTGGCAGGTAGGTATGAACGGCTTGGATCGCCCCCTGAACCATAAGGCTTAGAATCATCGTCCCAAAATTGGTCGGCAACCGCACCCCGGTCAATTTCAACGCCTCTTCATATTCAGACGCAGCCTGCGTGAACTGCCCCCGTTTAAATGCCAATTCACCCATCTGTTGCTTGACCGCTGCCCGCTCGGTCGGCAGATGCGTCAAACGCAACGCCTCTTTCAAGTGCACCGCTGCATCGTCGTAGTTGCCGAGCAACAAATCAATTTCAGCTAAACCCTCAATAATCTGCAGACCGGCAAGCCGATCGCTCGTATTTACCCATCGTTTGGCAATCTCAAGTTGATCTTTAGCAACCAACAATGCAAAACGAGAGCGTGCCTGGGCTGCCGCATCGAGTGCCGTCTGTAACGCCAAGTCACCACGATCGGCTGCGTCATAATGAAAAGAGAGCGCGAATAGGTTTAATGGCTTCTGCTTCTCCAAATACGCAGCCGATTTCAAGTGAACTTGTCTTTGCTCTTCCGGTGGCAATGCGTCACACAGACAACCATGGATCTGAGCATGCGTGAAGCAATACAGCCCCGCCTCAGAATGGCGACGTAAAAGACGCCGGCCTACCGCGTCGGTCGAGACGGCAAGAACCTCGGCGTAGGGCCTTTCAGCCACCGAAGCAAGCATGAACAGATCGAACTCCTGCCCCATCACCGCCGCGGTTGAAAGCACTTGTTTGGCTGCTGATGTCAGAGATTTCACCTGCCCGTCCAGCAAGTCGGCAAACGATTCATCTCCTCGGAGTGCATCTTGCAAGTCTCCGGCAACCTCCCATCCTTCTGGTGACGATCGCACCACATGCGTATCAATCATCCGCCCCAAAATCGCAGAGGCTTTTTCCAAATTTCCTTCAGCAATCTCAATGATCGACTGCACGATCGGCTTGGAAATTTGACCTGCCGAAGAACATAAAGACAGGTGAAGTGCCAGATCACTCACTTTGCCGAGCTTGATCTCAGCGATTGCGTCAGATTCCGAAAGGGAGGAGCGATCTGCTCCTGATGCGATGACTCCCAATCGCATCGGATCCGTTGTACGGTGTATTCGATCGATTAGCCTACCAACGACTGTCTGCGTCAATTCATCGGCATGATCTAGCTCATCAAATAAGAGCACGACCCCTTTGCTGCGTCTCGCCAGAACCACGAACAGCTCCTCTAATGACGCGGCAACTCGACGGCTCCCATAGGCTTCCGGCCCAGCAGAATTTTCATTATGGGTCCACCGCTTCGACAAGGCGGGTAAAAGTTTAGACAGCGTAATCGCGTGCGAGGTTAAACCGGAGCAGATCTGATCCGCCAGATCCTCATCATCTTCACAGAGCTGGTCGATCCCAGCGAGCACACTTTCGAGTGATTGCAATGGCTTCGAGGCACCTGCGGCTGCCGTTCCTCGGCAAATCACAAGTCTCTGAGATGATGCCATCAAAGAAATCTCGTCCATCACGTCGCAGCGCGCGTTCGGATCACAACCGGTCAGATACTGAACGCCTGCATTACCTCCCGTCACCTCCTCAATCCACGATTGAGCTGCATGAATTTCTTGTTCGCGACCAACCAAACTACCTTCCGTCAAACTCAGACGAATATCTTGAGTGCCGATCGCAAATAATTTTGATGTCGGTCCCGCCAATTCCATCGCTCGAATTTGACGAAGATCATAAAGCAGAGCGGATGCTGTGGCATATCGATCACGGGGATCACGACGCAGCAATCTGGCAACAAGGCTGTCCAATTCCCGAGGAACCGACAACTGAAGTTCCCTAAGTCGTGATGGCTCGTTACAAAGCTGCCGGTCCAAATAATCGCTGGCACTCTCCGCTTCGATGGGAGGCCGGCCCGCCAACATCGAAAACAATATCGCTCCAACGGAATATAGATCCGATGCCGGACAGATATTTCTTGGCAAAGAACCAATGGTCTCCGGCGGCAGAAAGACCAAATCCTCCACTGGCAGCGACAAAATTTCCTGCTGATCATTCATGCCCAAAAGCGACAAATCCGCTAGCTCGACTTGCTGATCCGCATCCCGGAATACAGTTTCACTGCTTAGCCAACCACGCACTAACTTTGCTGAATGCCAGCTTTGCAAGCACTCTACCAGCGAAATAGCCGTACGAAGCGATTCATCAACATCGAACTGTCGCGACAGTAACCACTCACTCATCGGTCGACCGACCGGGGTGCTAATCACGCGGATCAAGCGTTGATCGGCATCATGAAAGAAGTTCTGCCGCAACGCTCCCATCGGTTGGCTTCGCTCGCTACGTGACCAAAGACGACGGACTCGATTATAAAGCTCTGGACCGCAACTCCGCTGCTCCAACCATTGAGCAGACATGACCTGCGGTGAATCATTTAGCTTCACCAAGCATTGAGCAATCGGGCCGCGATACTGAACCGCGTCAAAACAAACGAAGCCCTTCGCCTCAAGGAAATGAATCGGTTCCATGATCTTTGCAGCTCAACAGAATGAAATAGCAAAAGGGGGGTGTGCCCCACCCGGAATGCCAAACGTGGCTGTTTCGAGCTAACGATTCGATCGTTGCTGCAAGCCCCCCATCAAACTCGATCGTCCCACAAAAGGGGGTTGGATCCGGATGTAGAAAATGCGTTCTTGAATCGGAGCGCAAACTCATCTGAAACTTACGCTACGCCAACGCAACGGCTCTGAATCAAACTCGTGTTTCGAACTTTTTAAATTTTTTTGTCGCGTCAAAAACAGGAATCGCTTGAATTCAATCGCGTGCCAATTAACTCCCTCCGGCGTGATTTCTTGCAAAATTTAGTTTCGCATCAGTCCGATTGCGCAGGTCAGGCAAGAATCTCGCCATTATCCCGTGAACTTGCAAAAGCATAAATTCTGTCCTGCTAGCAACGCATTGCTAATGCATATAATCCCCCCCCTCGACCGGGAAAATTAACGACACCATATGCTGAAAACACGATTCATTTACTGACTTGACATTTCCCTCCGCTTTGGAATATTGCCGTCATAAAGACCCTGAGTGTCGCCATTCAAGTACGAGATTCAGCAGACATTCATTCATCAGTAAGTCGCACGACAACTTTTCCCGACACCGGAAGAATTTGTGCACGATTTGGAGTTCAACGCGACGCATGAGCTTTTACTCGCAATCCAACAGCCTTGACAGTCAGCAAGTGGATTCTATCCCGAACGGAGTTCAATCCATCACACTCGGTGATCGCATCTATCGGCTTGATCGATTGCTGGATCAGGTAAGAGATGAGATTTTCACCGCAGCGAGCTCCTATGAAATCCAGCGTGCGGTCGATCAATTGTTCAATGGACTGCGAAGCTTGAGGCGTGAAGCTTCACGGGACGAGTGGAGGCAACTGATTGATCGAGGCCGAAGCCATTCGCTGTGCCAGATCGTTCACGAAGACCCCTTTACCAGCCGAGCATTTAACAAACCTCGTGGGTATGCTGGCGACGCTGTGATGATGGATTACATTTACAGTGACGACGGTGACTCTTCCGTTCCGGAAACCGGTCCAATCGGAAAAGCAATTTTTCACTACACAACTTCTGCCCCCGCTTCGGCAGGTGTCCGTGAGCGTCGATGCCACGTGGCAAGCTTGCTCGACCAATTGGGCGCCGAATCTCCAGGAAGAGACGTGCTGGCAATCGCCTGCGGTCATCTTCGGGAAGCAAGCGTTTCGTCCGAAGTGCATTTGGAGAAGTTCGGCCGATTCTTGGCTCTCGATGCCGACCCGGAAAGTCTGGACGAAGTTGGGGCACGGTATGGTCGGTTCGGAATCAAACCAATCCAAGCTGACGTCCGCCGCATGTTGACGGGTCGAACAGACCTCGGTTCGTTCGATTTGATCTACAGCACCGGATTGTACGACTATTTAAATGATTCGATTGCACGTCGTTTGACAACGAATCTTTTCCGCGACTTGCGTCCGGGCGGAAGATTGGTCGTCGCCAATTTCTTACCTGAAATTCGCGATGTCGGTTATATGGAAATGTTTATGGACTGGCATCTTGTGTACCGATCCCGGTCAGACATGCTGGCGTTGACCGAGGCGATCGGCGAATCCGAACTAAAGGAAATCCGTATTCAATCAGAAGTGAACCAGAACATTATCTTCTTAGAACTTACGAAACGTTAAATAGCTTTGATCAGGTCCGATCCATTACGGGACTGTTCGCACCGCTGGTGACGATCGGCGGGACTTGGGTTAGGAATTGACCAGACTTGTTGCCGCGTCGCTGGTCATAGTGTTCCTTGACTGCGCGAAACTCATCCTGCAGTGCCAAAAATGCTTGGACAATGCCAGGTTCAAAATGAGATCCAGATCCCTTTTGGATCATCTTTACAACCACGTCATGCGGATAAGCCGACTTGTAAACACGTTGACTTGTTAAAGCATCGTAGACATCGGCCATCGCGACGATCCTTCCTGGTAACGGAATTTCCCGTCCGGATAGCCCGTTGGGATAACCGCTTCCGTCCCAACGCTCGTGATGGCTAACCGTAATCTGGTAGGCCATCTGCAAAAAGGCTGCCCTCGGGTAAGCCTCTGCAACCGCCTGCAAGGTCTCACCCCCGATTTGAGTATGCTCCGTCATGATTTTGAATTCCTCTTCCGTCAACCGCCCCGGCTTCAAGAGGATTCGATCAGGGATTCCCACCTTACCAATGTCGTGCAGTGGACTGGTGTCGTAAATCAATTGAATAAAAACTTCATCGATCTCTTCGCAGTACTCAGGCTTCTTTGCAAGTTCTAAACACAACAGTCGGCTGTATTCTCGAATGCGTTCCAAGTGACCACCTGTCTCGTGATCTCGCCGATCCGCAAGTTTGGCCAATGCAAAGATCATCAAATCACGACTTTCCAGTGCCAGCAATCGCTCACCAGCGCGAATCCGCATCTGCAGTTCGCTCGGATGGAATGGCTTGGCAATGTAATCGTCAGCACCCGCGTTCAACCCGACCACAACACTATCGGTATCGCATCGGCCGGTTAACAAAATCAGGTAGGTGTACCCACATGCGTCTCGCTTGCGAACTTCACGGCAGAAATCAATGCCGTTCATTTTCGGCATTTCGACATCCGAGATGACGATTCGGTAATTTCCTGTCCGAACGTAATCGAGAGCCTCGATCCCGTCACCTGCAACGGTGACGTCATAGCCACAAGTCGTCAATGTATATCGCAGTGCTTCCGCAGCGATAGGATCATCGTCAACGACCAAGATACTGCTTAATCCGACTGAATAACTCATTCGGGAGCTCCGTCGCTAGCTTCTCCAGCCCAAGCTTCCAATTCATTCTGGAGGTGCGAGTGCGATGTTCGAAGTTCGTCGACCAGAGACAACAAATTTGATGTAGACCCTTCCCACGCTTGGCGTTCGATCTCAGATGCAACGTCTGCGACTCGGCGGGCCGCGAGAGTTCTTGCAGTTCCCTTATGCCGATGGGCCAAGGTCGCAATCTCTTTAGGATCCCCAATCCGGATCACGGATTCCAGCAAATCGATCTCTTCCGGGATCGCGTCCAAGAATTGACACAACATTCGCTGGGCCAGCTCAGCGTTGCCCAGCAGTCGACCAACCAACTCTTCGCGATTCAGAGCGTCAGAATTCCGCTCACTTGCTCTATTCATCTGATGTATCATCGACCCTGCCTTCCAAGCACCTTCCCTCACCAGCACGAGGGCCGAGGCATGCCATCTCTCCGACCATACCAACACGACGAACCCTAGACCGCTCTTCCGTCTCGTACAACGAAATGCCAATCGCTGGTTTGCCGATGTGGCGATCTCGCGCGTAACGATCGTAAAGGTTGTCACAACCGCTAAAACTTAAGCGAAGATTGAAGCCACTCTCGGCCCAAGCCGGACTTGATCTGACACCGACAGTCGAGCCAATTTACTTGCCGAGTGATCGCCGCAAATTCTGCCGTAAACGTTCAAAGCTCACGATCATTCCAAGCTGCGCAACCCCACACTCCGCCGCGTAGTCAAACTCCTGGTAACACCAGCGAAGCAAAAACTTGAAAACGGGAAATCCCCGAACATTGGGTAGTCCGCACCCTGCCCACAAGGTGTTGTATCCGAAAACTCCTCGACAACACTACTTCGCAGTCATGCGGTGTGGTCTTTGAAAAGGCTACCGAACAATCACGTTTCGTAGCTTCGGCGACTCTTTCTTGAGAGCATCAACGGCGTCATCACTCAGGTCCGCCCCCCTCAAATACAAAAATTCGAGCAGCCTCAAGTTGCGAAGATGCATTAGCCCTTGATCGGTGATTGGCAACTCGTTTGCAACTAGCTGCAGTCGTTTTAGCTTCTTGATCTTGGCAATGTTCGCCAAGCCAGTGTCAGAAACGGGAATCCCACTAACGGTCAGTCCTACAAGTGCCGCTTCCTCAAGTAACGCCCAACTATCATCTGGTATTTTGGGAGCACCATACAAGTTGACCATCACCGGCAATTCCAGTTTTGCAATCGACTGAAAGTCTGCCTCGCTAGCGTCACGGAGACTCAGGTTACACTGCGTCAGATGCTTCAATTGATTTAACAATCCAACAGTCTCACGACTCAAATCCAAATCAGAGAGCGAAAGACTCTGGATCTGCTGTACGCTGGTCATCGCCTGCAAGTCATCGTCGCTAACCGATGAATAAAGAGAGACACTGCGCAACCTGGGTACCGCCTTCAATTTTCGTAGTCCGAGACTAGAAAAGTCTCTACCACTTATACTGATGCTCGACAGTTTGGCTAAGTCTTTTAGTTTGCTCAGACCATGATCTGTCACACCACATTGGTTAATGGAGAGACTGGTCAGGGTTTTCACCTTCGCCAGGTGATCAAGCCCTGCGTCGGTAACACCGTTTCCAGTGATGTTTACGGACTGAAGTTTTGGCAAGTGTTTCAGCCGAGAAAGTTGACGATCATGGTTGATCGAAGCGGAGAAGACGCTTCCATCGCGACTTTGATGCAACCTCGCGCCTGCAAGCGTTAACGCCTCGATGACACGCTCCTGATCTGTCATTTTAAGTTGCCGTGCGTAATTCCTCGCGAGGCCAGCCAAGCCGTAAGATCGGTCCGACGCTAGACGTTCGAGTACTTCGACGACATCCGCTGTATCCCGTCGGTCACGCGCGATTTGCACAAGCGCTTCCACACACCGCATTCCAATCTCAAGTTCCTCGGATTTCGCCCCCTCCTCGAGCGCCGGGATCGCATTAGGCCCACCTTGAAGCAGTTTCAAGAATGCCTCGTTTCGCGTGCTAAAACGATTATTGGCCAGATCGCCGATCGCTTCAGCAACCTCGGCTTCGCTTAGCGTCGAAGGCCGTGGCTCAGGCGGTTCCTCTACTGCTTGTTCAGTTTGTCCATAACCTTGTGTGGAGATGGTGACCAAAGCTGCAACCAGAAAAGTCGTCAACCAGTGATTCGTAAGGCCCGTCATGCGTGAAGTCCAATTCCAGGAATCCATCAGTCTATTCTCAATGATTTTCACAGGAAGAATTCGGGAATTCCTCCCACAACCAAGCATCTCTCCTTGCCGCGTCCCAAGGCTCAACGGCAATCACAGCGAGGGGAGCCCCCCGGTCTTCCGCCCGTATCGTACCCCGATTAGCAAAACGATGTGGTGAAAATGCGTAACGAACTCTCAATCTGCCCCACTCGCCTTTGGCAACTCAAAATCCACGTAATTTTAGCAACCTTCATTTGAGAGTTGGGGGAGGCACGCAACTTGGGGCGGCAAACAATGATGCCCTCATCCTGCTGGCAAACCCATAGCGAGCCAGCCCGGACTTGCTCGCTGATGATTTCCCGGAGACCGAGATTCAAACGAATCGAACAGCGAGGATGGCCCCAGAACCGCGAATATCAAAATCTCATTCCGTCGATCAGACGACATTCCAAACGGCGGGCAGTCGACCGCCAAATGCCTGCGCCCCGCTTCTGTCCGAACTTTCCCACACTCGCGATTTTCTTAGCAGACAACCGAGTTTGATGCTGTCGCCTGCCTCAGTCCAGCGAGTCCTCACGGTTGCGTGAGAAAAACGTTTCGCAATTGAATTCGATGGCTTTGCTCAGCACCATTTCCCTTGAGAAAAAGAACGCTCGTCGTATTGGAAAGATCAATCGGCGTCTCGCTCTCCTTGATCAAGTCGGCCACTTGGATCGTGTGTGTTTTCCATTCATCGTTCAAGGCAAGTGGTGTCTGCGGTGAAAATTCCACCGCGAAGTTTCGTTGGGTACCATCCGAGAATCGTCCTGTCTGAATACCAATTTCAAACGAGACCGTTGCATCACCCTTTATCTCAAAGTGCAGGGTACCCGCCTGGAAACGAGACAAATCCTCACCGCTCGCTGTCGAGTCAAACTCCAGTGCACAGCCCCACCATGCGCCGGTTCCGGTCGAAACGAGAACTTCAGCATCAGACAATTCCATTCCGCAGGTTCCATCCCAAACATTTAACTTCAGGGATTCGCTTGGATAGGTCTTGTCCTCCGTGGGATCGAACAATTGGTGAGGCGGATTAGCAAACATAGATTGATCGAGAATTACATAATTACTTTCCTCGACGACTTCACCAAGATTGCGTTGCTTGTTGTTGGCCGCAATCTTACGAATTACCGACTCGTTGTTACGGGGAATTTCATGAACCCCTGCCAACAACGTGTCTTTATCACCACCAAACGTTTTGCTGATTGGCGTTCCACCTCGCGTCAGCCCATCAAAGGCTCCGGCATCAACCAAGTCCCACAACGCGTACTTGGCTTGCGATTGAAGATTGATGAGTCCGAAATGGTTTTCTGATCCATCAGGATTTCCGGAATCCTTCCAACGCTCGTCAAACGCTTCAAAGAAAAAACAAGAGACACCGGCATCATTCGCCCAGCTTCGCATACCGTCGTAGAACCGCTTCGATTTATACTCATCGGCGGCGCCGGACCCTCGTTTCCCATACAACGAACCGTCGATCGTTGCCCAACCAGTCTCACCAATGTGAAGCGTTTTTTCCGAGCCCAATCCCTCGATATAGTCGGCCGTTGCCTGAAACTGCTGGACGGCATAATCAGTTGCTCTTTGCATTGCAGCATCAGCAGTTTCGATCACCGACGTACTTGATTCGTCCTCTTCGTCTAACCAAAACTCAGAGTTGTAATGAGTATCGTGAAAAGGATAGGTGTGCAGCGAAACATAATCGACGGCATCGATCAACCTTTTCAATTCATCGGTATGATAACTGTTGTCACCACCTCCCCAAGAAGCGAAATTGTCCGAACTGGTAATCCACAGATTTGGGGACAGCTGGCCGGAAGCTTTTAAGCTCTGGAGGTGATCAACCCATTTTCGAATGACAATCGGACGAACAAAGTAACTGGTCGCCCAGTGAACCATGGCCTCATTCCCAACGGCAATGATTTTCACGGATTCAGGATAAGTCTTTGCCAATTCAATCGCTGCATTGATCTCTTTTGTATTGTTCTCAAGATTTTCCCCCTCGTGGTTTACAACTTCTGACCACGCACCTTCGCATTCGATCCAGGCACCGAGCATAACGTACATTTCAAATGCTGGATCCCCACCACGTAGCTGCTCAATCGCCTCAAGCAAGCGTCTGGCATGATCGTATTGCTGAGTGTTGTAAGTTCGAACCAGCTTGACTCCCATGGCGGCAAGAATTTTCAAGTCCTCGCTGATTTCGAGAACGGAAGGAACATCGTCCCGATCTGAACCGCGATAGCCTCCGTAGCACATCGCAGGATATTTGGGATTGCCCAGAATCTGCGAAGCGGTCACCTCGGTGCCACGGGGGCCAGCCTGCTCTGCAGAAGGTGCAACGGACGGCTCGATGTTAGACGGCGGTGGGCTTGCTTCTCCGCCGCGGGACGAACTGATGGCGTCTGAACTGGTGGCGCGCGAAACCGTTTGCTCGGCCTGTTCCACCCTCCTCTGACAACCGCTGCCCAGAGGACTCAAGGCAATTGCAAGCAACAAATACTGTGTAATTAATCTCTTGAACAAATCGATCTCAACCTTCCTCACCTTGATCCGGAATAGATGAACACCGCTCGAAAAACCATTCAAACTCAGGCTTGAGCTTCGTCAGTGAACCACTCCGAAAACTTACGCTCGAGAGATGGTGTGCCAACGAACAAACACGTTTTACCAGCTTCGCCATTCCTGAACATCGACGGATTCGCTCTTCGCTGGCGAAAAGATGCAGAACCCATTCCATCTCCTCGCCCCGAACCGCAGGTGGCTCTTCCACCTTTCCAAACAATGGTTTCAAGTCGCCCCAGCGATGCCCACCAAAAGCGGAAAACGCAGTTCATTGACCTTGCCAACTTGCTGCCGCCGAGAGATCAACAGGAACTGCAGCGGTGGATTCAGAAAAATCATCGCGATCGACGCAGAATCGCATTTAAGTTACGTCGCGGCAGATCCCAGAACAATCCACAGATCCCAGAACAATCCACAGACAACAGAACAATCCACAGATCCCAGAACAATCCACAGATCCCAGAACAATCCACAGATCCCAGAACAATCCACAGACAACAGAACAATCCACAGACAATTGGCAAACCGTCTTGCAAACAAGGAATCGACGCACTGCCGCATACAGACGAATCCTCGTCTCTCGTCGACCTGAATCGACATTTGCGTTTACTGACAAACCGCGTCGCAGCGTCAACAATGCACATCGTAGGCTCAAAAGACACTTGGCCGATCGGCATCAAAGCGGGTTAAGTAAGCAGCGAAAGATTTCAATGCGAGTTACTCCGTGCTCGCATTTGCAGCCAAGGCCAACCAGAGCGTGTTCGCTGCCGTAAATGGCTCCGTTCATGGCTCCTGATCCCAGACCATCGCTCCCAAACGCTGATCATCGCTCCTAAGCACTGATCTTTCGCGATCAGAATTGCTCCCATTGCGATCACATACCGCGATCCCAATACGAGCCAGCATGCCAATCTGATGAGTCGACTGCCTCAAATATCGCGGAGACATTCTTTGCCGTATTTAATTAGCAGTCGGCGCTGCTCGGCCATGATCTCTTTTTGTGGAACGGGCGGGTGCAGCGTCACAATCATATCCTCACCCTCCACACGGGTCGGCTCAATCCGCGTTGTGATCTGCTGACCTGTCTGCAAGGTAAAGACCGCGGCCAGACTCTTGCCAATGCGAAGCAATGCTTCGGTCGCGATGATCCGCGCGCTATCCTCCGCGAGCTCAACGACCGTGTAATCGACGCCGTGAGTACTCAAACAAGGTTGCTCACCAAGTGGAAACTTGAGTCGAAAGCGACCTCGGCGGTTGCCATCAGTTTCAGACATGAAAAACTACTTCTAGATTCAACTATCCGATCGGTAAATGATTGGGCCCCAATCATACCAGCTTGCCCCCCACCGCTGGGTCGATTGGGTCGCGAAAACATTCCCTTGTTTAAATCGCCCGATCAGACGCCAAAAGTCACCCAAGCACTTCGTGCCGATTGCCAACCGAGACGCAAGGCCTCGCACGAACGGAGCCAAGGAAACCTACCGAGAAACAATCACACTGGTGCCTCAGTCATGCCGCGGGATCTCACGTAAAGAGATAGCAGCAAATGCAGCGAAGGACGTCGACAATAACGATGCTGGACGGTGAAATTCTCGGCAACGACGCGAACAATCAATCAAGCGAGAAACGCGACCACCTTTAAAATTATGCGACAAGCGTTTTATTCAGATTGGGATATCGCGAGCGACAGAAGATCCCAAATTTTAATGACGCTACCGCAACCAAAATAGCGTCCCCCTTGGGAGACCTTCATACCGCTCCATCCACATCGATCGACTGCCCTGAATGGAGCGAGAGGCCTGCCGCTAGACCGCTACCAACCGTTCCATCCCCTCGACGAAGGGATGGCATAAATTTCGGCAACCTCGTTTTAGTAACGCGGGCTCGTCGCCCCAGCACTGCTGTTGGCTGGTGGTGGTGGCAGTGTTAGTTGCTGTGCGGGCGATCCTAACAAGGTCGCATACTCACGTAACAATTGATAAGTCGCAGAATACTCGTGCCGCTGGACCAACGAAGCATATTGCGGATTCGCAGCAACGGAAGCAAAGCGATTCATGACAGCGTTGACTTCTTGTGCGCTCGCACCGCTACCCGAGACGACTCCCTGAGGCAAGGCCATGTATCCTTTCCACTGACTATCCATCAACAACGAGAGTTGCTGCCAAGATGCCACCAACTGTTGCCGAACGATTTCGGTATGCCCGCTGTTTGCCGATATCGCTTGTGGAGCAGGTTGCATCGCCTGCGGCACACCCGCTTGAGGAATCCCAGAAACGGCTGCGTTCGGAGAAACGGCAATGGAATTTGAACCCGAATACTTGGCAACACGATTCATTAACTGCACAGCAGTTTCGGGAAGCCGGGTGGGGTTCCCGGCGGTGTCACGGACGTAATAGGCCTGCTCCGCAAGATAATCCATCTGCAAGCCGGATCCTTCAAGCGAAACACCAGCGAACAAACCACGGCTACGAGAGTACGAATAAATCTCCGCCGAAAAACGAGTGTCGGTCGCCGCCTCGGTTTCACGACCGATGGGGCCAGCAGCCGCAGCAGCATCGACTCCGATTTTCAATCGTCCACTCATCAGGCTGTTCACACTCCTAGCCGTGCGAAACACCAAGACCACATCGGTCGACTGGATACCGGCCTGCCACCCCACACTTCCGCCCGTCATTGAAACAAAAGTCGGTTGATGCCAATTGCCCACTTCATCTTTGACCAAGATCACACCGCGACCATGTCGCAGACCAACGACAAAGCCACCTTTGACGACGCCAGGGATGATCGCAACGCCTCGAGCCTCTTTCAGCAACGATTGCGGAATCTGATTAGCAGGGATTGCCATCACCTCATCGAGAACCTGGATGGCCGAGACCACGGTCGCGTCACCCGGGGTCTGAGCGCTGGTTGTGACGGCAATGGCAGCCCAAAGCAGAAAGGCAGTCGGAATCCTGTGGAACTGAAAAAGGTTGGGTCTCATCTTCGTCTACCTTGCAGCATGGCGGGAAAAGGCATCCCCAAGTAAATCGCTTGATCTGCATACATTGGGACGCTCGCGGTGCGAGCATAGAAAGATTGCCCAGGAGAGGACAATACGAATTCACCCTGCAGAGGTAAGCCAATACCCCTAACGGGAGAGCTTTTTTACCGATCAACACCACCATCCCGAGGGCAACGCCCCGGATTGACGGGCGAGCCTTGCAAAAACGATCAGCCAAAATATGATCAGCGCGGTTTATGCATTTTGAACTGGCTTGAGTTTCCAAAAACAGCAGCCTCAAACTGCGGACCACTACCGAAATCGAAGACTGTCACCGCATCGGTAATCAACGTGGCTAACGACAACGCAATCAGTCGCCGAAGGGAAACTGATCTTAAAGGATTGAGCAGTAAGCAAAGTCCCGAATGGATTCCGAATGGCAAGCAGAAAACCCAAACACCAATCCACCGCGTTGAGCTGTGCAATGATCTCCGCCCAGCTGCGTAATAGAAACCGACTCATTTCTCCCATGCCAATGAAATCGAACACCCCTTCCAACGAATTGAAACACCCCAGTGAGTGGACAATGACCTGCACACGAAACCGCGCCGCCCTGATTCTCTCTCTGCTGCTGGCCGCGTTTGCTGGCGAGCAAAGCGAGGCAGGAATCATTGTTAACCAGACGCATTGGGGCGATGCCAGCACCACCGGCACCCTGGCCTGGGCAATCGCCCAGGCGAATGCAACGAGCGGTTCGAGCACGATCGATATCCAACTTGCCCGTGGAACACAAATCAGCGTCAAAAATGGAGCGACACTTCCATTTACGTCCTATCTAACAGAGATCAGTGAGGACCTAACAATTAATGGAAACGGTGCCGTCTTATTTGGTAATCCGGCCTTCGTCTCGAGTGGCGGTATTGTCTTTGACAAATTCAACCTGAGTGAATTCGGAGCGGGAGTCAACGACATCCTCGTCGAAGAGGCGAAATCATTTGCCCAAATCAAGGAAGGGGTAAGTGTCACCATCAACGATCTCGACGCCGACGGAATCAATGGCTACGTAGATTTAGCCGAAGATTCGACCGTCAACATGAACGATGTGTCAGTCAGCAATACCGTGCCGTATGGACATGGATCCCGCGCCGTGGTCAATGCCAAAGCTGGCGCTACCGCAAATCTGACCCGTATCACGCTAGACCGTATCAACATGTTTGAAGAACCTTTCCCTGGCGCGGAATTCGCGTGGGTCGGAGCGATCGGCGCACAGAACGCAACGATCAATGTGGTCGACAGCGTTTTGCGGGGGGCGTCCTCGTCTGCTGGTGCCATCTCTGCCATCAACAGTACGGTCAACTTTGTATCTTCCATTGTGGAAGGAACAATGGGGGGCATCTCCTCGCTTGGCGGCAGTGCGAATATTGTCAACAGCTTGATGCGATTGAGCGGAGATTCCTCACTGGCCAGAATCCAATCGCTTGAGAATGCAATCACGACGATTCGAGCGAGCACGATTCAAGTTGACCACCTATTTCTCAATAACAACACCGGCCCAAACGGATATGGCACGACCGGGGCACCACTGCGTGCTTTCGATGGAGGCAGCATCAATCTGCATGAAAGCGCAGTGAGCGTTCGAAACTTTGATTATGGTCCCGCACCAAACGGATTAGCTTACTACGTCGGCTCCGATGGTCTGCCGAATCCTAATATTTCAGACGGTTCTTTTTCCGCTGATGCGGCGACCTACATCTCACCCACACCAACGCAATCGCTGCAAGACCTGCAAACGCTGTTCGGGCAATCCAATCTATTGACTGGCCCCGTTTTTCCAACCCTCTCTATCGAAGACATCGAACTTTATTTGCCACTGCCGCAAGGTGCCCGGCCAATGGGCAGTTTGATTGATGCAATTACCGATGCCGATGGCAGCAATCAACTGCTCAATCCAATTGACGGAACTCCGATCCTCTGGGACGTCTACGGCAATCGCAGAACGATAAATGGTTTCCGCGATAGCGGTGCAGTTCAGCATGTCCCCGAACCAGGATCGCTCGTGATCTGGAGCCTGGCCGGACTGGTCGCGGTCCGCCGTAGAAGACGCTCTTAGCGGGGCAACACCAACTTATCGTCTCCATGTGTTGTCAATGTCATGCGTGAATCAACTCGCGACAACAAATCCACTCGCACGCCCTGGATGCGAGTGGATATCAAAACCCGATCGAGACGGACGCACTAAACGCCAACCACTTCTCGCCAAGTCTTGGCCATCAACTGGTGACCTTGCTGGGTTGGGTGAACTCCGTCGCCCGCCAATGCTTTTGCCTCGGTTCCGCTCGCCACAGCGTCATCGAACATGCCTTGGAAGGGGACCCAAACTGCGTTAGCACTCTTTGCAACATCGTGAGCATAACCACGCCTGACCGAAAAATCGGGGAACCACTTATCGCGATTTTGCTTCACTGTTCCACTCATCAAGACAAACGGTTCACAAACCACAATGGTCGTTTTAGGAAGCGCCTTTTGGGTTCGTTCCAATAAAGCTGCAAATCCGTCTCGATAGGTTTCAGCTGTGCCGTCGTACCGCCCGTTCAATCGATGCCAGATATCGTTAACTCCGATCAGGATGCTGAGAATCTTAGGTTCGATCTCAATGCAATCCGCCTGCCAACGACGATCCAGGTCGGGAACCTTGTTGCCGGAGATGCCACGGTTGTGGATTTGCAAATCGAGTTTGGGATAATCCGCATGCAAGGACTCAGCCAAATGCTTCGGATATCCCCGCCCAAGCCCTTCGTTGGCGACCGGTGATTTTTTGTTTCGCCCCGCGTCGGTGATCGAATCACCTTGGAACAGAATGACATCGCCCTTGGAAAATGACAATTTATCCGCAGCGAGGGATCGCGATGGTGTCAGGCATGCATGGGCACCGACTGCAGCCGTCGTAGCAAGAAAGGAACGTCGTTTCATCGTTGATGGTTGCCTGGAAAGTGGAAAACAATGAGGAGCGAGGATTAAACACGGCAAGAATTGAAGATTCAAGCTTTTTCCAACCGGGCAAGCTCTGAAAGTCCATAAGAATCCTCGCGGTAACAACTTTGGCCGCAACAGTCCGCCACTCCAGCGGTGAAACACCCAAACGAGCTCACCCGCGTTTGAACCAGTTCACCCACATTTGAATTCGTCGGGCAGCCGTTCACCAAATTGCAGCCTCGAAGTATCCGCGGATCAACGCCCCCCCAAAAAAACATCCCACGTTAGATAAGAGAAGCCGCCGCTACGGAATCGCAAATTCCGCCACAAGGCTGTTCTTCAAAAAGCCCACACCGAGTTGGGGCTCTTCCAGACTCAGCCAGTTTCCAGTCAGACAGTGTCGTAGCCACCGTTACGCCCACTCCGAGCGGTTGTGCAAACTCCAGCGAGCTCCACCGGCTCCTTCTCAGCTAGTCACTTCACACTCAGTTGCCTAACAAACTGGGTCGCCTAACAAACTGGGTCGCCTAACAAACTGGGTCGCCTAACAAACTGAGCTGCCTAACAGACTGGGTCGCCTAACAAACTGGGTCGCCTAACAAACTGGGCCGATCTCACTTTTTCAATTTCGCAGCGATCGCTTGGGCCGTAGCAGTTGCCTGCTCTTTCAGCTCTGGATTTAGCTTTGCTTGATTTGCGAGCTTCAATCCAGCTTGACTCGGGTGTATTTTCAACACATCCAAAACCAACTGCTGTTCCGAAATCCGCTTCGCAGCATCCATCGCCTGCTGACACATCTCGACTCGTTGCTGCTCAGACATTGGGAACTTTCGGGCAATCCCGATGTAACCTCGCAATGCCCGAATGCGATACTTTTCAGCGGGACCTGTTTTCGCGAGATCCAACAAAACAGGAGCGGCGTCGACGCCATTCCATTTCCCAAGCAAACGACTCCCGTTGTCCTGCAGGCCAGGGCTATCGCTTTTCGCGGCACCAGCAAGAATCTGCAAGGCCTTGCTGCCTCCAACCTCACTGATGGTTTCTAACAAGATTGTCTGCGAGGCGGGGTTCGACTGCCCCATCGCACTGGCAAGTTGTGTTGCGCACGCTTCGCGATCGGGCATGCGAATACTGGCAACTCGTAGTGCCTTTTGAGCCTCGGACGCATCCTCAGGAAACCTGGGACTGACAGCCTGCGTTACCAAAACAGATAAGCGGTCGAGGCTAACGGTCTCGCCAAGTGCCACCAAGGCCGCTTTGCGAACCGCAGGATTCGCGTTATCGAGCGTCTTAACGACCTCTTCAACCGCATTGATTCGCCGCTGGCCGATCAATTCCAGCAGCAGCGTGTAGTTCTCCCCTTCGGCATCAGGCAACATCGCGACAATCTCCGTATTCACTTTGTCGCCAGGCAGATCGGCTAGCGTCTGCTTCGCGGCGTTCGCCAATTCAGCATCGTCGTCATCAACAACTTTCATAAGCGTAGCAAGGCACGATGGGTCACCCACGCGGCGGAGCGAATCAATGGCCGACAATCGCACGAGCTTATCTCCTTGGGTCGCAGCTTTCAGAATCTCCGCGAGCGACACGGTGTCGGATCGGTCAGCCATCGCTTGGATCATGAGTGCGGCACGCTGTGGTGTCGTGTTTGCCAGCTCATTCGCTAATGCCTGATCGACCTGACTGCCCGGAAACTCTCGCACGATCCCAAGTGCGAGCTGAAACATCTTCTTGTCGGGCGACTGAAACGCTTCCAACAACATGGGGATGCCGCCTTGGTTCCGGGCAAGAATCGCCCCGCGGGTCGCTTCGATGATCCGTTGCTGCGGAACATCGGCTAAACGAACTTCGTCGTACACTTCGACTGCCATTTCGGAATCTCCCGATTCATGCAATCGCTCGGCGCACAAAACACAGCCCTCGGCCACTGCGGAACGCACACCATGTGGTGCCGACCTCAGTGCCTGGCGTAGTGACTTCGTTGCCCCTTCGCCACCAATTTTCCCTAACGCGACCGCCGATGCCGAGGCAACCTCGGCATCCTCATCCGCCAAATGCTTGATCAGCAAATCAACCGCTTGTGGATCACGGCGGGCACCAATCGAGTTGATCATTCCCACCTGCAATCTACCATCGAGTGATTGCGCTGCTGCACGAAGTACCTCGCTCGACTCCTCGCCCGGAATCGCCTCCAACGCGATTCGGGCCCACGACGACAATTGTTCGTTTGGCAATAATTTGGCGAGTTCGGGCACAGCCTCACTGGAACCATCGACCGCCAATTTTTTGCAGGCAATCGCCTTTTCGGCTGGTGAAGCCTCGGATTGGAGCACTTCGATCAATGATTTTTCAATCTCAGACGAAGCGGCGGGGTCAGCTGCCTTCACCGAATCAGCTGGCAGCGCGTGACATGCTGCCAAAATAACCATCAGGTGAATCATGATTCGAATCGTACGCATAGGATTGGTCCAGTTGTTTTGTCGATGACCTCTCACGAGAGGAAAGGTCTAGCTGGTGGGCACAGCAAAAGGGAAAGCAAACTTGATTGAAGGCCAGACGCGTTGCATCATTCCGACCCTTACTGCATCGGGGCTCGCCTATCGTTTGATCTTGCCCGTGATCTGAACAAGGCAAGTGAGGCGAGACAGGACGAAAATGCTACAGCCGCCAAGGCTCACGTAGGGCCTCTGAACGCAAGCGATTCGCGGCCTCGTCATTCACAAACTCATGCTTGACATTGTCGTAATTCACTTGTCGGTCAAGATACAGAGCGATGTTTGCAGCATGGCAAGCGATGTGAGCATTGCAGGCAGCAACAGCGTTCCCCTTCGGTTGCCGCCGAGTTTTCACACAGTCCAGGAAATCACGAACATGGAACGTCGCTGGATAGCCACCAATTTCAGCGACCTCACGACCGGCAAGCAGTTCCGGTGAACTCAATACCATCCTGCCACTGTCCCCCGCTTCGACCCAACCGGTCTCGCCTTCAAAGCGTACCGGACAGGACCCGAGTGGAATCCAACCCTTCTCACGGAAAATCAATTCCGTCCCATTCTCATACCGCGCCACTAATTCTCCATTTTCCGGCGTGTTGTACTCAACCGGCGGCAAACAATCATCAACAGCCCATTGGCAGAGATCAACACAATGCGATCCCCATTCCAGAACACCGCCACCACGAAAAGCACCAACAAAGCCGCCACCTTTTTCGAAGTTAAATCCATCCAACAACTTCTTGTTGAACGGGCGCCAGGCAGCCGGGCCAAGATACATATCCCAATCGACCACATCGGGATCAGGCTCGGTTTCCGCCGGTAACCAACCACTCATTAACGCCTGCATCCCCGCAGGGTGTGCATATACCTTTTTTAGCTTGCCAAGTTTTCCTGTTCGCGCCAGCTCGCAGGCGAAAGCGAAGTGCGGCAGGTTACGCCGCTGAGTTCCAGCTTGAAAAACACGTCCGGTACGTTCCATCGTATCGGCCAAGATCAAACTTTGATCAATGTTCTTTGTGACCGGCTTTTCACAATACATGTCCTTACCGGCCTTTGCCGCTGTCATCGCAGCGGTTGCATGCCAGTTGGGTCCCGTCGCGATTAACACCGCGTCGATATCGTCGCGATCCAAGACGTCACGAAAGTCGCGATACATGTCGCAATTCTGATTGCCATTGTGTTTGTCGATAATTTGCTTGACTTCACCGCGACGTTTCTGCTTGATGTCACATACCGCCGCGAACTGAACATCTTTTTGCTGCAAAAAACAACCAAGGTCATAGCCCCCCCGTCGTCCGATGCCGATCCCGCCGACGACAATCCTTTCACTCGGGGCAACCGCCCCGTCTAGGCCAAGAGCTGAACTGGGAATGATCGTCGGTGCGACAACCGCGCCACCCGCGACGGCGGCGGCATTCTTCAGGAACCTTCGTCGGGGAACTTGTTTTGTTTTATTCGACATTGCTACTTCCTATTCGTGATAGTCATTCAATGCAGGCCTGATCGTCATTCGACGTGAACAGCGGAACTCGATAACGCGCTGCCGACCGAATCTGCCCCTCCATGAGGATACGATGATCCTTTCCACCGGTCATTCGCAGGCTTCTAACTCCGCTACGCTCAACCTCGCGGCCAAAGCCAATCAGAGGTAACGCGTTTTTTCAACCGCCAATCAACTTTGCCAGCCGAATCCTAAGCTCCTATTGAAACATGTTTCACCACTGCCGTGGCCAATGGAGCCCCCGGATTTGCTCACTCCGGTCCTAGAATCCTACCCGAAGAGCAGCCTGCCTGACTCGGCAGGTAGATACGAAGCCGCCGACTCCACACTCGCTGAAGATCATTTCTTAGTTAACTCGGTAGCAAATTGACGCGTCACGTCGCGGCGGAACCCCATGGAACAGGCATCTGCTGAACCTGCCATCCAATTCACAGGTTGGAAAAATGGCCCGTAAATAATGGTGAGCAATCCAGCAGATCGCCGCCGCTGAAGCAAGCTTAGCGATGGTTCCGTCTGTGGGAACGAACGCTCAGCAATTCAAAAAAAGGCCCCAGTTGCAGCCGTTTGGACACAACCACCCCGCGACAAGACGCTGTGGCTGGATCAAAAAGCTCAATCCGAGATACAGATCAATTCCTTGATTGTCCTCGCATAGAGTTTGCCATCTTCGCTGGCGAGACTAGAGAGTGTCCATGTTTTTCCCGCGGGACCCAAGTCACTGATCGACACCAGCGCCGATTCGTCGAGTGTCGCAGCATCCCACCGAATGACATAGACGGTGCCAACCATCGTCGGCATATAAAGATAATCGCCAACCACGATCGGACTGGCCGCTGACACATGCCCCCAACCGCTCAACATCGCTCGCTTGTCCTGACAAACCACGAAGCCGTCAACGTTTTTTACATCGTTCTGGATTGCCTTGTCCCACAGTCTCTCCTCCCCATCTTCAGTGCGAACGACTTGCACTGGGACCTGTAAATATTCCACCTTCGCCGTCAAGAGATTCACACGGCCCAACAAATACTGATTGTGAGTGCGGAAATAATGAAAATCGCCCACCAAGCAGTTTGTGTGATAAGTGATAGCCTTGTTCTTTTTTGCCTTCGGTAGATTGGTCTTTTGCAGACTGACGTAATTGCCATTTTGCTGCTTCCATAGATCAACATTCTCGACCAACGAAACGGGTGGCCGCAACGCACCTTGTCGCAAATCGATCAGGTGGTGCTGTGTTCCAACAAAGGCGGCTCCGCGTGAACCTTGCCAGACCGCGTTTTGGTGAGCCGCGTAACCCTTGATTTCCAAGTCCCAGATCGTCTTTCCCGAATCAGCATCAAGCAAAGAGATGCCATACGGCTCTTCCGGTGGTTGATGTCCGCCACCCCGCCCCGTCAGGATCGCCGCTGTACCGTCGTCGGTGTGGTTGAGCAGCGAGGCAGCATGCACCGAAGTCGCCGATTCAGCGACCCATTGAATTTTGCCAGTTGCCAAATCAAACGCATGAAGTCTTGTCCAAACCGATGGATCTCTCCCAAGCGGCTTGGCGCCAGCCTTGGTGGTCGCCGATACCGGTAAATCTTTTGCGACGGTCTTAAGCAGAATGACATTACCAGCATGGAGGATGGGTTCTTGCTGTCGAGCATGATGGCGGCCAAACGGGACCCAATCGTGTTGCCAGATTAAACGGCCATCAAAATCAAATGTTCGAATCGATCCGCCAACATTGACAAAACACACGTATTCTCCGTCAGTGACCGGAGATGCGGCTGTGTTATCACTAAAACCGCTTGCCATATCGGTAGCTCGCGTACCGGGAAGCTCGCGCCGCCACAGCTCTTTACCGGTTTTTGCATCAAAGCAGATCCCAAGAATCTCGCTGCCCAACTGCGCATCCGCGGTCACTGGTGCATGGCAAGTAACGAAGACTCGACCGTTCGCAACAATAGGCGCGCTCTCACCAGTGTTCGGCAAGGGTGTTCGCCAAAGTACATTTCGCCCCAACGCAACACTAAAATCCGTCGGTGCATGCCCGCGTATTTTGTAATCATGATTGGGTCCTGCTGCCTGTGGCCAATCACCAACCGCTGGCGTTGCGAAAAGCAGCAGCCACAAAGCGACGTTGAAGCGACACCATACAACGGCCCGGCGGTGGAACCCGGAGCCAAAGCCGAACCCGGAGCCAAAGCCGAACCCGGCATTTCGTTTCGTGATATTCATGACGGTCGATTCTATTCAAGATGTTGCGTCGGGAAAAACCAGCCACCGGTAATGAACTTGTGATGGCCCTACTGATACTGTGCAACTGAAGGACCGGACCAGGTTCGCTTCTCTAAGAG
>JARGNK010000175.1 GCA_029213145.1 Rubripirellula sp. | reverse complement strand
GTTGTCCGGGTTGTTGTCCGGGTTGCTGTCCGGGTTGTTCTCCGGGTTGCTGTCCGGGTTGTTCTCCGGGTTGCTGTCCAGGCTGATTTTCCTGGAGCTCGTTTTGAAGGTCGCGATCAAGCTGTTCCAGTTCGCTGAGCGCCCGCTCGAGCGCTCGAGTTTCATCACCTAGTACTGTGCTGGCGGCGTCTTCCAGTTCCTGACGCAACTGATCGAGTCCCTCAGAAGCCTCTCGTTCGACGTCGCGAGCTTCGGCATCGAAGCCACGTCGCACTAGCTCTGCTGTGTCGTTCAATTGTCGATCTGTTTGTCGCTGCTGGGTTCGCCTGAAGCTATCGTAGAGTTTTTGTGCGAGTAGCGGCTCAGCGACTTCTGACTGCTCGACCGTTTCCTGCATTTGTTCAAGCAGTTCGCCCAGTCTTTCTCGCTGCTCCTGGAGGTTTTCTTCCAGTTCACCGCGGTCGTTTTCAGCTCGCAGTCCCGCTTGTTCGGGTTGCTCGGTTTCTCTCAGTTGCTCGGCCAGTTCCTCTTGTCGTTCGTCGATCTGTTGGGCTTCCCGCCGCATGTCTCGAACGGCTTCGTTGAATTGGCCAGCGGCGCGTTGTCGAAATTCGTCCCTCATTTCTTCGAATTCGCGTTCTGCCCGGCGTCCCGCCGTCAACGCTTCGGAGGCGTCGTTTTGTTCTAACGCATCACTCGCTTTGCGGACGTTTTCGCGAGTTTCTTCTAGTTGCTCGCTGGCGTCGGCCATTTGTTCTTCATTTTCCGGCGATTGCATCCGGTCAGCCAACTCGTCAACTTCACGCAACAGATCTTGTTGCTGCTCGCGTAGTCGTTTGAGTTGGCGTTCAATTTCTTCACGCTCTTCTGCCGTCTCCGCTTGTTCTAGGGCGGACTGTAGCTGGGCAAGTTCTTCATTCAAATCTTCTTGTCGGCGGGCAAGGTCCCGTAGACGGTTCAACACTTGTCGTACTTCGCGTTCCTGCTGGTCTTGCTCTGACTGTTCCTGAGCCTGCTGCTGTGTTTCGTAACGATTTTCTTCCTGGTCAAGTTCAAGTTCGTCGATTTGTTGCTGTCGTTGTTGTTGCGACCGACTCTGTTGTTGGCTTTGTTGTTGCTGCTGCTGTTGCTGCATCACTTCATATTCTCGGGCACGCAGTTTCAGTAGTCCTGCGTAAGCGGCTTGCTCGGCGGCCATTGCAGATCGCAGTGACTTTGTATCTTGCTCTGTTTCCGCAGAGGCTAGATCAGAGAGAGCTTTTAGCATTTGGTCGCGAACGTTATTCACAAAAGCAGTCGATCGCTCATCTTGGACCTGCGTTCCCAATTCTTCCAATTGCTCGAGCGCAGTCGCCTGAGATTCATCGATCAAACCGACATCAGCACTGAAAGTCTCGGTGAGCTTGCCGGGCCGCTGGTCACGGATCACTCGCCACGTGGCGTTGATGATTTCCTTTTGCAGTTCCGCTAATTCTTGGGCTTGCTGGCCATTTTGGCTTCCTTGTTGCTCTTGCTGCTGCTGTTGTTGTTGACCTCCAGGGGGTTGCTCGCCCTGGCGGAATATTTCGTCGAATGGACGAACTTCCGCGAAGAACATGTCACTTTCGGTTCGGCGGAGTTGGCCGTCTGGTCCGAAATCTTCTGCCCAGAAGTGGTAAACAAGGAGCTGATCAGGTTCGGCATTCAAGGCCTCAAACTCAATCAAGTGTTCAACATTTGCATCGACTGCACGAGGCAGGTCCTCTCCGAGGAGGACGTCTATCGGTTCGCTTGCTTCAAAGGTGTACGACAAACCATACTTGGCGACCCCATAATCGTCCCTCACGGTTGCGCCGAGCGGAAGTTCCTCCAGGGGAGATACCGTGACGTCGCCCCCTATTGTCAGTTTTAGATTGGGTGGCTGGTTGGGGAGCATCCTTGCGATTAGCTCGGGTGGGTAATTGTTCTTACGTCCGGCGTCGTCGATCAATTCCAGTTCCATTCGCATGGTTTGATTGAGGTTCAACGTTGCCGACATGAGTCCAGGCTCTGTTTCATTCCCTTGCAATGGGATACGGGTCCCGTCTTTTGCAACGAGCTCAGCGGATTGGACCGTTTTGTTCAAATAACACAACCAAGTGACCTCGGTTCCCTCGACTGCTGAAACACGGACTGTATCTTCGACCAGCTTTGCGGACAGTTGCGTGTATTCCGGATATTTCAAATTTGCATCGCTGCGAACGAGCGCGGGGAATTCAAAAACGGAAATGTCGAAAGTGTCGCTTTCCCAGCCCTGCGATTCGATTCGGTACTCGGTCGCTTGGTTGACGGCTGGGAGGAATGCGCCCAGAACAGGATCGCTCAAGTTTTGCGTCATGGGATACCGACGTTCCGATCCATCGTCCGCAACACAAACAATTTCGGCCTTTTCGGGTAACCAACCCGTAAACCGTGCGGTGACCACCAGGCTGGTGCCTCGTTCGATTTCGACGTCGCCGGGTAAGACTTGAACATCTTTAGAGAAATCGCTCTGCGAAGCGATTTCGGGTTCGGAAGGTGCTTCCGATACCGTCAGCATCAAAAGGATGATGTACAACGCGGCAAATGCCCCTAATCCAAGCAAGCGACTGAAGACGAGTTGTCCGGTGGACACTGCGTCTGTCCAACGATGCCGCTTTGAATGCTCTTTCGCTTCGCCGATGACGCGGTGCTGAAGGTATCCGAGATTCTCCCCTTCTTGGCTAAGAGCTGTCAGCAGGCGGCCGTCTAGGTTGGGGAAACTGCTTTCGATCTGTTGGGCTATCGTTCGTGGATTACGAAAGCTTAACCGGCACGCCAAGAAAGAAATGATGGCTGATCCCACGGCGATCGCAAATAAGACAAGTGCGAGTAACTTTCCGTCGACTTGGCCAGCATCGACTTGTTCTTTCATTAACCAGCCGGCGAGCGCCGTCACCAAGGCGATCACTAACAACGTTCGCCAGAAACGAATGCGTTGCATTTTTTTCATCACCGGGCGAATCTGATCCAACAAGCCTTGGTTCATTTTCCACTCCTCAAATGTTTCCTGGCTGGATCAAACCGCCAATTTGATTGCGATCTTGTCATCCCAGTCCTCCCTCGGCAAGTTGCCCAGTCCCACGCCGGGTCCATAACATGCCAAGCAAGGTTTCGATGGCGAGCAACACCAATGCTATGACGAGCAACCATTGCCAAAGTTTCTGTTCGCTCTCGAGTTCGCGGTCCCGCAATTGGCGTTGATTGTCCAACGCTTCTTCGGTCGTGACGTTGTCACCTAAGACGACGCCAAAACGTTCCAGCTGGTCGTCGCTTAATGGTGCTGTTGCGCTCTCCGCTTCGGTAACGTTCACTGCAAAATTGCGGCGTGTGTCGCCTTCATTGAATTGGTAAATTCCCGGCTGATCAATGGACTTCGAATCAGAGGGTGTTCGAAAAGCAATGCGGGTTTCGGAGGGAGTGGTGATCGAAGCTGTTTCGGATGGTTTGAAATCGAGGAGTTGGCCCACAACATAATTGTTCGATGCGGTTCCGCGTCCGCCCGATTCGAACAGGTTGAAGGCGAATGGGATGAATTTGGTCGACATCGCGAGTTGGCTTGCCGACGGTTGCCAGCCCGTTGCCATCAACATGACGCTGCCGTTGTCGAGTGAGTATTCCAGCAGCGCTGGATCACCGTCATCAAAGTTGGCGATCACCTGCCATCCCTGATTGACGTTACCAATCGTGCGGTGATTCCAGAACCGGATCTTTGTAAAGTCGTTGAATTTTGGATCTGCCATCGAACTGAATACAGGATGGTTAAAATCGATCCGCGAAAACATCACGTAATCTCGGACGGTAGCTTCGGCGACCTGCAGATTTGATTCGGTGATCTGATTAATGGTTTGGGTCAGTGAAGTGAGTTGCGACGGATCACCGCTCAGTACAGCGAGCAGTCGTCCACCTTGTTGAACATAGAGAGCCAACTTTTCGATCAGAGCGGTTTCAACAGCTTGGTTCAACACGATCAGTCGAACCTTTTTGGGGTCAGGAGCAGTTGTAATCGTGGTTGGATCAACACGTCGGGCTGAGACATTTCGATACGCGTTGCTCAGTGGGACTCGCTGTAAGTAATACGCTAGACTCTCTCGCGGATCCTCCTTCGTTGGTCCAAGCATCCACAAGTCGAGTTCTTCCGCTTCTGGGCTGACTAGGTAATGCCGATTGTCAAACGCATGCTGGTCACCATTGAGTACCAGTGCAGTGACACCAGGCGGAGGTTGCGGCATCCGCACGATTCGTGTTTGGCCGGGTGGTACTTGGACGGGGAACTCTTGCAAACCGGGATTGGTCGGCGGGATTCCATCCCAACGCAGACTAAACTGACCGTCGGTTGCGTCCTCGGAATTGGTGACCCGGACTCGGATGCGATCGGCGGATAAATCAGCCTCCGGATCTGGCTGCAACACGGTTGCTGAGGCGTTGGTTCGGTCACTTGCGTTCACTTGGCGAACATCCAAGCGTAATTCCTTCGGCCACGCGTAGGCTTGCAGACTTTCTAATTCGCTGCCTACTTGCATGTCACTGATTAAAATCATCTGCGCAGGCCCGGTTGTGACTGAAGTCGATATCGCATCGTCACTTTTTCCTTGCGAATTCTCTACTTCATTTCCGCGATTCGCGATTTCATAGCTGACCGCGATGTCGCCAGCAAAGCTGAGTGCAACGCCCGTTTCGCTACCACGCCACGAAGGGGCGAGATCGGCAACTATTGTTTTTGCAGTCACCTTAAGTTGTTCAGGCGATAATTCGGCCCCGCGATCAAAGCTAAGTTGTGTTTGGGGGAAATCATCAAAACTTACGATCGCTAATTGATCCGCCGCTTGCAGATCGTCGATGACGTCGTTCGCTGCGTCGACCGCTTGTTGCCAAAGTCCGGCTCGTTGCATGCTGGCGCTGGTGTCGATGACCATCATCAGCCGCCTGCCGGGTACCTCGGCATCACTTAGCGAAACATTGCGTAAGAAAGGTCGACTGAAAGCTAACGCAAGCAAAGTCAATGCCAGTGCCCGAAGTAACAGCAGGAACCAATTGTCCAAGCGACTGCGTCGAGTCAATCTGGGCGGCGTGGGTCGCAAGAACATCAAAGAACTAAATTCGATTTGTCCTTTCGGCTGTCGCCGGATCATATGAAATAAGATTGGTAGACCGACTGCTAACGCACCTAAAAAGTAGAGCGGGGCAAGTAAACTCATTAGTTTCCTCCCCCGGCGGCACCTGTTCGGCTGCTGCTTGCCAACATGCCGGCTCGCGCGGTGCCGATGTTTCGATTTCGCTGGTTGCTGATCAGATGAAACAGGCCTTCTTCCAGAGGCTCATCGGTGCGGATTTCGTACAAGTCGACTCCAAGGGAATCGCAAATTGATTGCAATGTTTGCCGGTGTTCCTCGAATGCTGTTTGGTAGCCGCTGGTGGCCGCATCTGGATCAAGATAGATTTCTTTACCAGATTCCATGTCGACGACCATGCTGGGTGAATCAAGCTGGAACGCCAATTCGCGGGGATCGAGGGTTCTCAGAATCATGACTTCGTGACCCCGCGATCGGAGATACGCGAGATTGGTTCGGAGGGTATCCACCGGAGCTAGCAGATCAGACACTAAAACGATCAAACCACGCCGCCGGACAAGTGCCGCAATTTGTGTCAATGGCTTGTTCAAGTCGGTTCCGGTTCCAGCAACCGGTCTGGAGAGGGATACCATCAACTGACGAAGATGGCCTTCCCGCTGCCGGGCACTGATGAATTCACCGATCGTTTCGTCGAATGTCATCAAGCCGACGCTGTCCCGTTGCAGGGTCAGGTAGTAGGCCAAGGTGGCGACAAGCGTTCGCGCGTATTGGATTTTGGTGTAATCCAAAGAGCCAAATCCCATCGACTTACTTTGGTCAAGCACCAAGTAGCACCGACGATTAGTTTCGTCTTCGAATTTTTTGATGTAGTAACGATCACTCCGCGCAAAGACCTTCCAGTCGAGACCACGCAGGTCATCACCAACGGTGTAGGGGCGGTATTCGCTGAACTCAACCGAAAACCCGTGGAACGGACTTCGGTGTAGGCCATTATAAAAACCCTCCACAACGGCCTTCGCGCGAAGAGGCAGGCTTTTGATCCGCATCACAGCAAGCGGATCGATCGATAGGTCGGTCCCAGCGTTTAAACCGACCGCTGAGGTGCTGGCTGCATCGGCCATGATATTTCCCCGGTTCCGATCAAGTTGCTGCCGTCGGAACACTTGCCAACAGTCGATCAATGACATCTTCGATCGTCACACCTTCAGCCTCTGCTTTGTAACTTAGCAACACTCGATGACGGAGTGTTGGATGGGCGAGTGCTTGAACATCATCAATGGTGACGTGTGCGCGTCCGGCTAAAAGTGCCCTCGCCTTCGCACCAAGGACGAGGGTTTGGGCGGCCCGCGTTCCGGCGCCCCAGCTGACCCATTCATTGACAAAATCGGGTGCACCTTCGCGACCGGGCCGAGTGGCAGCGGCTATTCGAACCGCATAAGCGCCGATCTCCTCGGCGACCGGCACTTTTCGCACTGCCTCGTGGAATCTTGTGACATCCTCGCCATTGAACAGGGGGTCGATGGTTTCTGGTTGACTGGAGGTGGTTTGCATCACGACCGCCAGCTCATCTTCAGGGGGGAGGTAGTCGATCAGCACGTTGAACATGAAGCGATCGAGCTGAGCCTCGGGCAGTGGGTAAGTGCCTTCCATTTCGATCGGGTTTTGTGTTGCCAGCACAAAAAATGGTTCTTCGAGTTTATAGACACTTCCCGCGGCACTGACTTGATGTTCTTGCATCGCTTCAAGCAATGCTGCCTGGGTCTTAGGAGGCGTTCGGTTGATCTCGTCGGCGAGGATGACGTTCGCGAACACGGGGCCTTTGACAAACCGAAGCTCGCGCCGGCCGTCCGCTTCCTGCTCCAGGATTTCGGTCCCGGTGATGTCAGCAGGCATCAGATCGGGAGTGAATTGGATTCGGTGAAATTGTAGATGGAAGATCTTGGCGACGCTGCTGACCAGCAGCGTTTTGGCCAGACCTGGTGCCCCAGTGATCAAACAGTGGCCGCCCGAGAAGAGACAGATCAATAGCTGTTCGATGACGTCGTGCTGGCCGACGATGACTTTCGACAATTCGGCATTGATTTTGTCGCGTCCTTCTCGAATCTGCTCGACGACGCGAGCCTCTTCTTCAACCGACATCGCTTCTGTAGACATTGACAATCCGTGATTGGGACCAAAGTTAGCCTTCTCTATGAACCACCAATATAGCGGGGAGTCTCGCCAAAAGTGGACGAGTTACGGCATCGTACCGAGAGAACGGACGAATGCCAGAATTTCGTCGAATTCCTGCCGAATCACGCTATCCCCACAGATGACGGGTTGGGGCAGTGGATTCACCGGTTCCATTAACAACCGACGGCCTAGCCCCTCGACGAAGGACTGAACGTCGGTCAGTTGATGGGGGGCACGAATCCCGCTCCGTTAGTTAAGCGATTCCGGAACATTGTAGGACTTGGTAAACCTACTTGGTTCGCTCCAGCGACTCGAGTGGCACGTAATAGCGTAGATACCTGCCACCGTCGCTGAATCGTTCGCCTTTTGGATTGGGAACGAGGACCGTCGCTCGGCGGGTGATTCGATTGACACGGCCCCGCAATTTCTCGCCGTCACGGCGAAAGTAGACGTGGTCGCCTACCCGGATATTGAATTTCCGTAGGGCTCGTTCGCGTTGCGTGATCAGTCCATGTCGATAGTCGGTATGTCCAAAATACCGGTTTGCGATCGATTGGAATCTTGCTTCGCTGCAGTTGCCGTCATTCCAGATCAGCATTTCGATCAAATGTACAAACTCGTGCTCGGCGACTCGCTGCATTGCCTCAAGGCGATCGGCACACATCCGACCGGTGACTTCGACGGGTTGTCCCGGTTCTACAAAGGTTTGAAACAGCAGCGTGGATGAAATCACAAGTTCAAACTGACGCCGACCGTTGTAATTCCCTTGCGGATATTGGGTGACCAGTTTTCCAGCAACTCGGGTCATCCGCGATGAGATCGAAAAAGAGAGCCCTTCCGCCTGAGCGGTCGGCAGAATTTTCCCGCCAAAGAATCTTTCATCGTAAAGCCGAATCATTCGGACCAGATCATCCCTTGCGATCCGTGTAAAATTCGGGCCGTCCATCGTTCGGCTAAGACTGAGCGTCTGTTGGTAGATCTCACGCTGCCACTGTTCTACCTGTTCGGAAGAATAACTTTGCAACGCGACTTCACCCGCTAAACGGCTCATCCTTTCTTGGTCGCGTGGTTGGATTTTTGAGCGTTTCCAGAGGGTTGCCATGATCTTCCTTGTTGGCGTTTTGTCTGCTTCTGGCCAAGCTGACTCGTGCGAATCCGGCGGCCTGGACGACCGGATCTTTGAAAAACTGTGGTACCGTCACCGTGCGAAGATCGAATCAGCGGTTCGGCCATTTGTTGGCCCCCAAAGCCGGCCCATGATCTCGCCGATGCTCATGATACTGCATGAGGGGCGAAATCGCAGATAGCACCTTGGATGCAGATAACACCTTGGATGAAGGGCTGTTCGTTTAGAGTCAGCCCTTCGAATTTTCCCGCCATGTCGGCCTATCAGAATTCGATAGCTGCCTTGATGCAGCCTTCCTGCCGGTTCGCGAAGACGCGATAGGCCTCTTTTCCCTGATCAATCGAAAAGCGGTGGGTAAAGACCCATGACAAGTCGATGGGATTTTCAGCCAATCGCTTTGGCAACCAATCCAGGTAAGCCCGTGCGGGGCAGCGGCCGGTTCGATAAGTAAGATTTTTGTCGTAGGCTTCGGCTGGTGAAAACGAAAAGTTTGGGGTGCAATGGCACCCAATGACTGACAGCGTGCCACCAGGGCGGACCAGGTCATACGCGGTCCGTTGCGCTGCGGGCAAGCCGACTAATTCGATGACAGCATCGGCCCCCCTCTGGTCTGAACGCTCGAGGACCGCTTCCAGTGCGTTTTTTTGATCTGCAAAGGATAGAGCGCCTAATTTTTTCGCCTGCTCACATCGAGCGGGGTCTGGATCAATCGCAATTAAATTCGTGACTCCTGAACTGATCGCCGCGACAATCGCAAGGAGTCCGACGGTACCACATCCCACGACGGCGATGGTTTGATCAGGACCGACATTCGCCATCTCGGAGGCAAAAAAACCGGTGCTCAAATTGTCGCCTAACAAAAGAGCAACCTCGTCGGAGATTCCATCCGGGACTTTGACCAGTGTGCCGTCAGCCATTGGCACACGTACGCTTTCAGCCTGACCACCGTGAAGTCCCCGGCCGTTCTCTCGCCAGCCGAACAGTTGACCGTCTCGGCACCGCGACGTCAGTCCTTGCCGACAGTCTTTGCAATGCCCACAGTTTGTCGAGAAAGGTGCGCAAACCCGATCACCGATCTCCAGCGTGCGGACATCGCCACCCACGGCCACGATTTCACCGACAAATTCATGGCCCATCACAGTGCCGGGCTGGATGCCGACCTCCCGTCCGAAGAAAGGGTGTAAGTCGCTCCCGCACAGACCGGCAAGAGATACACGAACAATTGCGTCGGAATCGGACTCGAGTCGCGGGTCCGGGATTGCGTCGACGCGTACCTGCCCTACTTTGTCAAAACAAACCGCTTTCACCTGGTCAACCTTTTAGAGGAGAGCTTCCTTGGAGCGGTGAGATGCCTCACGATTCGCGGACACAGTGGCGAAACGCTTCGTTCAACTGGGTGGTGACCTTTCCAGGCTTTCCATTTCCGATGACTCGGCCGTCAAGTTTTACCGCAGCAATGACCTCCGCCGCGCTTCCGGTTAGAAAACACTCATCCGCGGAGAAAATATCGTGACGGCTTAACGAACGTTCCACCGTTTCGATCCCCGCTTGCTGTGCCAGTTCGAGAACGACGTTGCGCGTAATGCCTTCCAAAATCCCGGCATCGACGGGAGGCGTAATGAGCTTTCCCTGTTTGACGATAAAGATATTATCACCCGTGCATTCGGCCACCTCACCTTTGTGATTCAGCATCAGGGTTTCGACACAACCAGCTTTCAGACCCTCCATCTTGGCCAAGATGTTGTTCAAATAGTTGAGCGACTTAATCCGGGGATTAAGTGCTGCTGGGTGATTGCGAATCGTGGAGGCCGTCACCAATTCCAAGCCATTTTCATAAAGCTCGGAGGGATACAGCTTGATTCGATCAGCGATGATGATCACTTGTGGATCACTGCACTTGTGTGGGTCCAACCCAAGTGGGCCGGCACCACGGGTCACAACCAAGCGGATATAGCCATCGTCGATCTTGTTGCGGGCAACACAGTCGTTGACGTCGATCGCGAGTTGTTCAATCGTGGTTGGGATGTGTAATCCAATGGAGATCGCCGATTCCCACAATCGCACCAAGTGCTCCTGAAGACGAAAAACTTTACCGTCATAGCTCCGCAATCCCTCAAAGACGCCGTCGCCATAGAGCAGGCCATGATCATAAACGCTCACTTTTGCGTCTTCCTTAGCGAAATATTGGCCGTTGATGTAGATCTGCTGGGACATGGCGTGTCAGAGTTCAAGGTGCGAGTAGGAACGGATTAAGATTCAACAACATCAATCGACATCGGCTGCGGAGACCGCCGAGATTACATCCGCGTCAAAGTAATTGATCGACATGCCTGCATCCACCACGATCGATTGGGCCGTGATGCCGCTGCTGCGGGGACTCAATAGAAAGGCTGCCGTCGAGGCGACTTCATCGGTTTCCACCGCGCGATGCCGGGGGATCACTTTTTCGGCATATAAATACGAATCAACATAGCCGGGAATCCCCGCCGAGGCGCTCGTTTTCAGTAATCCGGCTGACACCGAATTGAAGCGGACCGCGCTGAAGCGACTGAACGATTTAGTTAGAAATGCGAGTGAAGACTCGAGCGCTGCTTTAATCGGCGCCATGTACCCGTAGCTCTCACTTGCCATGCGTGTGGTGCTAATGCCGATTGTGACCACCGAAGCATCTTGAGCGAATTGATTCTTCAGTGCATTGCAAACCTTGGTTAGCGAGAATGCCGAGATATCGACCGCCTGCAGAAATTGGTCACGCGATGTCTCGTGAAAGGGTCGCATACCGTCTGAATAATCAGCAAAGGCGATCGAATGCACGAAGCCGTCCAGCGTGACATTTTGTGCGGAGAGAGTTTCAGCCAATTTTGGTTTTCAACATCGCAGACGATAACTTCACGATCGCGCAATAACTTCGCAAGCGTTTCCTTTCGCTGCTCGCTGCGAACGCTGTAGATCACCTTGCCACCAGCCTGCTCAATCAGCGATGCGATGCGGTACGCCACGCTCTTCTTATTGGCGACTCCCATGACTAGAAAGGTCTTGTTGGTCAACGCCAAAAAGTCAAAGCCAACTTGATCACTCATTGGTTTCCTCCCGATGCAGCAGCCTGTGGATTCGCGATACTGCAGGCAAAGTCCAAGCGAGCGGTAAGTTTGCCCGCGAGCATCATTTTGCCAGTCAGAAAGTAGGCGTTGCTAACTTGGTCGTTCAGGGTCACATGCACGTCGACCGTGTCGCCCGGTCGAACCATACGTTTGAATTTGACCGAGTCCATGCGAGTCGCCACGGGGACCAACCCGCTGGCCTCCGCTGTCTGATCTCCACCTGTCTGATCTCCACCTGTCTGATCTCCACCTGTCTGATCTCCACCTGTCTGATCTCCACCTGTCTGGGCACTCAACAGAATCGCGCCGGCTTGCAAACAACACTCGCATTGAATGACGCCTGGGACGATTGGATGGTCCGGGAAATGGCCCTGCACAAAGAACTCTTCTTCATGGAAGGTCTTGCGGCAATGGATAGTGGAATCGTCTTGCGTGACGATTTCATCGAGCAACCGCATCGGGGAGCGATGGGGGATCCGTTTTTCAATTTCTTCGATAGTCATGGAATTATCAAACGAAAACGGCTATTGCCCGTCAAGCGGGCGACCAATGTGAGGGCCTAGGACCTAGGAAAAGTCGGGCATCGTTAACGAATTTGACGCCTGAGTCTTCTCGGCGAATCAGACGCCGGCAACCGGCAGATCGACGAGAAGAAGCCTGCTTTGCGGGCGATCAGTGCCCCAATTCTGAGGCCGAGTCATTCGCGACATCCCCAATCCTCGACTTGAGAGTTGGCGGAAAACAGGGAGTTGGCAATCGAACGCAATCAGTCAGATGGAGCCACTAAAGACCGTGTTTAAGCTCCTGCCCTGCGAGTGGGATTGTGGTCGGGGATTGTGGTCGGGGATGGTCGGTTCGTTCCCTTTTTCGGTCGAGGGGTTGGCCTGATGCGGGTCGCGACTGAAAGTGGGGCGTGAAAAATTATCGGTGTTTTGTTACCTTTTGGCCATGACAATCTACTATGCCAACGGCAGCCCGACGACGTCGCTGCAATCTGACGACCTTCGTGACGCGCTCGCTGAGACATTTAAGCAACTTGGTGATCGGGATCGGGTGCTTTTGTTGCCGCCTGACGCGACGCGGCTCTTCAGCCGCGCGGGTGAACTGACGGTTTTGTGCCGCGATTTATTGGGTGATCGCGTGACTGACATCATGCCGGCGCTCGGTACGCATTCGGCGATGAAGCCGGACCAACTTGAGCACATGTTCCCTGGGGTCCCGCAGGATCTTTTCAGGGTCCACCGCTGGCGAGATGACGTCGTGACACTCGGCGAAGTCCCGGCAAGTTTTGTTTCGGAGATCACCGACGGTGTCTACCGCGAGCCTTGGAAAGCGCAGGTCAACCGTTTGCTTCGCGATGGTGGACATGATTTGATTTTTTCACTCGGGCAAGTCGTGCCGCATGAAGTGATCGGTATGGCGAATTACAACAAAAATGTTTTTGTTGGTACCGGGGGTGTCGAGGGAATCAACGAAAGTCACTACTTGAGCGCCGTTTACGGCATCGAGCAGACACTCGGACGTGCTGATACGCCATTGCGTCAAATTTTGAATTATGCCCAAGACCATTTCTGCCAGGATATGCCGTTGCTGTATGCGTTGACGGTTGTGCAGCAGATGCCAGACGGAACGTTGCACACTCGCGGTTTGTACATCGGCGATGATCACGACACGTTTTTTCAAGCAGCCGAGTTGGCAAAACAAGTCAACATTACCTACCTCGATCATCCTCCTAAGCACGTCGTTGCGTACCTGGACCCTGCCGAGTTCAAAAGCACCTGGCTGGGAAATAAGGCGATTTATCGGACCCGAATGGCAATCGCCGATGGGGGCCGCTTGACCGTCCTGGGGCCAGCTGTGGAGGAATTCGGTGAGGATAAAGCGATTGATCAGCTGATTCGTAAGTATGGCTATCAAACCAAGTCAGAAATCATTTCGTTGGTTGAACAGAATGAGGATTTGAGAGCGAATCCTTCTGCTGCAGCCCATCTCGTCCACGGATCCCACGAGAATCGGTTCGAGGTCGTTTATGCCGCTGGCAAGCTTTCCGCTGCAGAAATCGCCTCCGTGAATTACACGCCTGGTGACATCAACCAGCTGATGAATCAGTACGACATCAGTCAGCTCAACGATGGCTGGCACACCGATACCGATGGCAGTGAGTTCTATTTTATTCGCAACCCGGCTTTGGGATTGTGGATGGCGAAATAGAGAAATCCTTCGGTCGGAATTTCCTGTTTTGCGATCCGGTTTCGCGTGTTTAACTCGCTCTGTCTGGCACCTCGGAGGCTTGCTGAGGCGAAGGCTTGAAACCGCGAGTTTGCGACGAGCATTTTTCCATTGCCAGAATGTCTAGCTTTGCGACTCGGGCGCAGTGCGTCGTTCTGATTCTTTGCGGAAGGAACGACTCGGCCAATTCAAACCGGCCGCGCCACCAATCCGCCTGCCATTGAACTATCGACCTTGCAACTTCGAGTGCACGGGATCGAATGCCCATTTCTTGTCGAACGCGCTGTCTTTCTCATCCTCTTTCTCATCCTCGTCCTCATCCTCGTCCTCCTGCCCGTACTTATACTTAGGGCGCAGCCCGGGGCTCGTACTCGGATTTGATTCTTTACGACACCACGGGACATGAAATGCCACAGAGATGATCGCTGACTGCAAACGATTCGCTCACATCCGCGCCGAGTCGAGTACGAGTACCGGTTCGCTGAGTACGAGGACGAGCACGAGTGCTAGAGCAAATCAATAGACCGATTGGTTTCACAGGCATTCAAACGGTCCCCGTTGGTCAGGGTTGGTGCTGGTGCCTCAAGAAGGGACGCCAGATCAGGGAATAACACCATCGCTGCGCGGTCACCTAACAAAAAAGGATCGATGTCTTGGCGACACCGATCCTTTTTATTTGATGACAGTCACGAGTTGGCGGCCGCGCGCGAGGTCGGCCAACGGGCCAGTCGTTAGCTACATCCCATGCGGTTGCCACAATTGTGACAGAGGTAGCAGTTGCCGTTTCTTA
>JARGNK010000174.1 GCA_029213145.1 Rubripirellula sp. | reverse complement strand
AAGCTATCCTCGATCGCTACAACGAAATCAGCGTGCTGCTGGGCGATGTCAGCGACGATCAAGAAATGCAGAAACTCTGCGATGAGATGGCGAAGCTACAGGACACGATCGACGCGGCAAATCTGTGGGAACTCGATCGCCAAGTCGAGACATCAATGACGGTGATGAATCTGCCACCGCGTGACGCAAGCGTTGCCAAGCTCTCGGGGGGCGAACGCCGCCGACTCGCGCTCTGCCAACTGCTGATTCGACAACCCGACCTGTTGCTGCTAGACGAACCGACCAACCACCTCGATGCCGAAAGTGTCTCCTGGCTTGAACAACACTTGGCGCGATATCCAGGTACCGTCGTCGCCGTCACTCACGATCGTTACTTCCTGGATAACGTCGCGCAGTGGATCCTTGAAATCGATCGCGGGAAAGGCATTCCATTCGAAGGAAATTACACCGCATGGTTGGAAGCCAGGCAGAAACGGATGGAAATCGAACAGCGGCAGCAGAAAGCCCGTCAGCGAACGCTGTCGCGCGAACTGGAATGGATTCGCATGAGCCCCAAGGCGCGGCAAACGAAAAGTAAAGCCCGCATTAAAGCCTACGAACAGTTGTCCGCGCAAACGTTTGAAGACCAGCCCGACAATCTGGAAATCCAGATCCCATCGGGTCAACATCTTGGTGAACTGGTAATCGAGGCGAAAAACATCCACAAGGCGTTCGGAGACCGGGTGCTGATCGATGACCTGTCATTCCGCTTGCCCGCCGGTGGCATTGTCGGAGTGATCGGCCCCAATGGTGCCGGCAAGACGACGCTGTTCCGCATGCTGACCGGCCAAGACAAGCCCGACGAAGGTGTGATTCGCGTAGGCGATACGGTTGACCTCGGATACGTCGACCAAAGTCGCGATTCGCTCCAAGCGGACCACACCGTTTTTGAGGAGATCAGCGGTGGGACCGAAACCATCGTGATGGGCGGACGCAAGATTGCCTCGCGAGCTTACGTTGCACGCTTTAACTTCAGAGGCCCAGACCAAGAAAAGAAAGTTGGAAACCTTTCCGGCGGAGAACGTAACCGAGTCCACTTGGCAAAACTGCTTCGCCAAGGCTGCAATGTGCTGTTGCTCGACGAACCGACCAATGACCTGGACGTCGACACGCTTCGCGCCCTCGAAGAAGCGATTTCGAACTTTGCCGGTTGCGTGGTTGTGACCAGTCACGACCGCTGGTTTTTAGATCGACTCGCTACTCATATCTTGGCGTTTGAAGGCGATGGCAAGCTCACCTGGTGCGAAGGAAACTTCGACGTTTACGAACGCAACTTGCAAGAGCGATTGGGAAAAGATCCCGACGACGCAACTGGTGCACGACGAGCGAGATACAAGAGCATTCACGCTGGCTAGGGTCACCGCCGACCACTCGCCAACTCATTCATATACAGACCTTGATCACCCATTTTGACTCACCCCCCGCCGGGAAATAAACCATGACGATTCTACGAGTAGGAACTAACGAAAAGTACGCCGATGGCTGGAACGCTGCGTTCAGCTCCGGAAGTAAAAAGAAAACGGCCAAGAAAAAGACCGTGAAGAAAAAAGCGAGCAAGAAGAAAACCAAATCGGTGACCACCGGCAAGTCGACGAAGAAAAAGGCGACGAAGAAAGCAGTCAGCAAGAAGACCGCGACCAAGAAGACCGCGACCAAGAAGACCGCGACCAAGAAGACCGTGAAAAAGAAAGCCGCGAAAAAGAAGGCGACCAAAAAGAAGGCGAAGAAATAGCTCGCACGCGACCGGTTGAACGGCCCAACTTTTTCACCTCCACCTTCAACGCCCCGCCCATGTCAAATGCCCCACCCCCCGAGTCACTGAGCGATACGCTGAGGCGGTTGGTGGGCTATTTGAATTTCTCCGCCGGCTCTAGCGATCCAGCCACGCTGGCAGCATGGAATCAGGTTTACGATGCCGCCAGTCAAGGTGATCCTTTAACAGGCCCACCGGCTTGGCTCGTTGTCCGCGACTGGCTGTCTGAAACAATGCAGACGCTGTCACGGGAACAAGCGGCATTTGCCGATTGCACCCAGGGTTCAAGGGTAATGGCGTTGCTGTGGACCGAGCTACTGCCGGCGTACCTGGACTTCCACCGTGACCTGCTGTTTCACCAGGCACCGGAACTGTTATTCAACGGTTTTTTCATGGGCCGTGCTGCCGATGCATTATTGCTCGGCGGTTTGGATGGCCCCGATGACGAAGTCGTGCAGGCCGCAATTGACCGACTTGATGATTTTGTCGGCTATCGGCCTGTCGCGATGCTGGAAAATCGACACTGCCAACCTTATCGCCATGAATTGGTTTGCCCGGTACCGCTGTATTGCAAAGACGCAGGTGCCTCGGCGGGCCCCTATCGCGAACTGATCGAAAGAGCCATCGTTGCACTGAGCGAGACGAACGAGGACATCCTCCGGGCAGCTGCATTTGATTTAGACCGTGTCCGAGAACTCGCTCTCGATCCGCGTGCCTACGACTTCGACCATCCGGTCAATCGCCGTCCGAACTACCACTTCGGTCAATGGGACGAACGATCGATCACTCAGGACGGTCACTATGATCGATTCTTGCTGCGACAATCCACGCTCGATGCGCTGCTAAGCCGATTGAATGACGAGCAAGAGGTGGATCAAGATGAATTGCTCAGTGAAGCAGCGTCGGTCCTCGGCGGCATCATCTTGATGGCGTCTGGCATTTCGGGCTGGGGGCCTGGAGCGTACACAAGTGACGTAACGCTCGGATCCTTAATGAAGCCGATCGCACAATACCGCGATGCGTACTACGAAGACCGCTTGGCACAAATCCGCGGGGCTCATGCTGAACGATTAGCGAGTGAACAAAAATTACGACGTCAGCCCTTTGGTGCCGCCAGACAACACCTCAACGCAGCCTTGGCGGAGCGCCGCGCCGCACAACTTCAACATGTTCAGTTGGCGCGACTTTATGCGCGGATGGGCTACCCCGATGCAGCGAAGCGACAAACCGACACCGTTTCGGCTGCCTCCGCACGAATGATGTGTCGCATCGATTGCATGATCACCTTGGGCCTAAGATCAATTCGTGCCGGCAATCTCGCGTCGGCTGCTGAAGTTCCAACGCTTGCTTATGACTTACTGAAACGCGGCATTCACTGTGGTGCGTTAATTGATCCTTGGGACATCCTGGCCTTTAGTGGCAACTTCTCGCTCTATCCTGGCCCCGAAGCGGGCGTTCACGACTCACGCGTCGACGACCTGCTTTACATCATCGAACACCTGTTCAGTTACACCGCTCGGGTGTGGAGCGAAGCGGCCGCTCGTAACGATCAACAAGCCTACGACCAGATGGAGAAACAGTACCGCGAAATGGCGGAATGGTGGCGACAATATGCTGCCCATACCGTCGAGTCGCTGGAGGCTGCGGATCCACTGGAGTCGTACGACTCAGCCAAGCTCGTCGCTCGTGCCCTGCGACTTTGGCACCAAGGTGGTGCCGAAGCCGGTAACGTTGCTTTCTGGGCGCCTCACGCCGACCTGTTTGACTCCCCACGGGCCTACGCGTTAGTCATTTCGGCCTTGCTGGAACGAGAGGACTTCGTTCCAGCCATGGCCTTGCTGGTCCACTGGCTTGGTCATGCAGACCGGATTGGGTTGCGGCTTGGTCAAAATTCACTTCCTCATCTAAGCGAACGCTGGCTGCTCCGATTAAGAGCCTCGATCGGAAATGACACCGACGGATTTGACGAACCGTCGATCGCGCAATCCGAGGAAGAAGACACGAGGGAAGTATGGCCGCTCGTTCGCAAACTCTTCGATTACTTTGAAGCCAACGCGGAAGAATTCTGGTCAGCCCCGTTATTTGTTCTCGGTCAAGCGAAGCGGAAACCGCGGGACTGGGACCGCGAATTGACCGCTGCTGACGAAGACGGCGACAGCGAAGAAGATCTTTACCGCGCCGCCTACGAGGACATGACCTATCGGGACACGACCGACGACGGTAACGAAGGTCCGATTTTCGAATTTGGTGATGACTCGAGCCAAGATGAATTGGAATCCGAATCGAAACGTTTGATCGATCACCTCGATTTCATGCAATCTCTGGCTCGCATGTGGGCAGTTGCCGCCGATATTGCTGTGAACGATCGGAATGGCAGTGATCTGGAAGATCGCCGCCACTCGTTGACAGCGTGGGCCAAACGGGCAAAAGAAAACCGAATCGGCTTGCTGGAACTTTTGGATGCGGTTCGTGAATATCCCATCGCGCCGGCCGGCAGCGATAAAGAATCAATGCGAAGCTATGATCGACATCGAGTGCTTCGCGATTCATTGATGGAACGCATTATCGGCACCGCCGTCGAAATGTCCGATTCGCGACGCTTGATCCGCGGAGTACTGCTGGCGTTCCCCGGCGAAGACCTGGCCGACGAGTCTGATTTGGAAATGGCCGAAGACGACTCCCACGCCGTTCGACTGTTTGGTGCGTTGATCGCCAGCGATACCGATCGGGTCAAACAACTCTTCCCGCACTTTCTGGAAGCACTTCGAGACAAAAACCTGCTGTACATCCCGCTCTCTCGCGGAGGTGATCCAGTCAAAATCTACGTTGCCCGATTGAGGCAACGTGTCTTGAGACACCTCACTCACTGGCTGCCGCGGCGAGGCTTAATCGCTGAAGCGTGCCGGCTGATTGAAACCGCGAGAGAAATGGAACAAAACAATCCAATCGGCATTGGTGCCGTAACGGAATTTGATGGATTGTTCCGCTCCGGCTTTCGATCCCTCGTCGCCTCGCTGGTTGAATCAACACGCCAATCATTTGACCAACAGGAAACGAATGAAAAGGCACTGGCAGAAACCCTGATACCCTGCCTGGAACGATTGACCGAAACGATGCTCGCCAGCTGGTTGTCACACAGCCAAACGCTGCGACTCTCACCATTGGAAACCGTCAATGATCCCAAGAAATGGGAACGCTTAGTCGCCTTTGTCAAGGATTATGGCGATCCAGTGTTCACCCAAATGTTTCTACAACTTGGAAACGTTCGCGCCATCTTGCACCAAGGTGTCGCAACGTGGCTGAAACGAGCGATGGAAGAAGGCGAAGACAATCTCACCGAAACCCGTTTGTTTGCAGACCTTGAATCGGGCGTGTTGTCAGCCGCCGAAGCTGAAAAGTGGATGACGCTTGTTTATGAAGCACTGATCGATCATCACACCGAGTACTTGGACTACAACAGCACAACGACGCAAAGTGATCGTGGTGATCTCGTCTACATGTTCTTGGATTTCCTTCGCTTGCGTGTCCGCTACGAACGAATCGCATGGAACCTGAAACCTGTCATGTGGGCTCACGAAGTGCTGGTCCGCTGCGGCTTGGATAAAGCAGCAATGATGTGGCGACGCAGTCTGAGTGAACGCATCGGAACCGAGGCTGATCTATACGTCGCCAAGATGCGAAAACTGCAAAATGATTACGCCATGCGGATGCCAACTGTCGCGGATCGGATTCTTGAACGGTTTGTGCAACCAATGACCATCGATCGCATGCGGGCCCTGGTGGGACCCGCGATGCGTGATGCCGAGGCAAATCAGGAAAGTGGTTCGTTTTATCTGCTCGAGCAAGAAGCTGAATTGCTAACTCGTCATCCGACTGGTGTCGGACTTGATGTGCCTGCTTGGCTCGATGCATTGGAAGAAGAAGTCGAACAGCTAGCAAAGCGTCGCACCAGTAGCGAAATCGACGCCCAAACATTAATGACGATATCAATCGTCCCCCTTTCGCCCGACGAATTGGACGATCAATTGACCCAGGCACGCAATCAAGGTCGGCGTCTGCCACACATGGAGTAGTCGAATCCTCGCACATCCGACGCCCTTTTCCTAAGATATTTAGAGCGATTCCAAGTGAATCCCATGCGTTTTTTGTTAATCGAATCTTTACAAGGACGCTCAATCAAAACATACTGCCGCGTCTAATCATTCACCCTGTACCTTCGACAAACCAAAGCACACGGATGAACACGCTTGCGGTTAGCCAACTATCGACGCTTCGATGGGATTTGGAGGAAGACGTCCGAGCCTACTCCCAGCGAGGTTTCCGAGGCATCGGAATCTACCGGCCAAAATTGGAAGATTACGGCCTCGACCAAACGATCGAATTGCTGGCGGATTTTGGATTGTCGGTTACCTCCTTGTCGTGGGCTGGTGGATTCACTGGTAGCGACGGCCGTCCTTACGAAGAGGCGGTGCTCGATGCGATCAATGCCGTTGAAGATGCAGCAAACTTGCAAGCAGAAACTGTGATCGTCCTTGCAGGGGGGCGCAACAACCACATCCGCAATCACGCTCGCCGCACACTCTGTGACGCTCTGAAACAGGTCGCCTTCGTTGCTGAAGAGTTTGGTGTCCAATTGTCGATCGAACCGATTCACCCCGGATGCGGTGATGAATGGTCGTTCCTTAACGATTTGCGTTCAACGCTCGATATCATCGAATCGGTTGCCAGTCCGCAACTGGGAATCGTACTAGACACCTACCACGTCGGAATGGATGAAGAGGTCGTGCGTTGGCTACCCGACGTAATCCCACATCTCCACTTGGTGCAATTGGGTGATGCCCGTCACTCACCACTGGGCGAAATGAACCGTTGCTTGCTGGGCAAAGGTTGCGTACCCATCGAAACGATTCTGGAAACGCTTGCCAGCCATGGATACGAAGGGCCGCTGGAAGCCGAATTGATCGGTGAGGATGTCGAAACACTTTCCTACGACGAACTTCTCGATCACACGCGAGATTTCTTTGATCGTACAGTCGCGTTTCGATAAACGCAGATCGATTAACGCAGATCGATAAACGCAGTCCATTCAAAACGGCTTGCCAGAGTTGACACGCGAACCATTCAGATAAATCGCGGCCAATGATGACAAGTTGCGGAAGTGGCACACGCGGCTTCCTTCAATCCTGACGCGAACTCATCGCAACGTCCCCGACGTTTGTTTTGGTGAACTGTTTTTGTGATCAACTGCGACCACAAACCCATCAGAGACCTGACGCAGTTCCCACTTATCACTTTTTCTTCGCGACTCTTGGAACGAACAGCGGAACCCGCTGGTCCTCTGGTAGCAGTTTTCGGTTGACTCGCTCGGGATCACGCTGCGTCCACGTCTCACGCAACTTGGGTGCCCAAACTTGTCGTAGCAATCCATCATCGTGCCACGTACACTGGTATTGGTTGGGATTCCAGCGTCGCACGGGGACCTGACTTTCGCGCTTGATCAATCGCCAAGCACGAACGTGAAAGCAATGATGCGTACTCGACCAGTCGTAGAAGACAACCTGGCGAAAAACCTCGCGACCGTCTTCGTCAACAAAATGATTAAGTTCAATCAGATCGACTCGCTGCTTGACCACCAGCGATTCATTAGGATGCGATCCGGGAACGATTCCGATTAACACCAGAGACGTAAACATCCATGCCAGCGCCATGGCTTGGTTCCTCCAAGCGAGTTCGAGCGGCTTCCTGCCACTATGTTGTTTGAATCGCTCCGCGACCGCGCAGCGACTCGAGATGATCAGACCTACTAAGAAACTTGGATCGGCGTAAAGAGCGAATGAAGACGCCTCACGATTCCAGAACAGAACAGCTGCGTGGATGGCCGGAATGTGCGGCAATCTCCTTCGGCCGACCCAAGGCACTGGCGGACCGCGTGCGGGCGGGCCACGTACTGGCCGGCCACTTCTGCCTGATGGTCGGGACCCTCCTCAGTGTGACGGTGACCCTCTGCCCATTGACGGACTCACGAAGCTGGGCGGAATCACCCAGCACCAGCAACAATGCACCTCAGCCGATCAAAGTTTCCTCGCTGCCTAAACCCCCAGATGAGATTGCCGAGCAACTGCGGGAAGGAAAAGTCCACCTCATCACAGGTAAACAGCCCACCGATCACGTTGCGAATCAGCGCGGACTCGACGCCCAAACGGATTTCGAAATCAACTTTAACTATCGCTGCCAGCCACAATGGCAACATGACGCGGTTCGGGGAACCGTTCGAATTCGAATGAACTTCACCCGCATTCACTGGGAACCCAAGCACACGATCTGGTTTCGCAACCCACCTAACAGCAATCATTTCTGGCAAGATGCGTTGGTGCGGCATGAATTCGATCATGTGCGGTTGTCAGCTGATCCTCGGATGAAAAAACAATTCATCCAAAGGCTGCGTACCAAGCGGGTGATCACACACTCGGTCGAAACGAATCAAGTGGTCAACCGGGCTCTAGTGGACCGCTTCATTGGGGAGTATGTCACGAGCGTGTTTCAAGAGATCACCGAATTGATCGACATTCGCTATCGCGAATTGGACCGTGTCACACGGCACGGTCGGCAACCGGTGCCGCCGGAATCGACGATCCAACAGTGGCTCAAGCCCGGAAGTTGATCGGCTTACACGCATCTCCAACCCCGCTTGCAGACAGACGTCCCCGTTGCAGCTAGGCCCGATTCCACTGACAGACCCTCCTCATTCGTTCGCCAGCCTCCCCATCCCCGCTTGTAACTAGGGAAATAGGAACTGCCGGGTTTTCCGAAGGCTGGTTTCCCCAGGTCTGGTTGCCCGAAGGCTGGTTTTCCGAAGGCTGGTTTCTCCCTGGGGACGGCCGCGAAGAGCCTCGATTCCGGTTGGCGCGGTTCCTCGCTTCACAATGGAGGGAGTGAAATCAATCTTCAGCGTCGTTCCTGAATCCGGTCTGATTGTGGTACAGTTTGCACTGAGTTGGACTCCGACCCCATAGGCACAAATTGATGTCCGTCGACAAATATGCGGTTTGCCCCTGCGGAAGTGGCAAGAAGATTAAGTTTTGCAAATGCAAAGAATCTGTCTCGGAACTCGACCAGATCGGGACCATGATCGAGGGGGGCCAGATTGTCCCTGCACTGGATCGTTTGGCGACCATTTTGGATGAGCATCCAGATGCAGCTTGGGCACTCGCCGTTCGCGGCAGACTGCTACTCGATCTGCGCGAGTATGATTCGCTCAGCGAGAATGCGGACCGGTTCATCCGCTTGCAACCAAGCAACCCATTGGCGTTGACCCAGCGTGCTGCCGCGCGTTTGTTCCGCAATGACGTCGAAGGAGCCACCGCTTCAATGCTGGAGGCGTTGACCGAGAGTGGTCGCGATGTTGACTCGTTCGTGCTGGACGTTTCGTCGGTGCTTGCCTACTCGCTCGCACAACAAGGTGTGTTTCTGACGGCTCGCGTCTACGCCACCTTGTCAATGATGGCCACTGGATATGAAGGAGGCCAAGGTGCGGTTTCCGTGCTGCGTCAACTCAACACCGCTCCCACGCTGAACCAATTGATCAAATCGATTCCTGAGACGATTGAACGTCCGGAGGATGCATCTTGGGCGGAACGCTATGACGAAGCCGCCACCCTGTTGCACAACCATAAGATCGACCTCGCGGAAACCAAGTTCCAGTCGCTGCAACGCACCGCCTCAGGTGAGCCAGCCGTCTTGTCTGGATTGCTGACCTGCGCGATTTGGCGTGGCGACGCGGCAGCCCAATCCAACTTGCTGAAGCAACTTTCCGATTGTGAATCTCTGGAGCTTGAGCAACGGGCTCGATATCTGGCAATCTCCGCGCTCGTCGGCGAAGAAGCAAAAGAGCTTTCGGTTCCTGTTTCAAAGCTCGAAGCCGAAATTCAAAATACCGAAGAAATCGAAATGAGCATGATGGCGAGCAGTCGCTTCGTCCCACTGCCACCCGATTTACTGGCCGGTATGCGGGAAACGGAAAATGACGTACCGCCCCGCAGCGGCTTCCAACTGCTGGATCGCGATAAACCAGAGTCGACGGAACAACTGCCACCGGCCGATCAAATTCCGGAAGCAATCGCCATCGTGTTTCTTTACGGAAAACAAACAGATCGCGAAGCGAGGATCGAAGCCCACGACGTCCGAAGAGACAACCTGGAGGAGGTTCGCACCCACCTCAATGCCGTTACCCAAGATTTGTCTTGGAAGGAAGAATCGGATAAATCGATCCCATTGGTGGTCGCCGTGCAACCCTCTGTCGCAATGGTACGTTTCCAAGCGAAACCAGCGGAAGCAGAAAAAGTTCAATCCGAACTGGCTGCCACCCGGATGCCGAACACGATCAGCCATTTACGGTTACCAATTCTAGGGAACGCCTCGCTAGCCGAAGCGGCTGGCGACGATTCTAAATTGGTGCAGCGAACCGCAGTAATGCGGGTCCTTGAAAATTATGACATCATCGCTTCCAAGGGCGATACCATTCTCGAGCAGGTACGCGAAACGGCTGGCCTGGAAGGCTTGCCAAGCATCAAACCGGAAAGTGGAGAAATCGAGTCAATCCCGAATGAGGATTTGAATCGTCTCGACATCTCAGATCTCGATGCTGAATCGCTCGTCTACGTCTTACAGCGCAGCCAGCAGGTTTCGTCGACACCTGTCATGCGACGCGCCGCCGAAAGACTGCTCGATATCGAGCTCAACGAAGAACAGGCGCCGATCCGCATGGTCGCCTACATGACGCTGGTCAACACGGCGGCAAGCACCGACGAAGCATTGCTGCTAATCGATGCAGCCAAAGCATTCGCCGAAACTCGCAACATCTCCACCGCGAACCTGCTGCTCTCGGAAATTGGACTTCGAGTCAATGCCGGCGATGGCGAAGGATTCCAGCGAGCAATCCAAGACGTCTCCGCACGTCACGGCAATGATCCTGAAGTGATGGCCAAACTGCAGCAAATGCTTATGTCCTATGGATTGATTAGTCCCGACGGTTCGCCCCGCGGACCAGCTCCAGCTGCGGCAGCCCCGGCTGCCGGCGGCGGAGGTGGTGAGCTATGGACTCCTGACAGTGGAACCTCCCCCAACCCTCCCGCCGAAGGTGGTGGTGGCGGTGGAAAGCTATGGGTTCCTGGAATGGATTGATTTGCAAAAATTGATTTGCAAATCACGCTGACTGGTTCGCGTGGACACCGACTTGAATGGATCGTTTTTTGGCGATCACAACTCGCTAGAATCGATCCATTTCGCTTCTGCAAAACTCCCGAACCGCATGTCCGCACCACGTCGATCCCTATCCGACCCAGACGAAACATTCATGCAGCGGGCGCTCGAACTCGCTGCACTGGCGAGAGGCGATGTCGAACCAAACCCGATGGTTGGCTGTGTCCTCGTTCGAGATGGCCATATCATTGGCGAAGGATACCATCACCGATTTGGTGGACCGCACGCCGAAATCGATGCCCTCCAATCGCTTGAATCTCCTGCCGATGCGATCGGTGCGACTGCCTATGTCACACTCGAGCCTTGCTGCCACCACGGCAAAACGCCGCCGTGCAGCCAGGCATTGATCGATGCAAAAATCGGCCGAGTTGTGTTAGCGATGCCCGATCCATTTCCCAAAGTCGATGGTGGCGGAATCTCGCAAATCCGTGACGCCGGGATCGAAACATCTGTCGGTATCCTCCAATCCGAAGCGGAATCTCTCAATGCTCCGTATCTGAAACTTGTTCGCACCGGGAAACCATGGGTGATCGCCAAATGGGCGATGACGCTCGACGGTCGGATTGCTACCGCTTCGCGTGATAGCCAATGGATCACCAACCCCGACTCGCGACGCCAAGCCCATCAATTACGAGCCCGGGTCGATGCGATTGCCGTCGGCATGGGAACAGTCATCGACGATGATCCGCTGTTGACCGCCAGGATCGGGGATACAAAACCAAATCGTGTCGCGAATCGGTTTGTCTTTTGTCGTCACCGGCTACCCAATGTCCAATCTAAACTGCTCCAATCCGCCCGCGACGTGCCACTGCACTTGGTGGTGGGCAACCAAGTCGACACCGGCGAATGCCAAATACTTCAACAAACAGGTGCGGTGATTCTCGAAACGGAAACCGATGATCCCTCGGTGATGGTGGAGCAGGCTTTGCAATGGATGGGAAAGAAATCGCTAACCAACCTGATGCTGGAGGGTGGTAGCGAGTTGCTAGCAAGCTTTTTTGAATCGGGTCAAATCGACGAGTGCCATATTTTCCTAGGCGCCAAAGTGGTGGGTGGCCAGCAGGCTCCAGGACCAATTGGCGGCTCAGGGATTGGAAAAATCGCGGATGCAGAGGCGTTTTCCCTGATTTCTATCGATGCTTTACAGTCTGACTTGAGGGCGGTTTATCGCCGAGTCGAATCGCCTTGAGATCATTCTGAAAATCTTCTCTTCATTTGGCGGCTGTTTTTTGGCGATACTAACCGTTGGACTCGCCGGTCATCCCGATGAGTGACGGCCTGCGCGTCCAACCAGCACCAAGTGTGCCCTACAAGACGGGTTCGCCGTCACGCGACGGATCAGCGACAGCATCCACGACCGACTCGGTGAACCTTACCCAAACCCATCGAAAGATGGAGCCCGAAGGATCGGGGAAGGAGAGGGTTCAGGGATGAGGTGGAGTTTGGTGATTGCCGTCATCGGCTTGTTCGTTACAGACGTGTCGTCTTTTGCACAAGGACGCGTCGCCGGACAGCGTCCCACTGAGACGCGTTCGACACCACAAGATGCTGGCTACTTCACCTCCTCGGGGGTCGTCCGATTCTTATTGATCCAAGGCCGACTTTGCTTGGATTCGCCCCGTCACCGCAAAGGCTCGCAAAAACGCGACGAAGGTGGCATCTACGAGAGCATCACAGTGACTGCCGAAAGAGGCATTCCCTCGATGCACTACGTCTACCAAACTCCCAAGCAACACCTGACGCTAAGCGTTCAAAAAGCGAATTCGATGCGATTGGAATCTTGGTCCCCAGAGTCCGGTGAGCGGTCTGTTCTGGAACAACCCGCACTCGGTTCTCTCACCTGGACTCACCGGCGCGGCGACCTACTGGATACCCACCAGGGCGCCACTCTACTGCATCTTCGCTGCAGTGATCCCGCCAGTTTTGACAGGCATTTCGGGATGATGTTTCGTCGCTTGCTGCGAGGGCAAACGATGAAAATGTTGTGTGCGGAAACCACGCAGGCTGTGCTGCATGAACGGGTCAGCAAAGCGACACCTATGGTCGAGCAGATCGCTGCCTGCGTCCGCCAACTCGGCTCAGCCAAACGATCAAAACGAATCATTGCGGAGAACCAACTGCTGGCTTGGGGCGCGCCAATCATCCCCATGATTCAAAACCTGTCTGCCGAAGATCTGGATCACGAACAATCCCAGCGCATGCAGACGGTCTTGAAACGACTGCGTCCACGAGTCAACGACACCCCCGCCAGTCTTGCGCGACTGTTAGTCAACGACCGACATTTCTGGACACTGATCGCTAATCAACTTTCCGAAGGACAACTCAGACTGGCCAACCAACACTTGCAACGCGTTGGCCTGAAGTCGATTGAACCAAGGATCGCCCCGGAGGAACGAATCGCCACAACGAGAGACTAAGTTGCAGTGAGCTAGTCACTTCCCAACCGCAGAAACTCTTTAGCGAGCGGCAACTTTCCAGCCAACAGAATGGGCCAAAACGTGGCCCGCTCAGACGCGGTGGAACGGTTCACCTGCGTTCTCTTCATCACAGGCTCAAGACATCATCCATCTGCGTTGCGATGTCAGCGAGACGCTGCCGATCACCACCTCGCACTTCTGCGGTCGCCCATCCTTCGTAGTTGATCTTTACCAACTCTTGGCGGACGCTTTCCCAATCGACGCTACCTCCCCCTAGTGGTCGATCAAAGCCTTTCCGCATCCCATCGTTCATCGCGATGTTCAAGTCATATTCTTTGATGTCAAGTTTCTCGATACGATCGCCCAGTACTTCAATCCAGTGCTGCGGATATCCCCAGCGGACGACGTTGCCGACATCAAAGTAAACCTTCACTTGGGGACTATCCAATTCATCCACGAAGCGAGCCATACCGAGTGGTTCGATTAAAAAAGTTGCCCAAACATTTTCGAGCAAGATTTTCACATTTTGCTTTTCAGCATGATCGATCGCACTCCGAATGAGTTCTTGAGTTCGTCGATAGTTTTCCAAGTAACCGATTTTTCGGTCGTAGCCGACGACATGCAGAACTGAATTGGCGCCCAGGAATTTCGCTTGGTCAATCGCCTCGATCAAGTTGGGCCGGTTACCGTTCACCATCCCGTGGATGGGCAGGCCAGTCTTCTCTCTCGCGGCGGCGAAGGCTTTGACGAGTTCACGATTTTCCGGCCCGGCGGCGACGCGAGGTTCGATCCCATCGAACCCCAAATCTTTGACCATGCGAAATTTGTCCTCCACCGATCCTTCACCGGCAACCATGTGGTATTTGACGGCCTTACGAATTTTCCCGGTAAATTGACCCGCCGTTGCCGTCCGCCCAAAACACGCAGAGGCGATTCCAGCACTGGCGGAAGTAAGGAACGTTCGGCGTAGAATGGACATTGGGAAAGATCTCCGTCAGAGTTACATGCTGAGTCCAACAATATAGTCAACCTGCACCGGCCGCTCAGAGCAGTGACCGGGAAAACGAAAATCGCTGGCGGCATACCATTCCGAAAACGCCGATCTCAGGCGA